>JBGQIW010000004.1:0-58014 GCA_041498715.1 Gemmatimonadota bacterium | reverse complement strand
GCTGCTCGTCGGGCTGTTCGCGTCGGCGGCCGCGTACATCGTGTTCGGTTTTGCCGACTCGCTCTGGCTGCTCTTTGCGTCGCGCTTCGTGCAGGGGGCGGGCGGGGGGACCACGGGCGTGGCCCAGGCTTACGTGGCCGACACGGTCGAGCCGTCCCAACGCGCGCGGGCCCTGGGCTGGCTCTCTTCCGCCACCGCGGCCGCTATGGTGATCGGCCCAATCATCGGAACCCTGGGGGGGCGCCTGGGGCGGCACGCGCCCGGCCTGATCGCCGCGGCTCTCTGCCTGGCCAACGCCGGCTTCGCATTCTACTGGCTGCCCGAATCGCGGAAGAAGGACGGATCGGGCGCGCACCCTGCCGCCGGGAAATCGCTCTGGGAACCGGCCTGGCAGGCGATCCGGCACCCCACCGGCGCCTCGGCGCGACTGCTCTGGATCTACGGCGTCGGCATGCTCGCCTTCAGCTCGCTGACGGCCGTGCTTCCCCTGTACCTGAACGCCGAATTCCACATCACCGAGAAGACGTTCGGGTACTTTCTCACCTATTTCGGCGTGATGTCCATCATCATGCGGATCATCCTGCTCGGACCGATCGTCGAGCGGGTCGGTGAGTTGTGGACCATGCGGCTCGGCTGTCTGTCGCTCGTCATCGGCTGCGCCGCGTACCCCCTCGTCCCCGATCTCTGGATCCTCGCGGCGTTCGTGATGCCGCTCGTTCCGATCGGGACCGCGTTGCTCTTCCCTTCCACTACCTCGCTGCTCTCGGGCCGCACGCCGAGCCGCGAGCTCGGCACGGTGATGGGCGTAGCGCAGACCTTCGCTGGGCTGGCGCGGGTGGCCGCCCCGCTGATCGCCACGGCCGCGTTCCAGCGCCTCGGCCACGCCGCGCCGTTCTTCATCGCGGGCGGGATCGTGGCCCTGGTCGGCTTGCTGGCCTTCCGGGTTGAGGTGCAGCCGCCTACCCTCAAGACGGCCCCGGCGCCGGCCCCCGCGCCGGCATCCGAGACCACGGCGTAGCTGCGAGGAGGCTCCCACGAGCACCGAGGAGCGGCTCGACCGGCTGGAGCAGCGGCTCGAAGTGCTGGAGGCGCTCATGCGCGAGGCGCTCCGGGTCCGCGGCGCCCCGTCGCCCGGCGGCGCACCCGAGCGCCCGCCGTCGCCACCCGCCTCTGCGGCTGCGCCCGCCGCCCCGGCGGCAGCGCCCGCCACCCAGGCGGCGCCGGTGACAGCGGAATCCGCGCCTTCCCGACGCCCCTCACGGCCGCCGCCACCTTCCGAGCCCGAGCCCGAACCCGCCGGGCTCCCGACCGAGGCCTGGATCGGTCAGCGGGGCCTCCTCGCCGTCGGCGTGCTGGCGCTCCTCCTGGCCGCAGGCTATCTGCTCAAGCTTTCGTTCGAGCGCGGCTGGATCACCGAGGCCGGGCGCTGCATCGGTGGTATCATCGCCGGCGCGGTGGTCGGCGGCGTGGGCTGGCGCCTGCTGGGGAAATACCGCACCTACGGCGCGGCGCTCATCGGCTGCGGCGCAGGGATCGTCTACCTGGCCGTCTGGGCGGCGGCCAAGCTCTACGGACTCGTGCCGCCGGCGATCGGCATCGCGGGGCTCGCGCTCGTCTCCGTGTCGCTGGCGGCGATCGCCTACGCGATCGCGGTCGAGGCGCTGGGTGCCACGGCTGCGCTCGGCGCCTTCCTCGCGCCCGTGCTGCTGGGCCGGCGGGCGGCCAACGCCGACGCGCTGCTGGTTTACCTGGGTGCCATGGCACTCGCGCTGGGCTGGGTGGCGGCCCGCAAGCATTGGCGCGTGACATGCGCGATCGTCGCGTTTGGCTTCTTCACGCTGGGATGGTCCGCCGCGGGGGACTCCCGCCATCCGCTCGGCGCGCTCGCGTATGCGGTGGCGGGTGGGGCCGGGGGGATCTACCTCGGGCTCAGGGAGGCGTGGTGGGAGACGCGCTTCCTCTCGTTCTGGGGCGGCTGGGCGCTGCTCGCCACCGTGAGCCCCAACCTCGATCCGCGCTGGCTGACGTTCCCGGCTGGTCTGCTGTTGGCGGCGCCCGTCTGGTGGCACGCGCTGCACCAGCCGGAGTGGCTTCCGCTCCGGCTCTCCGGGGACGCACCGGAAGGCTGGTCGGCGGGTGAGGCGCTCTACTTCTTCTCCACGCCGATTCTGCTCGGCTGGGCGGTGCGCGCGCTGGCGCCCGACGCCTTCGCGGCGTACCCGGGCCTCGACGCCTTCGCGGTCGCGGTACCCTACCTGGCGGCCGGTTATTCCCGCGTGCGTGTTCCCTTCGCGCTGGTGGGCGCGACCGCGGCCGCGGTCGCGGTGCTGGATCGCTGGTCCGGGGTCGAGGCTCCCGCCATCCTCCTGGGCTTGAGCCTGTTGTGGGCCCTGCTCGACCATCCGCTGGACCGCTCCGACGGGCGGTGGTACGCGGCCGGCACCATTGCGGTGGCCCTGCGCCACCTGTTTGGCGACGACCTCCAGCGGCGTGGCTTCGAGGATGCCGCGTTCACCGGTCCCTGGGCCCGCGTTCTCTGGCTCGCGATCGGCGTCACGGTCGCGCTCCCGGCACGGGCCTGGAAGCGAGAGCCTGCGACGCCTCTCGCCCGCCTGGCCCGGGCCGGCCTCTGGCTGGTCACCGGGGCCCTCGCACTGTTCGGCGTCACCGGCGAGATCCGGCGCTTCTTCGAGCTCCGTGAGACGTCCGTCGAAACCGCGCATCTCGCCGGTGGGCTCGCCGTCAGCGCCTGGTGGCTCGTGTTCGCCGGCGCCCTGGTGACGCTGGGCCTGCGCCGCGACATTCGCCCGGCCCGGCTGGGCGGGCTCGGGGTGGCCGGTCTCGCAGTGCTCAAAGTGCTGCTGTTCGACCTGTCGTCCCTGGACGCGCTCTATCGGGTGGGCTCGGTCTTCATCCTCGGACTCGTCTCCCTGCTGCTCGCCTATCTCTACCACCGCCAGGCCCGGGGCTCACCACCTGCGTGATCCCCGCTTGAATTGTCGACCGAGTCCCGCCATCATCCCGGATTCCGCGACTCGAGGAACCCGGTGACTGTTTCCGCCCTGCCTTCCTCCCCCGACGCCTTCACCAAGGCAGCGTGGGATGAGGTCGCCCCTTACTACGACGAGCTGGCCGAGCGCCCGCTCGAGCCGGGGGCAATGGAGGCATGGCTGCGGGACTGGTCCACGCTGGAGGAGCTGCTCACGGAAGCGGCGGCCCTCGCGATGATCGGCTACACGATCGACACGGGCAACGCCGAGAAGGAGGCCGACCACCTCCGGTTCTCCACCGAGATCCTCCCTCGCGCGGAGGAAAAGAGCGTCGCGCTCGCCAGGCGCCTGGTCGCCTCCGGTTACTCCCGCCCCGACCTCGTGACGACGATCCAGCGCTTCCGCACCTCGATCGAGATCTTCCGGGAGGCGAACGTCCCGCTGTTCGCCGAGGTCGAGCAGCACTGCGCCACTTACCAGCGGATCACCGGGTCGATGACGGCGGAGTGGGAGGGCGAGCTACGGCCTCTTCCGCAACTGCTCCCGTTCCTGAAGAGTCCGGACCGGGCGATTCGTGAGCGGGCCTGGCGCGCCGGGACCGCGCCCTACCTGGGGCAGCGGGACGCGATGGCCTCGCTGTTCGACACGATGTACCGCCTCCGGCAGCAGGCCGCGCGGAACGCCGGATTTGCGAATTTCCGGGACTACGTGTTCCCCGCCAAGTTCCGCTTCGACTATACCCCCGCGGACTGCGAGCGATTCCACGATGCGGTGGAGCGCACGGTGGTCCCCGCGGTCGAGCGGCTCCTGGGCCAGCGTCGGCGCCGGCTCGGGCTGGACCGGCTCCGCCCGTGGGACCTGCAGGTCGATCCGTACCGCGACCAACCGCTCCGGCCGTTCCGCACCGCGGACGAGCTGGTCGCCAAGGCCCGGGACGCGTTCGCCCGCGTCTCGCCCGAGCTCGGGGCCGAGTTCCAGACGATGATCGACTGCGGCCTGCTCGATCTGGAGAGCCGGAAGGGCAAGGCGCCGGGCGGCTACTGCGAGACGCTGCAGCATCGGGGGCGTCCTTTCATTTTCATGAACGCGGTGGGATTGGTCGACGACGTGAACACGCTGCTCCACGAGGCCGGGCATGCCTTCCACGCGTTCGCCTCGCACCCGCAGCCGTTCATCTGGCAGCGCCACACCGGGTCGGAGGCGGCCGAGCTGGCGTCCATGTCCATGGAGCTGCTCGCCGCGCCTCACCTCACCGGCCCAGGAGGGTTCTTCACGCCCGATGAGGCGCGCTCCGCGGCCATCGAGCACCTGGAAGACATCCTCATCGCGCTGGCGCACATCGCCTCCATCGACGCATTCCAGCACTGGATTTACACGAGCGGCCAAGGCGACGATGCCGAGGCACGTGACCAGGCCTGGCTCCGGATTCGCGCCCGGTTCGAGCGCGGCGTGGACTGGAGCGGTCTGGACGCGGAGCGCATCGCCCGGTGGTATCGGCAACTCCATGTGTTCCTCTACCCCTTCTACTACATCGAGTACGGCATCGCGCAGCTGGGGGCGCTCCAGGTCTGGCGGAACAGTCTCCATGATCCGGCATCGGCGGTGGCGCGGTACCGCGACGCGCTTGCGCTGGGGGCGACGCGACCGCTGCCCGAGATCTACGCGACCGCCGGCGCGCGGCTGTCCTTCGACACCGGGCTGATGGAGGAGCTGGTGGCGCCGGTCGAAGAGCGGATCGAAGCGCTTCGGGCGGAGATCCCGCCGCGCGCGGGCCGTTAGCGAGAGGTTGCTTCCCGGCGACTCAACGGCGAGATTCAGCCCGTCTTCATGGGAGCAAGCGGATGGCGAAGGAAGAGGGCATCGAGATGGAAGGCGTCGTGACTGAAGTTCTGCCGGACCGGAACTATCGGGTCCTGCTGGAGAACGGGCACGAAGTCCTGGCCTACGCGGCGGGCAAGATGAGCAAGTTCAAGATCCGGGTGCTCGAGGGGGACCGCGTGAGCGTCGTGCTGTCCCCCTACGACCTCACCCGCGGGCGGGTCATCTACCGGCACAAGTAGCCTCCGCCAGCCCTCCCTCCAAGCGATACGGCGGGCCGCTCGCGCGAGCGGCCCGCCGTTGTTGTTGCCGGAGCGACCCCGCTTACTTGGCCTTGGTGACGTTCTCGGCTGCGGGGCCCTTCGCACCCTGCACGATGTCGAACTCGACCCGCTCGCCCTCCGCGAGGCTGCGGAACCCGTCCATCTTGATCGCCGTGTGATGGACGAAACAATCCTTGTCCCCGTTCTCCGGAGTGATGAATCCGAAGCCCTTCGCGTCGTTGAACCACTTGACCGTGCCGATGGTGCGAGCCATTGCGACTACTCCGCGTTGTGTAGGCTACCCTCGGCGACCGGGAAAGTCCGGCTGGCCGAGCTCTTGTGAGCGCGGGCCTGTCCCGCGACACAAAAAGACGAAAAGACCCAGGGCGATCAGCCCGGGCCTTTCGATTCCTGGTCTATCGGATGACTGGGGGCAAAGAAACACCGATGCCGAAAATCCGCGCTCAAATATGTATGAAACAGACGTTTCGTCAAGTAGCGTCAGATCTTGAGCCATCGGGCCGCCACCCGGGCCAGGTCGCCGCCCTGCCGACGTGAACCGCCGCCGCCGGCTGCCCGGTTGAGCGCCTGAAGGAACTCGGCCGCCGAGGGATAGCGGGCGTCCACCTCCGCGCGGAGCGCGCGGTCCAGCACCTCCCACAGCGCCGGCGGCACGTCCTCCCGCAACCCGTCGGTGACTGGAAACTGGTTGGTCGTCTGGCGGGCCAGGACCTGCTCCGGCGTCACGCCGGGGAAGGGCGCGGTCCCGAGCAGCGCGAAGTACGCCACCGCGGCGAGGCTGTAGAGATCCGACCGCTGGTCCACCCGTTCCCCCAGCAGCTGCTCGGGGCTTGCAAACTGGGGCGTCCCGCTCTGGCTGGTCGCACCGCCGTACTTGCCGGCACCGCGCAGCGCGAGCGCCAGCCCGAAGTCGGTGATGCGCAAGCTGCCGTCGGGCTCGATCAGCATGTTCTCCGGCTTGATGTCGCGGTGCACCAGCCCCGAGCCGTGGGCGTGAGCCAGAGCCGACAGCGCCTCGCGCAGCAGCCTGAGGACCTTGTCCAGCGGCAGGGGGCCCTCGCGCTCGACCAGCTGCGCCAGGCTCGGGCCGTTGATCAGCTCCATGGTGTACCAGATCAGCCCCGAGCGCCCGGAGATATCGTAGATGTTGACGATGTTCGGGTGGTTGAGCCGGGCGGCGAGCTGGGCCTCGCGCCGGAAGCGCTCCACCACGGCGGGCTCCTGGGTGAGCAGCGGGTGCAGCACCTTGAGCGCCACCTCGCGTTCCAGATGGAGGTCGCGCACCCGATACACCCGTCCGAAGCCGCCTTGCCCCAGCTGGCCCAGCAGCTCGTAGTCGTCGCCCAGCGCGCGGCGCAGGCGCTTCTCCCACCGAGCCCGGTCTTCCCCCTCGAGCAAGGCGGGCACGCCGGCGATCGGCGTCACCACCGGCGTCTCGAACGTGCCGGCTTCCGACGCGAAGTCCTCCAGCATCTCCACGGCGGTGAGATAGCGGTCCTCCGGTGCCGGACGCAGCGCCCGGACGATCACCCGTTCGAGCGCACGGGGACAGTTGGGCCGCAATGCGGAGGGCAGACGGAGGTCCCGCACGTCGAGGGGCGGCTCCTGCGCGGTGATGGCGTAGTAGAGGAGCCCGCCCGCGGTGTAGACGTCGCTCGCGGGATCGCCCGCGGCTCCTCCGCGGGCCTCCGGCGCCATGAACGCCTGTTGGGTGGGCACGGCGTCCGACGGAATCACCGGCAGGGTCCAACTGCTGAACCGGACGTCGGTGATCGTCGCCCGCCCGGCCGGATTCACGATCAGCGACGGGGGCACGACCCGCCGGAGGATGATCCCCCGGGCGTGCGCGTGCTCCATCGCGCTCAGCAGGTCCCGGGCGAGCGTGTGTACCGTCGGGATCGGTCGGGGGCCGCGCTGCACCGCCTCCTGGAGACCTTCGCCGTCGACCCAGTTGCCGACCCGGTAGGCGAGAGTCCCGGCCGTGCCGACGTCATAGACGTGGCGGATCGCGGGATGGTCGAGCTGGCCCAGCGCTTCGGCCTCGCGCAGGAACCAGGCGCGGGTCGGCTCGTCGGAGTAGAAGTTGAGCCGCAGGCTCACGCGCCGTCTGAGCACCTGATCCAGCGCGAGGAACAGCACCCGGTCACGGTTGGCCGCGACCAAGCGCTCCAGCTTGTAGCGGGCCCCGACCGCCGCCTCGGCGGCCTGAAAGGCGGCGACGGGATCGGGGGCGCTCATCGCTGCAGCCCGCGCCGGCGCTCGATGCGGCCCCGCCCGCCGCACACCGCGGAGCTGCACCAGCGCCGGCTCTGAGTGGGGGAGGCGTCGAGGAACAGGAGCGAGCAGTGATCGGCCGCGCACTGCCGCACGGTGTGGGTCCGATCGGCCAGCGTGAAGGCCGCCGAGCGGGCGATCGCGTCCAGCGCCGCTCCCGCTTGCTCGGGGGCGAAGTCCACCTGCCAGGTTCCGGCCGTCCGCACCAGCCGTTCGTGGCCCCGCTGCGCGGCAAGGCGGGCGTTGATCGCGGCGATCGCGGAGGCCGGGGGCTGGCGGTCAGCCTGCAGGGCTTCCCCCAGCCCGATGAGCTCGCGCCGGAACGCGAGGATCTCGGCGAACGGGACGGTCTCCACGTCCGACGTCAGCTTCTCGGCCTTGGTCCAGCGATGATACGCGCCGGGATCGGGCAGGAGGTCGGGCGGCGCCGCCATGCGGCCGCGGGTCGTGTTGACGAAATCGAGCCAGCAGGCGTCGCCGAGTAGCGTGAACTCCGGATCGGGCATGCGGTGCGGGGCGCTAGCCGTCCCCGACCTCGACGTCGGAGATCTCGACCGAATTCCGGCCTCCACGCTTGGCTCGATAGAGCGCCGTATCCGCGGCCGCCAGCACGCCGCTCACCGTGGTGCCGTGGCGGGGCGACTCCGCGATACCGATGCTCAGGGTGGAGTGACCGAACTCGGGATGGGTGCGGGCGAGGGCATCCAGGCTCGCTTGTACGCGGGAGACGAACACCTGCGCTTCGGTCGGCTTGGTCATGGGCAGGATGACGAGGAACTCGTCGCCGCCCAGGCGGCCAACCACGTCGAGGGCCCGGGCCTGCTGCCGGAGCACGTTGGAGACGAGCACCAGCAGGCGGTCGCCGGCGGCGTGGCCCATGGTATCGTTGACGACTTTGAACCGGTCGAGGTCGAGCAGGAGGACGCTGGTGTGGAGCTGGTGCCGGAGGCTCCGGGAGATTTCCGCGCCCAGCCGCTCCTCCAGAGCCCGGCGGTTGTAGAGGCCGGTCAGCTCGTCGGTCGTCGCGGCGCTGTGGAGCTGCTCGACCAGCTCGGAGTTCTTGAGCGCAATGGCCGCCGCGAACGACAGCGTCCCCGCGAGCTCGAGCTCGGCACGCGCATAGCCCTTGTTGCTGATCCGGGAGCCAAGTACCAGCACCGCCATTCGCTCGGAGCCGGCGTCGAGCGGCACGACCAGCTCCGCCCCCTGGCCCACGAGCGTGGCCACGGCCACGTCATCCGCGCCCACCGACGCGCTGCCCGGCGGCAGCGCCTGATCCAGCGCCGCCCGGTCGATCGGAGTGGGCTGGGGCCGATCGCCGAGCGAGCGCGACACCTTAGGCGAGTACGCGCCGCCATCGGGCCGGTAGAGGCAGGCCCACCAGGCGAAGAACACCTCGGCCATGAAATCGAGGATGAGCTGCTCGGTCTCCTCGATGGAGTGCACGGAGGAGAGGAGGCGGGCGACCTGCCGGAGCGCGCGCAGCTGGAAGACGGCGTCGTCGAGGGCCGCCTGGCGGTCGAGCAAAATGCCGCGCAGCTCGAAGACGACGCTGAGCCCCAGCACGAGCGGCATGGCGACCGCGCGCATGTCGGACGCCACAGAGGAGTCGGCGTAGACGACCGCTTCCGTCTCCCCGCTCTTGAGCCGGGCGATCTCCGCAGCCTCCTCGAATCCCTCCGCCGGCCCCACCCGGGGCATGTCGCCTTCGGGTGCGACCAGCGTGAACCAGATGCGTTCGCTCTGGAAACGCTGGACCAGCGCCACACGGCAGCGCTCCAGCAGCTCCCCGTCCGTCCGGGATAGGCGGCACGCGGCGGCGAAGGCGCTGGGGAGGGAGGCAAGCGCGGAGGGGGTTGGTGTTAAACCCATTGGCCCCAAAGATAGTTAGCGCCCCGGCCGGAGGCGAGTCGTTCCCGGCCGGAGTCGGCCGGCGTCAGCGGCGGGTGATCCGCTCGCCCGGGGGCGGGGCCACCTTGCCGTGCAAGGGACCGGTGATGTAGGCCTCGAGCAGATCGACCGTCCGGGGGGCGCTGTCTTGCCCGGCGCAGGCCCCGGCGGCCTCCGGGACCGCGTAACCGTCCCCGCCGTGGCAGGCTAGATAGCCCGGCAGCGCCACCTGCAGCCGGGCGCGGGGCTCGATGATCTCGCCGTCGGGACGGACCACCTCGCCCACGATCCGGCTGCCCGACGGCCGGGCGGGGTCGTAGGCGAAAGAGACGCCGGAGACCTGGAGGAACCCGCCCTTGCCGATCACCCCGTCGGACACGCTCCGCTCAAGCAGCTCGCGCACCCGCGCACCGGTGAGCGGGACGGTGACCGCCCGGGTCTCGTCGGCGAAGAGAAAGAGCGATTCGAGGTCGTAATTGGTGATGGGACCCGGGAAGAGGATGTCGTCGAGTCGGAGCGCTCCCGCGTTCAGGAAGGCCGCGTCTGCCCGGGTCCCGGCCCGCATCGCATCGGTGACGAGGTCGCCCAAGGCCGTCTCCTGGCGTCGCTGCACGCCGTCGCGCGCGTCGAGCGGGGCCTCGATCGTCCCCAGCACCCGTTGCGGTCCGAGCCGCCGGCGCAGACTGTCGGACCAGGCGGCCACGACCCGCGCCACGGTCGAGTCCAGCGTGGCCACCGTTGGGGTCACGGGCAGCAGGGCCACCGCCTCCCGCCACTGGCCCTTGGCCCCCCACACGGTGGCGAACTGGGCGCTGCGGGAGTTGGCGTCCGCTTTGAGGATGTAGCGCGACGAGATCGCCACGGTCATGTGCTCGTGCTCATGGCCTCCGAGGATGAGGTCGAGGTGGCCTTCCCGGTTGAGCAGCGCGCGGTCCGCCTCGACCGTCTGATGGGTGAGCGCCACCACGAAGTCCGCGCCCTGCTGGATTAGCGTGTCGACGACGAACCGGGCCGCGCTGTCGGGATCGCCGCACCGGACATAGGCCGGGTAGTCGCCCTGCAGCGTGAGCCCGAAGATGCCCACCTTCCGCTTCGCGAGCCGGAGCGTATCCCAGCTCATCACGCCGGGGAACGGGTCGCCGTTGGCCTTGTGACAGTTGGCCGACAGCATTTTGAAGTTCGCCAGGTGGATCCGGGCGACGAGCGTGTCCTCCGCCAGCTCGAACTCGTGGTTGCCGAACGTGGCGTAGTCCAGCTTCGCGGCGTTGAGGGCCTCGACCATCTGGCGGCCAGCGTAGTACTTGCTCAGCAGGCTGGGCGAGAGGAAGTCGCCCGCGAGGACGAAGAGGGTCGGGCCCTCCGCCTGCACCCGTTCCCGCATCGTCGCTACGCGCGCCAGGCCGCCCGTTCCGTCCGCCAGAGTATCGGCGACGTAGACGTCGTTGATCGAAAGAAACCGCATCGGATTCGTGGGCGCCGGCGCCGGCGGCAGGCCCAGGCACCCGGCCAGCGTGCCCAACAGGAGCGCCGTGGCCAGGCGCCGGACCCTCGTGCGTCTCACAGTTCCTCTTCGCTCTGCTGGAGGCTGCGGACCAGGTCCGCCGCGAGGGTGCGTATCTCCTCGAGCATCGCACGCTGCGGCCAGTCCGGCCGGGAGGCGAGCACCTCGGTCATGGAGCGGTACCACCAGATCGTCTCCTCCGAGGTCGCCTGCGAGAAGGCTCCCAGATACTCCGCGCCGAGGCGCCGGAGCGCCGCGATCGTGGACCCGCAGCGATGGATCTCGTCGGCGGTGATGATGTCGAGCGCCCGCGGCTCCGCCACCGCCAGGTGCGCCAGGAAGTCGTGCTTGCAGGCCCGCCACGGCCGGTCCTCGCCGCGCCTCGTGTATTTGGGCTCAGACGCATCAGTGGCGATCGCGAGCACAACCGGCCCGAATTTCTCGACGACCTTGTGCTCCAGCATCTCCCGCCGGTCCGGCCGCGCGTCCTCGAGCACGTGGTGCAGGATGCCCGCGACCAGGGTGGGCTGGTCGCACGCGTACCGAGCGAGGATCACCGCGACGTTGGCCGGATGGCCGAGACTGCCCGGCGACGCGGATCCGGGACCGCGATGGTGTTTCGCCGCGAAAGCGAAGGCGTGGTTGATCCGGTCGGAATAGGCGTGCATGCGTGGGCGGTTGAGGCGGGAGGCCCGGCTACGGAATGCCGAGAAGCTTATGCGTCTGCAGGCTGAGCCGCCAGCGCGGGTGGGCCAGGCAGTAGCGCAACGCCGCCTCCGTATTCGCCTCGCGCGCGGGGCCGTCCATCGGTTGGAGAAAGAAATGGCGGAACTCGAGCGCCTCGAACCGATCCGGCTCGAATCCGGATTGCGGGTAGACCAGCTTGAGCTCGTCGCCCTGCCGGAGCACCAGCTGCGCTCCTGCTTTGGGGCTGACGCAGATCCAGTCGAGCCCGGGCGGGGGCACCCGGGTCCCGTTGGTCTCAACGGCAATCTCCAATCCCCGGGCGTGGAGCGCGCGCACGAGACTCTCGTCCAGCTGCAGCAGCGGCTCCCCGCCGGTGCACACCACGAAGGGCACCCCGCCCGCGTCGCCGGGCCACGCGTTCGCCGCGGCCGCGGCCAGGGCCGCTGCGCTCGCGAACCGCCCCCCGCCCGGTCCGTCAGTGTCCACGAAATCGGTGTCGCAAAAGGTGCAGACGGCGGTGGCCCGATCCGCCTCCCGGCCACTCCAGAGGTTGCAACCGGCGAAGCGGCAGAAGACCGCTGGGCGGCCCGTCTGGGCCCCCTCGCCCTGGAGGGTGTAGAAGATTTCCTTTATCGAGTAGGCCATGGCGTCAACTGTTCACGCCTCTCGCGGTGGTCTGATACCTCGCCGGGTCCTCGAGCCCCGCTTCCCGGAAGCCCTTGAGGCGCAGCTGGCATGCATCGCAACGGCCGCAGGCCTCGCCCGCGTCCGACGGATCGTAGCAGCTCAAGGTCATCGCGTAGTCGAGCCCGAGCGCCGCGCCCCGCTCGACGATCTCCCGCTTCGACAGCAGGATGAGCGGGGTGTGGATGGTGAACCGCTGCTTGAGCTCGGTGCCCGCCCGGGTGGCGAGATTGGCGAGGTGCTGGAAGGCGGCGATGTACTCCGGCCGGCAGTCCGGATAGCCGCTGTAGTCCAGCGCGTTCACCCCGATGACGAGATCGTTGATGCCCAGGGTCTCCGCCCACGCCAGCGCGAACGAGAGGAAGATCGTGTTCCGCGCGGGCACGTACGTCACCGGCACCCCCGTGCCGATTGCGTCCGCCGGCCGGTCTTTGGGCACCGCAATGTCGGCGGTGAGCGCCGACCCCCCGAAGCTGCGCAGGTCGATGTCCACGATCGCGTGGCCGACGACGCCCAGTCCGGCGGCGACCCGCCGCGCCGCCTCCAGCTCTAGCGCGTGCCGCTGGCCGTAGCGGAAGCTGAGCGCGTAGAGATCGAAGCCGCGGGCTTTCGTCATGGCGGCCGCGGTGGCCGAGTCGATCCCGCCGCTCAGCAGAACGACGGCTTTCGCGTTGGTCATAGCGGAATCATAGACGAGCCCGACCCGGCGGCCTAGCGGCCCAGCTCGAAGCGGAGCGCCGATTCCAGGGTGGGATGATGGAAGGCGTAGCCCGAGGCGAGCAGACGGCTGGGTACCACCCGTGCGCTTGCCAGAATCGTTTCCTCCGCCATCGCGCCGAGCGCGAGGCGGAGCGCGGCCGCCGGCACCGGGAACACCGCCGGCCGCCCGAGCACGGCCCCGAGCGTCCGCGTGAACTCGGCGTTGGTTACCGGGGCTGGCGCGACCGCGTTGAACGTCCCTTGGAGCGATGCCGTGAACACCGCGTGGTGCACCGCGCCGATCGCATCCTCGACCGACAGCCAGCTCATCCACTGGTGCCCACCACCCAGCGGCCCGCCGAGTCCGGCACGAAACACCGGCAGCATCTTGCCGAGCGCCCCGCCGGCCGGGCTCAGCACGGCGCCGAACCGGGGCAACGCGACGCGGATGCCCGCCTGCCGAGCCGGCTCGGCGGCCGCTTCCCACTCTCGGCAGAGATCACCGAGGAACCGGCCGGGGGCTCCCACCGGGCTGGTGTCGTCCAGCACCTCGCCACCGCGCTCGCCGTAAATGCCGATTGCGGCGGCGGACACGAGCACGGCCGGCGGCCGGTGGAGCCTCGCGATCGACTCCGCGAGATGGGCGGTGGCGCTCACCCGGCTGTCCCGGATGCGGCGGCGGCGCGCCGGTGTCCAGCGTCCGGCCGCGACGTTCTCGCCGGCTAGGTGCACCACGGCGTCAGTGGCCTCGAGCGCCGCCGCGTCGATCCGCACACCCGGCTCCCACGCGATCTCCCCGGGCCCGGCCATGCGACGCACCACCCGCAGCACCGTGTGCCCGCCGGTCGAAAGAAAGGCTGCGAGGGACCGGCCCACGAGCCCGCTGGCGCCGGTGACGGCGATCCGGAGCAGACCCCGCTCGGCAAAGCCCGCGTGCCGGGACAGATCCGCCGCGAGGAGTGCGTGGCGATAGGCGAGGAGCCGCTCGATCCTCCTGCGCAACAGCGCCCGCCCGGCCCAGGCCCCGGCAGCGCCGCCCCGCAAGGCGAACTCGACCCGGTCGGTCAGGATGGAAGCGGAATCGCCGTCGGGGGTAAAGCGGTGGGTGTGGTCCCAGTGTGCGAACGGCCCCACGCGGACGCGCACGACGGCCGGCGCGTTGTCGAGGCCGCCTACGCGCTCGAGCGCCTCCACCCGCTCCCACGGGGGCGTGAGGCGCTCGAGCGCGCCCGGGCGCGCATGCCAGGCGTACAGCAGGTGCGCGGGGAAGGGCACCCGGGTCGACCGCTCGACCACCTCCACGGATCGGGTCCTCCTCCGGCCTGGCTGCGCGGGGCTGGCGGCGGCTAGCTGATCTTCACCGGCTGCGCCATTCCGTGGGCGAGATGCGCCTTGCCGTCGCCGGCGTCGGGCACGAAGCAGGCAAGCACGTAGTCGCCCGGCTCCAGCGCGACCGTGAACTGAGCCGTGTCACCCGGCTCCATCGGAGAAGTGCCGCCCAAGAGACTGCCCGGCGGCGGGCCCTTGGCCCCGCCCTGCTCCCAGGCCACCAGGTCCGGAACTCCCTTGCCGGGGGCGAACCGGGCCAGAGCGACCTCGTGCGCCTGCTTTCCCTCGTTGATCACCCGGATCGTCTGCCTGCCGGCCTTGAGCGGGGTCGAAAGGGTGTAGCCGTACTCCGTCATTCGCACGATGACGTCCGGGGCGGGCATCGCTGCAGCGGCCGCCCCTGGCGCAGCGGTGACCTCGAACGGCGTCACCATCCCCTTGGCGAAGTGGGGCACGCCATCGCCGCTAGGAATGAAGCAGAGTACCACGTAATGGCCCGGCTTGAGGTCGAGCGTCGCGTTCGACTCTCCGCCGGGATTGGGTGGATTCGGCCCGCCCTGGAGGTGCATCCAACTCGGAGGCGGCCCCGGATTCTTGAGCGCCGCGCCGAGATCGGCTGCCGACTTGCCCTCATCCAACCGGACCACGACCGCGTGGTGCAGCTCCTTCCCCTGCGACTTGAGGAGGAACGTGGTCGGGCCCGCCGGAACCTGCGCGGGCATCTGGAACGCGTATTCCGTGGCGGTGATCGTGACGACGTTGGGCCCGGCCACGGCCGCGGCCACGGGCGCCTGGGCACCCGGTTGGCCGGCCTCCTTGCCGGAGCACGCGGCGAGCAGGGCGGCGAGCAGCGCGGCGCTGCGGTGGATCGAGTGGGTCATGCGGGCTGGCTCCTCCAAGTGTGGGTCGCGCACCTGCGGGATCGGCGCCGCTCGGGATTCACCGGGCGGAGGCCCGCCGGACGAGCAGCAGGTCCGAGATGTTCTCCAGCGTAAGGAGACCGACCAGCGCGCCGGCCGCGTCCACGACCGGCAGAGCGGGAAGTCCGCTCGCGCGGAGCCGGTCCAGCGCTTCCTGGAACGGAGCCGTCGGGGCGACGGTTGGCGCCGGTGTCGTCATGGTTTCAGCGACTGTCGCTCCGGGCCCGCGCTCCCGAAGCCCGCGAATCAGGTTGTCGCGGGTGAGCAGTCCCTCGGTCCGCCCGAGGTTGTCCACGACCGGGAATTCACGTTGTTCCCCCGACAGGAGCAGATCCACGGCGTCGGCCAGCGTGGCGTGGATCGGGATCGTCCGGAACTGGGTGACCATCACCTGAGCCACCTGAAGCCCCTGAGCCGCCGCGCGGGTCTCGACGGCCGACGCCTCGGCGCGCGCGCCCACGAATACGAAGACCGCGATCAGCACCAGGATGGGAGATCCGTAGTCTGTCAGGCTGGCGAGCCCCATCAACACCGCCAGTCCCTGGCCCACCACCGCCGCCACGCGGGTGGCGCGCACCAGTCCCAGCCGGGTCGCGAGCAGGGCCCGCAACACCCTGCCGCCGTCCATTGGAAACGCCGGTATCAGATTGAAGACGAGCAGGAAGCCGTTGACCCACATGAGCCGGAGCGCGAACGACCCGCTGTTCGGATCGGGTGGCGTCAGCGGATCGGGGCCGCCGCTGACGCGGAGGACTCCGTACAGGGTGACCACGATCAGCAGCGTGACGATTGGACCGCCGAGGGCGATCAGCAGCTCCCGGCGCGGCTCGTCCGGAATCCGCTCGAGCCGCGCCACACCCCCGATCGGGAGCAGGATCACGTCCGGGGTGCGGACGCCGAATCGCCGAGCGACCAGAATGTGCCCGAACTCGTGCAGGAGGACGCAGGTGAACACCGCGAGGGTGAAGAGCGTCCGGTCGAGCGCGGCCGGGGCCCCACCGGCGTTGTAGCCTTGGAGGGCGAACCAGGCAAGGAGAGCGAGGAAGGTGATGTGCACCTTGATCTCGGTCCCCGCGACTCGTCCGATTCGAAATGACCACGGCATTGGGCCGTCTCTGAAAAGGAAGTGCCGGACTCTGGTGAAGATACACCGGAGCCCGGCACCAGAGCGCCGTGGGAGTGACGGCGCTAACCCATCACGCGGAGGCCGAACGAGGGGGCCGGCACCGGCCCGGCCGGCGTCGCGTCACGGCCGACCGCCTTTGCCGGCTCTACGTGAAGCGTGGGCCGCTCGTGTGCCGGCAGACTGCGGTCCGCCAGCTCGGCCAACGCCGCGCGGAACACCGAATCGCCGTCCCGAGCCGGGAGATCGAAGGATCGGATGTAAGTCATCAGCGCCTCGTCCGCGGGGATCGCCTCCGCCAGCAGCTCGGCGACCTCGACCGCCATGCGGGTGTGCGTGGCGCTGACGGCCGCTTCGCCGAGGCAGGCGGCCATGCGGCAGCGCAGGGTCGTCTCCTCGACCCATTGGGCGCGGCGGCGCACGGCGCCGACCAGGCGATCAGGGCGGAGTCGCTGCCAGGGATCGGCCGCGTCGTCGGGGCCGGGCAGCACGGGGACGGCATTGGCGACGGAAAGCAGAGCGCGCGCCCGCACCGTCTCCTGCATGGCCACTGGAACTGCGACCTCGCGGAAGTAGCGCGCCAGGGCGTCCTCCAGGGGGAGGCGGTCCGCCAGGCGGGTAACGAACATGGCGGCCTGCGTCTGGTGGGTATCGGTCAGAGCCTCCCAGGCGCGGGCATACGCGACTTGGAGCCGCAGCCGGAGCACGGGCGGGAGGCGGCGAGCGGAATTCAGAGTCAGGGAGAACATGGCACCCTCGGTGGCAAGAGCTTGATACGCTGTGCAACCGTTTGCAATGTCTCAGCTTACGACTGCACACCCGGAGAGGTTGCGAGCTTCGTGCCGCCTGGGTCGCGGGCGCCGGGGTTGGCCTCAACCCATGGGATGGCAATGACTCCGGGGTCCGCCGGGCGGCCCCGGACCTCCCGAGCCGGCTGGATGGGGTGCCGCCCACGTCCGTCGGACTGTGGTGTCGCCGCTACGCCACGGCCCCAGGCTGGCCGCGCTGGCGTACGTAGTGGTAACTCATTATTTTTCCGCGCTTTGACCGACCAGGAGCTGAGCCATCGCCACCATCATTTCCCCCCCGACCTGGACCACCAGGGACGCCGAGAAGCTCTACAACATGAGCGGCTGGGGTCAGGGCTACTTCAGGGTCAATGAGGCGGGGCACGTCACCGTCCACCCCGACGGCAATCCCAAGCGCGGGCTTGATCTCTTCCAGCTCGCCCTCGATCTCAATGCGCAGGGGGTGGGACTTCCCCTTCTCCTGCGGTTCTCCGATATCCTCCGCTCCCGGATCCAGGCACTGGCGGGGCAGTTCGAGAGTGCCATCAAGGAGTTCGGGTACGACGGCAGCTACACCACGGTCTATCCCGTCAAGGTGAACCAGCAGCGCCACGTCGTGCAGGAGATCGTGGAGTTCGGCACGCCCCATGGCGCCGGCCTCGAGTGCGGCAGCAAGCCGGAGCTCATGGCGGTGCTCGGCCTCAACGAGAGCACCCGCCACATGATCGTCTGCAACGGGTATAAGGACGAGGAATTCATGCGGCTGGCCCTCATGGGCCAGAAGCTGGGGCACACCGTGATGGTAGTGCTGGAGCAGCTCAACGAGCTGGAGGTGCTGCTGCGCGTCTCCGAGGACATGGGAGTCCAGCCAACGGTGGGCGTACGCATCAAGTTGGCGAGCGAGGGTTCCGGCCGCTGGGCCAAGAGCGCCGGGGAGAAGTCCAAGTTCGGACTCGGCGCGGTGGAGCTGGTGAAGCTGCTGGACCGGCTGGAGGCCGTCGGGCGAAAGGACATCCTCCGGCTGGTGCACTTCCATCTCGGCAGCCAGATCCCCGACATCCGGGTCATCAAGGCCGGGCTGGAGGAGATCAGCCGCTACTACGCCGAGTTGCGGGGCATGGGGTTCGCCAACCTGAACTACGTGGACGTGGGCGGCGGCCTCGGCGTTGATTACGACGGTTCCCGGTCCACCCGGCCCGCGAGTGTGAACTACTCGATGCGGGAGTACGCCAACGACGTGATCTATACTCTGGGCACCGTCTGCCGCTCGGAAGAGCTGCCCATGCCGAACGTCATCTCCGAATCCGGACGGGCCCTGACCGCGCATCACTCGCTGCTCCTGATGAATGTGATCGACGTGGAGTCGCTCAACGAGTCGGTCGCGCCAGCGCTCCGGAGCGAGCCGCACCCGCTGCTGCTGGAGATGGCCGAAGACCTCGAGTCGTTCACCCCGGATCGGGTCCAGGAGGTCTTCCACGACGTCGTCTTCGCCAAGGAGCGCGCCCAGGAGTACTTCGCCAGCGGCGTGTTCTCGCTGCGCGACAAGGCCGACGCCGAGCAGTTCTATCTCTGCACCCTGAACGCCATCGCCGGGGCCATCGCGGACGACAAGGCCGCGAATCCAGAGATCGCCGCCCACATCGACGCGGTGCTCGTCGATCGTTACTTCTGTAACTTCTCCGTGTTCCAGTCGCTGCCGGACAACTGGGCCATCGACCAGATCTTCCCGATCATCCCGATCCACCGGCTCAACGAGCCGCCTACCCGGCGCGGCACGCTCCAGGACGTCACCTGCGACTCCGACGGCGTGATCGACCGGTTCGCCGGCGGCCGGAAGGGCAAGCCGTCGCTCGAGCTGCACCCGGTGGTCGAGGACGAGCCCTACATTCTGGGCATCTTCCTGACGGGTGCCTATCAGGAGATCCTGGGCGACCTCCACAACCTTTTCGGGGATACCAACGCCGTGCACGTGCGTCTCACCGACCACGGCTACGAGGTCACCGACCTCGTCCACGGCGACACCGTGACCGAGGTGCTCAACTACGTGCAGTTCCACGCCTCGGACCTGCTGGCGACGTTCCGGCGGAAAGTGGGCAAGGCACCGGAGCTCTCGCGCCAGGAAGCGAACAGCTTCATCGCGGACTATGTCGCCGGGCTGGAGGGGTACACGTATCTGGAGGGGGAGAATCCCTAGCCGGGCATCGGCGCCCTGCTCACTTCTCTCCTTTCAGGTTCGCTAGCCGCGCCCGGGCTTCCTTGACCAGGGGCTGAAGCGACGGGTCCGCGTTCCGCCATAGCTCGAGTACCCGGGAGTAGTGTTGGGCCGCCTCGTCAGGGCGGCCTTGCCGCTCCGCGATCTCGCCCAGCCTGAGCTGCGACGGCGCCAGGTACGGTAGCTCGAACATCGACGCCTGGCCGCTGAGCGACCGGTACAGCGGGGCGGCCTCCGCGTCCCGGCCCTGTGCCGCGAGCGCCTCGGCCTGGATGAACCGCTCCCGGGCCTGCGCAAAGAAGGGCGACGTGGTCGCCAGCTCGTACCAGGTCTCTCGCCGTACCCCCTCGAACGCCGCTGTCACGTCGGCCGGGCGCCCGCGGCGCGCGGCGCTCTCCGCCCTGATGCCCTTGGCGAGGTCCGGCGCGAAGGAGCCGACGTCGCCGGGCAAGGGCAGGGTCTCGAGCTCCCGCGCGTACTGCGCCGCGCGGGTCGCCTGGCCCAGGCGCGCGTCGAGCAGCCCGAGCAGATAGACCCGCAGGTGCCCGTGCAGGCCGTGGTGGACGCTCAGGACGACGCTCGTCTCGAGCGGGGGCTCGGGCGTTGCCGGTGCGTGGTCCACGGCGTCGCGGGCCGAGGCCAGCTCCGCTGGGTCCGCCTGCCGGTAGGGCGCAGCCGCGAGAAGCGCGCGTGCCTCCGCGGCCGCTCGTGGATCGATCTCGGCGGCGGCATCCAGGTGCCGCTGGGCCGCCGCGATCTTGCCCTCTGCCGCGTCCAGGTTCGCGAGGAACACGTAGCTCGCCGCCCGCGACCACGGGGGCCGCGCCGGGTTGGCCAGGAGCCTCGCGATGCGCGCAGCGCCCTGCCGGTCTCCGACGTATGACGACACTCCCCAGATGGAGAGGTCCACGGTGACGTCGGTGGCGGTGTCGAGCCGGGCGATCACCCGGCTCTGGGCGGCCGTGTCGCCGAGGCTGAAGGCGCGGAGGCTCTCCAGCTCGAGCAGCTCGGACCGTGTGGGCGCGACACCGCGCGTGTCGGGCGCCGTACGCAGCGCGGCCGCGCGCCGGACCAGCGAATCCACCTCGGCCCGGTCGCCCTCGCTGGCCGCGATGCGGACCAGATGGACCAGCGGAGCGAAGAAATTCGGCTCGAGCGCGAGGGCTCGCTGCCAGGTCGCCTTCGACTGCGTGACCGGCCGGCCCAGCCGCGGTCCGTAGTGGAACTGGACCTCGCCCAGTTGGACCCAGGCCTCGACGTCGTTCGGGTAGACCGCTACCACGTTCTGGAACTGGCGCTCGGCCTCGGCGCCGGCGCCGCGACGTGAAGTCACGAGCGCCTGCAGCAGCAACCGGTCGTGCTCCGAAAGGCGGTCGGCCAGGCGCATGGCGTGCTCGGCCGCGGGGCGGGCGATGTCGTAGCGAGTGAGCCACTCCGCCGCCACGCTCATGCGGTACCACGCCAGGGCGAACAGCGAGTCCTGGACGACCGCGCGCTGGAACCCATCGACCGCCGCGTCGAAGTTGCCGGCTCGGAAGGCGCTCTCCCCCTCCAGATAGGCCTTGAGCGCGCTCAGGGACTGGGTGGTCACCGCCGCGATGGCCGTGAGCCGCGACTCCCGGCCGCTCCACCCGGCCACGAGCTGGCTCGCGACCGAGTCCACGAGGTCGAAGACCCGGTCGGTCGGCCCTTCGGCGGTGCCGGTCGCCGCGGCGCGCTCTCCCCGATGGGTGTCGTACAGCGAGGCGGTGAGCCGGAGCCGGCCGCCCACCGCAAGCACGTCGCCCAGCACGAACAGCCCGGCGCCGAAGTGATCGGCGACCGCGCGGCCCTGATCCGGCCCCACCGGACCCGGACCCTGGCGGCCCACGAAGCTGAGCAGCGCGCGCGAGTCGATGCTGTGCATGTCGCCCGCGCCGTCCAGCTTGGTGCCGAGCAGCCCGACCAGCCCCTCCCCCAGCCCGAGCGAGTCCCCGCCGCGCACGGTGAACGGGAGCACGGCGACCGCGCTCGCGGAGACCACAGGCCGAGCGGCATCGGCCGGCGAGCGAGTCCGCCAGACGAGCGCGGCGACGAGCGCCGCGACCAACGCGATTCCCGTGCCCGCCGGTCCCAGCCAGCCGCGCCGCGGGCGCACGCCGGGCATCGGTCCGGGCGTGACCTGGCCCCGGACCTCCGCGGTCTGCCCCAGCTCGCGCAGAAGCTCGGAGGCGGTCGAGGTGCGCTCGGCCGGAGCCTTTGCCAGCCCGCGCGCGAGCGCCGCCTCGCCGGCGGGGTCGAGGTCGGGCCGCTCCCGGCGGATCAGCGGTGCCGGCTCGAGGGCGTGCTTGGCCATGATTTCCCGCGCGGTGGTGCCCCCGAACGGCGGCGCCCCCGCGAGCATCTCGTACAACACGCAGGCGAGGCTGTAGACATCACTGCGACCGTCGAGATTGGCCTCACCGGCGGCTTGCTCGGGGCTCATGTACGCCGGCGTGCCCATCGTGAGTCCGGTCGCCGTGGCGCCGGGCATGCCGGCGAGGTCCACGGCGCGGGCCACACCGAAGTCCGCGACGAAGGCGTGCCCACCGGAGAGCAGCACGTTCTCGGGCTTCACGTCCCGGTGCACGACACCTCGGGCGTGGGCGTAGTCGAGCGCGCCGGCGAGATCGGCACCGATGCGGAAGGTCTCGTCGAGCGGAAGCCGGCCCTCCCGCTCGAGCCGGGCCCGCAGCGACTCGCCCTCCACGTAGGGCATGACGTACCAGAGCAGCTCGGCGCCGGGCAGGGTGGTGGCCGCGGCGCCGCTGTCGAACAGGGGTAGGACGTTGGGGTGTTGCAGGCCGGCGACGATCCGGATCTCGCGCAGAAAGCGATCCGCGCCGAGGGTGGCGCCGATCTCCGGACGGAGGACCTTGAGGGCGACCTGGCGCTCGTGGCGGAGGTCGCGAGCGAGGTAGACCCGCGCCATGCCGCCCTCGCCGATCAGGCGGAGGATCTCATAGCGATCGCCGAGGGCGGTCCGAAGTCGGGGGAGAAGGTCGTCCACGAAACGGCGATCGCCGGGCTCAGCGCTTCTCGATCCGTGCGAAGTCCCGCTCGGCGGGCCCGGTGTAAATCTGTCGCGGCCGGGCGATCTTCTGCTCCTTGTCGGTCATCATTTCCTCCCACTGCGCCAGCCATCCGGGAGTCCGGCCCAGGGCGAAGAGGACCGTGAAGTAGTCTGTCGGATAGCCCATCGCCTGGTAGATGAGCCCGGAGTAAAAGTCCACGTTCGGGTAGAGCTTGCGCTTGATGAAGTAGTCGTCCTCCAACGCGATCCGCTCCAGCTCCAGCGCGATCTCGAGCTTGGAGTTCAGGCCGGTCTGCTCGAACACGTCGTAGGCCACCTTCTTGACCAGCTTGGCCCGCGGGTCGTACGACTTGTACACCCGGTGTCCGAAGCCCATCAGGCGGTCCGATCCGCCCTTCACCTTGGTGATGAAGTCCGGGATCTGGGACTTGTCCCCGATCTCGTCCAGCATCCGCAGCACCGCCTCGTTGGCACCTCCGTGGAGCGGGCCGTAGAGCGCCGCGATGCCGGCGGAGACGGCGGAGAACGGATCCACGTGCGACGAGCCGACGGCACGGACGGCGCTGGTCGAGCAGTTCTGCTCGTGGTCGGCGTGCAGGATCAGCAGGATCTCGAGCGCCCGCTGCAGCACCCGGTTGGGTTTGTGTCGGCCCCCGATGCTGAACGTCATGTTCACGAAGTTGCCGATGTAGTCGAGATCGTTGTCCGGGAAGACGAACGGCAGGCCCCGCGAATGCCGGAAGACGAAGGCCGCGATCGTCGGCAGCTTGGCCAGCAGGCGCACCCGCTGGAGCCGGCGGTTCTTCGGGTCCTGCACGTGTTTGGCGTCCGGATAGAACGTCGTCAGCGCCCCGTCGGTGCCGAGCAGCATGCCCATGGGGTGGGCGTCGTAGCGGAAGCCTTCCAGGAACTTGGTCACGTTGGTGTGGACGTACGTGTGCAACCGGATCTCGTCCATCCAGTGGTCGAGCTCCGTCCGGGTGGGCAGCTCGCCCTCCATGAGCAGCCATGCGACCTCGAGAAACGACGCCTGCTCCGCCAGCTGCTCGATCGGGTAGCCGCGATAGCGGAGGATGCCCTTGTCGCCGTCGATGTAGGTCACGGCGCTCCGGCAGGCCGCGGTGTTCATGAAGGCCGGATCGTAGGTCATCAGGCCGAAGTCGTCCTCCGATGTCCGGATCTGGCGCAGATCGACGGCACGGATCGTCCCGTCCGCGATCGGGAGGTCGTAGGTCTTGCCGGTCCGGTTGTCCGTAATGGTCAGGGTGTCTTTGGCCACGGCCGACTCCATGGGAAACAAGAGCGAACCCGGGCGAGGGCCGGGCACGCGAAAAGATACACTTTTGGGGAGAAATCCGGGCCAACCCTCCCGGGCGCTCGGCCGGGGGCTATGACGCCGAGGTAGCCGCCTCCCGGCTCACGCGCCGCGCGGCGGTGACGTGCGCCAGCAGATGCCGCCCGTCGGAGGAGAAGAGAGGAAAGAGGTTGAGGTAGCCGGACAGGTTGGCGACGAACGTGTACACGAAGACGTCGCCGATCGCGCTTCCCAGACGGGGGGAGCCGGCAAGCCACCAATAGACCACGACGAGCAACATCACCAGCAGGTTCGCGATACCGCCCGACGCCGAGATGATCGGCGCCCGCCATGCCTCGCGCCCCCACTCGAAGCGCCAGGGTCCCGGCTGGATGTCCCGGTAACCGATGGCGGAGGCGTCGTCGTCCAGCAGGATTACCGACCCCACGAGGGGCAAGAGACCGAGCCACAGCCGGCAGCCGCGGACGGAGCCCTCGAACACCGTGGGACCGACGCCCAAGCGGATGCCCCAGATGCGCACGCCGACCGCGCGGGCGGCCGCGGCATGCCCGATCTCGTGGGCGTAGAGCGCGATCCAGGAAGCGACGTAGCCCAGGAGGAGCGGCGTCGCGAACGTGATGGCCGCATGCCGCAGAACGGCGGGCAGCTCAGGCAGGGAAAGGAAGGGCAACAACAGCATCGCAGCTCGGCTCGTGCGGCAAACGCCCGACTCAGCCGCGCGGCAAGGCGACCGTGCAGGTCGTCTCGAAGCCGCCTCGAACGTTGTACCGGGTTGTGACAGTCAGCCGGTGGGGCTGGAGCAGGCGGAACAGATCCTCCGCGATCCGGGCCGTGGCGTGCTCCTGGAAGATCCCGACGTTGCGGAAGCTGACGACGTAGTACTTGAGGCTCTTGAGCTCGACGCACCGGTCAGAGGGAACGTACCGGATCGTGAGCGTGGCGAAGTCCGGGAGCCCGCTGTACGGACAGACGGCGCTGAACTCCCGGGTCTCACTGACGATTTCCTGCTCGGGACCCTCGTACGGGAAGGTCTCGAGGACGGCCGCCTCGATGGCCTCGGGGCCGGTAAACGGAACAGTGCGGCCTTCGGCGATAGCCATCGGCGGACTCCGCTGGGGTACTCCGGCAATGTAAATGGGGGCTGGCTATCGTCCCAGGTTCCCCACCGTGCCCTGCTCCAGCCACTCGTATTCGCCCCGGAGGACGTGCTGCGCCGCGGCGTACGTCGCGGCGTCGTCGTTCCGGAACACCGCCCGGAACTTCTCCTGCACCCGCCGCCGGGCCTGACGGCTGAAGACGTCCGCCAACTCCACGGCGCCGTCGCCGACCTGGCGGCCCGCCGGGCTGCCTGCCCGCGCCATCGCATGGGCGCGGGAGCAGGTCGCCGTGATGGCGAGCAGCTCCGCGCCGATCTCGACCAACCGTCCCAAAACCGTCTGCCGCTTCTCCAACCGAGGGCCGAAGCGCACCATGCAGTGGAAGAGTGTCCG
This sequence comes from Gemmatimonadota bacterium, assembly GCA_041498715.1. Taxonomy (GTDB): domain Bacteria; phylum Gemmatimonadota; class Gemmatimonadetes; order Gemmatimonadales; family GWC2-71-9; genus DASQPE01. Next base: position 32,958 of record JBGQIW010000004.1, on the reverse strand, counting down.
CGCCAGCTTCCGCGACGTACGGCTCACGAACCGGAGGTGCGTGGCCAGCGGCCCGAACTCGCCGTAGCGAGGCCAGCGGCCCCAGCCGAGGTAGAGGCGCGGGTACCAGGTACCGTAGAACAGCGCCGCGCGGCCCAGCGCGGCGAGCTTGCGGCCGGCGGAGGTCTTCGGGTCGATCAGATCGCCCGCCACCTTCAGGTGCGTGTCCACCGCCTCCCGGGCGATGAAGAGACGCATGATCTCGCTCGAGCCCTCGAAGATCAGGTTGATGCGCATGTCCCGCATCATCCGCTCGATCGGATCGGGACGCTCGCCCCGGCTGCGGAGGCTGTCGGCGGTCTCGTAGCCGCGGCCGCCCTTGATCTGGAGCGTGTCGTCCACCAGGCGCCAGGCGGTCTCCGTGTTCCACAGCTTGGCCATGGCGGCCTCGAGCCGAATGTCCGCGTTGCCCCGGTCGGCCATGAGCGACGCCAGGTCCGACACCGCTTCCATGGCGAAGGTCTCCGCGGCCATCCGGCCCAGTTTTTGGGCGATGGCGTCGTGCCTGCCGATCGGCTGACCCCACTGCACCCGTTCCGCTGCCCACTTGCGGGCGATTTCCAGGCAGCGCTTCGATGCGGCGACGCAGGAGGCCGGCAGTGTGAGGCGGCCGGTGTTGAGCGTGACCAGCGCCAGCTTGAGTCCCTTGCCCTCGCCCCAGAGCACGTTCTCCCGCGGGACCCGGACGTTGGTGAACCGGATGATGCCGTTCTCCAGGGCCTTGAGCCCCATGAAATGGAGCCGCTGGACCACTTCGACCCCCGGCCAATCGGTCTCCACGATGAAGGCGCTGATCCGCTTGGGTCCCGTGCGCGCCATTACGACCATCAGCTCCGCGATCGTCCCATTGGTGCACCAGAGCTTCTCGCCGTTGAGCACGTAGTGGGTGCCATCGGCGGAGAGCTCGGCCGTGGTCGTCATCGCCGCCGGGTCGGAGCCGACGTTGGGCTCGGTCAGCGCGAAGGCCGAGATCGCCCCCTTCGCCAGGCGGGGCAGGTACTTCTTCTTCTGCTCCGGCGTCCCGAAGAGCTTGAGCGGCTGGGGCACCCCGATCGACTGCGCCGCCGACAGCAGCGCCGTCAGATTGCCGTCCTGGCTGGTGACGAGGCCGATCGCATGGGTGTAGCTGGTCTGGCTCAGGCCGAGACCGCCGTACTCCTCCGGGATCTTGATGCCGAAGGCACCCAGCTCGCGCAGACCGTCAATGACGTCGGCCGGGATCTTCCCCTCCCGGTCGATCCGGTCGCTGTCCACCCGCTCGCGCAGGAACCGCTCGAGTCGTTCGAGAAACGGCCGCGCCTTTGCGACTTCGCGCGGATCGAGCTCCGGGTACGGATGCACCAGCTCGAGCCGGAACGCGCCCTCGAACAGCTCGCGTACGAAGCTCGGCGCCTGCCACTCCTTCTCCCGGGCGGCTTCGGCCACCTCCCGGGCCTCCTGCTCGGTGGCGAGCGGCGGCGGAGTCCGCCCTGATTCGAAGTCCGGAGGGGAGACGACATGGGTCATCGTGCATCACCGGCTGAAGGTTGCATCGTCGGAGCCGCGGCCGGCCGGCCGAGCGCTCCGTAGAGGACGAGGTCGATCACGTGCCGCTTGCGCTGGGCGAGCGCCGTCGGTCCGCTGAGGTCCACCCCGACGGCCGGGGCCACGGTGCCCCCGTGCACCAGGGGGAACCAGCAGAGGGCGATGATGCTGAGGAGGAGCTGAGCGGCGTCACCCGAGGGGGTGGGATCGAGGCCCAATTCGCCGGCGAGCGCGGCCAGAGCTTCGCGGCCTGCCCGCAGCTCGACCGCCGCCTCGGGAAGGAGCCCCGGACCAGCGAGCGCCTCCCGCTCGAGCAGGCGCACGAAATTCGGCCTGGCCGCGAGGAAGTCGAAGTAGTCGGAGACCGCGCCTTCCAGCACGACCTCGGCGGATTCGCCGCTCGCCAACGCTCGTTCCCGTCCGGCCTGAACAGCCTGGAGCACCTCGCCGAAGCAGCGGTCGAGCACCGCGCGGTAAAGCTCGGGCTTGGAGCCGTAGAAGTATCCCGGGGTTGCCCGGGAAACGCCGGCGAGGTGGCCGACCTGGCTCAGACTGGTGGCTTCATACCCCTGCTCTGCGAACAGCCGTTCGGCCGCGTCGAGGATCGCTTCGCGGGTGCGGGAGGCATTGCGCTCGCGCTCGGGTGAGGTCATCGCGTCGGTTGGATCGAGGTGGGCCAGCGATACTTGCTTGTTGGCTAGCAAGTATCGGTATCAGTACGCATCCGCGCAAGTGGGTGGCCGACCGGGGTCGGTGAGCCATCCCGGGCAGCGGCCGCAATTCAGCGCCGCAATCTGGCCAATGCCATCGATTAGTGTGTCGACATTGCGCTGTACGAACGAAACGTTAGTATGTCGTCATGGATACAGTCGATGCGACGATCCTCACCCTGCTCATGCGCGATGGCCGGGATGCCTGGGCCCGTATCGGCGAGCGCGTCGGTCTCACCGGACCGGCAGTCGCCGAGCGAGTGCGCAAACTGGAAGAGCAGGGTGTCATCCGGGGCTTCGCTGCGCTCGTGGCGCCGGCGCCGGTGGGATTTCCCCTCACCGCCTTCGTGTCCGTGACCCTCGAAACGCCGCACCACCGCCGAGCTTTTCTCGCGCGAATCGCCGCACTCCCGGAGGTGCAGGAGTGTCACCATGTGACCGGCGATGACGACTACCTCCTCAAGGTCCGGTCCCGCGGGCCGGCGGACCTGGACCGCCTGCTCACGGAGCAGCTCAAGGGTGGCCCCGGCGTGGTACGCACCTGCACCCAAGTCGTGCTGCGCTCGGAGAAGGAGTCGATTGGCCTTCCCGCGCTAGCGACGCGGAAGTGACGTCGGATGGACACGGGTCTTGTTCTGCGGGGCTTTCTGCTCGGCTTCGCCGTCGCGGCGCCGGTCGGCCCGATCGGCGTCCTGGTGATCCGGCGGACTCTGGCGGCGGGGCCGCGCGCCGGATTTGTCTCGGGCCTCGGTGCCGCAACCGCCGACGCGGCATACGGGTCGGTGGCCGCCTTCGGCCTCATCGCAGCGGCCCGCCCGCTGGTGGACCATGCCGGCCTGCTTCGACTGGGCGGCGGGGTACTCCTCTGCTGGTTCGGCGTCCGCACGTTGGTCGCACGCCCGGCGCGCGAGGGGGAAGCGGACAGCGACGCGCCCCGCCTCTGGGGCGCCTACGGCTCGACGCTGCTGCTCACGGTCACCAACCCGATGACGATGCTCTCGTTCGCCGCCGCCTTCGCCGGGCTCGGCCTGGCCAACGGAGTGGCCGGCCCTGGCGCTGGTGTGACGCTGGTGGCGGCAGTGTTTCTGGGATCGATGCTCTGGTGGGCGGTACTGAGCAGTGGGGTGGGCCTGCTGCGGGGAGCGCTCGGCACCCGGGCGCTGCGGGCGGTCAACGGGGTGGCGGGGCTCCTGCTCCTCGGGTTCGGTCTATTCGCCCTGACCGGGCTCAGAAGGTGATGCCCGCCACCACGGCCCAGACCCGGTTCTTGAGCTGCTGGCCGGCGGAGAGATCGTGCAAGCCGACGACGCGCCGGACCTCGAGCCTGAGGTAGGAGCCGCGCCACGGGTATTCGAGACCTCCCCCCACGATCGCGTTGAAGTCGGTTCCCGCCAGTGAGGGGTTGGCATTCGCCCCGTCGCACCGCTGCTGCTCGATGTTGTCGAGGCCTTGAACCTGCAACTCGCACCCCACCGAGACCGCGAAGGAGCCGCCGCCGAGCAGCACCGGGCGGAGCCGTCCGATCGGCAGCGCCACCCGGGCCAGCATCGGGATCTCGACGTAGATGATTTGAGCGGTACCGAGGGTGGTTCCGGCCGAGCTCACCGCCGAGAGGCCGCCGCCCTTGCGGGAGAACATCAGCTCGAGCTGTGCGCTCAGCGGACCGGCAATGTGCTGGGAGACGAAGCCGGCGATCAGGCTGCCGTCGCGGGACTGGCTCGGCGTGCCGGGCGGCTCGAATTGCGCGCGCGAGTATCCAAGCTCGAAGCCGAGGAGCGTACGCGGTTGCTGGGCGCTGGCTCCCGGGGGAACCGCGCCCAACAGGACTCCGAGCAGCAGGCAGACACGGGGGCGCCAAGCCATGGCGCCCGGAAGCTAACCGCTACGCACTCCGCCGGGCGAGCACGGGCTCGGGCTCGCTGGATGAACCCTGCAGGTAAGCGCTGCGCGCCGCCGCCACGAATGCCTCGGCGCCCTTCGGCGCCACCTTGCGGAAGAGCGGCTGGAAGCGGGCCCAGTCCACGAGCAGCGTGCGGGCCCGGGGGCTCGTGGTCTTCTCCTCGTGCTCGCGCACGAGGCGGCGGAGCACCTCGTCGTCTTCGCTGTCGAGCTCGACCAGGTCGACCATGTCGCCGTTGACCCGCTCGTCCAGCGTCCGGGTTTCGTCCAGCACGTAGGCCACGCCGTTCGACATACCCGCGCCCAGATTCCGGCCGGCGCGCCCCAGCACGACGACGATTCCCCCGGTCATGTATTCGCAGCAGTGATTGCCGGCGCCCTCGATCACCGCGATGGCTCCGGAGTTACGCACGGCGAAGCGGTCGCCCGCCTGACCGGCCGCGAAGAGCTTGCCGGCGGTCGCCCCGTACAGCACCGTGTTGCCGAGGATGAGGTGCTGGTGCGTCGCGTCGGCGTACGCCACCCGGCGATATGGACGGATGGTGATTTCGCCGCCGCTCAGGCCCTTCCCGACGTAGTCGTTCGCCTCGCCTTCGAGGTCGAGGTGCATGCCGGGCGTCAAGAACGCTCCGAAGCTCTGCCCCGCCGGCCCACGGAAGCGCAGCCGGATCCTGCCCTCCGGCAGGCCGGCGTCGCCGACCCGCGTCGCGATCACGCCGGCTACCCGGGCGCCGACCGCGAGATGGTGGTTGCGGATCTCGTAGTTGCCCGCGAACGGCAGGCCGCTCTCCAGATAGGGCTCGAGCTCCTGCAGAATCTCGTCGTCGAGGCAGGTCATGCCCGGGCGGTCGTTGCGATCCTGGAGCCGCCGCCGGGGCGTCGCCGATCCCGCGCGCGCGCCGTCGGCCAGCAACAGTGAGAGGTCCAGCATCTGCGCGCGGGGCACGTCCGGCCGCTCGACCCGTTCGAGTAGATCGTTGCGCCCGATGATCTCGTCTAGCGAGCGGAATCCCATCGAGGCCACGATCTCCCGCACCTCCTCGGCGAGCAGCGTGAAGTAGGTGATGACCTGCTCCGCCGTCCCCTTGAACTTGGTCCGGAGATCGGGCCGTTGGGTGGCGATGCCGGTGGGGCAGGTGTTCAGATGACACTGCCGGGCCATGGCGCAGCCGATAGCGACCAGGGCCGCCGTGCCGAACCCGTACGACTCGGCCCCGAGCAGCGCGGCGATGACCACGTCCCGGCCGGTCTTGAGACCGCCGTCCGTGCGGACCTCGATCCGGTGCCGGAGGCCGTTCCGGACCAGCGTCGCCTGGGCCTCAGCCAGCCCGAGCTCCCAAGGAGACCCCGCGTGCTTGATGGACGACAGCGGCGAGGCGCCCGTGCCCCCGTTGTGCCCGGCGATGAGGACGTAGTCGGCGTAGGCCTTTGCCACGCCGGCGGCCACGGTGCCGACGCCGGCCTCGGCCACCAGCTTGACGCCCACCCGCGCCACCGGGTTCACCGTCTTGAGATCGTGGATCAGCTGCGCGAGATCCTCGATCGAGTAGATGTCATGGTGCGGAGGCGGCGAGATCAGCTGAATGCCGGGGACGGCGTGGCGCAGCCGCGCGATGAGCTCCGTCACCTTGTGCGCCGGCAACTGGCCGCCTTCGCCCGGCTTGGCCCCCTGCACGATCTTGATCTCGAGCTCCTCCGCCCGGACCAGATACTCGGCCGTGACCCCGAAGCGGGCGGACGCGACCTGCTTGATCCGGTTGTCCAGGCGATCGCCGTTCGCGAGCGTGCGGTAATTGGCGGGATCCTCGCCGCCTTCGCCCGAGTTGGATTTCGCACCGATGCGGTTCATGCCGATCGAGAGCACGGCGTGCGCCTCCGGCGACAGCGCGCCGAGCGACATGGCCGAGGAGATGAACCGCCGGCGGACGGCCTCGGCCGGCTCGACCTCGTCGATGGGGACCGGTGTCCCGACCCGGATCGCGAGCAGGTCGCGCGGGCCCGCGGGCCGGCGGTACCCGTTCTTCGTGAGGTACGCGGCGTACGCCTCCTGGGTGCCGGCCTTCACTGCCTGCTGCAGCGCGACCACGATGGGCGGCGCCCAGCCATGGTCCTCGCCCTCCTTCCGGAAGCGCACCCGGCCGTAGTCGGGCAGGGCGCTCGCCGGCTCCGCCACCGGCGCGTACGCAGCCCGATGGTGCGCGAGGACGTCGTCCGCGATCTCCTCGAAGCCGATCCCGCCGATGGGCGACGCCGTCCCGGCGAAGCACGCGTCGATGACTTCCGCGCCGAGGCCGAGGGCCTCGAAGGTCTGCGCCCCGCAGTAGGACGACAGCGTGGAGATCCCCATCTTCGATAGAATCTTGAGCAGGCCCTTTTCGGCGGCAGTCCGGAACCGCTGGCGCGCTTCCTCCGGCGTGGGCCGGGTCTGGTCCGCGGCGTCCCGACGGGTCTCGTGGACGTCCGCGGAGAACAGCGCATCCACACTGGCGAGGGCGAGCCACGGATGGACCGCCTCGGCCCCGTAGCCGAAGAGCGCGGCGAAGTGATGGATGTCGAGCGCGTCGCCGACCTCGGCTACCAGACCCACACGGGCCCGCAGTCCGCGCTCGACCAGGTGCTGGCGGACGGCGCCGACAGCCAGGAGCATCGGGATGGCCGCGCGACGCTCGCCCGCGGCCCGGTCGCTGATCACGAGGATGCGGGCTCCGCGGCGGACCGCGCGCTCGGCGGCCCGCCGGAGGCTCACGAGCGCCGGGAAGAGTCCGTCCGCGCCAACGGCGGGATCCCACAGCGCGTCGATCGTGACGGCGGAGAAGCCGGCCACGTTGTGCAGCGCGGCCATCTCTTCGGGGAGCATGATCGGGTGCTCGATCCGGAGCATGCGGGCGTAGCTCGGCCGCTCGAGCAGCGGTGACTCCCGCCGGCCGAGGTGGACTCGGAGCGACATGACCATCGACTCGCGGAGCGAATCGATCGGCGGGTTGGTGACCTGGGCGAAGCGCTGGCGGAAATAGGCGTACAGATTCGGCGCCTGCTTCGCGAGCGGCGGGATCGGCGTGTCGTCGCCCATGCTCCACACGGCGTCGGCGCCGCTGGCGCCCATCGGCTCGAGCGCGTAGCGGAGGTCCTCGAAGCCGTAGCCGAAGGCGCGCTGGGTCCGCTCCAGATCCTCGGGCGCCGGGCCGGGCGGCAGGCGCGAGGGGTCCGGCTCCAGCCGGGCCATATAGCGGGCCACCCACCGCGCGTAGGGTCGCCGTCCGGCCACCTCGAGCTTCGCGTCGAGATTGCGGACGACCTCGCCCTTACGGGTGTCCACCACCAGCACCTCGCCCGGGCCCACCTTGCCGCTCTCCACCACCTCGTGCGGGTCGAAATCCACCAGGCCGACCTCCGAGCCCGCGGTCACGAGCCCGTCGCTCCGCACTTTGTAGCGGCAGGGGCGGAGCCCGTTCCGGTCCACGATGGCACCGGCCAGGATGCCGTCGGTGAACGTCACGGCCGCCGGTCCGTCCCACGGCTCGTGCACGCACTGATGGTATTCGTAGAAGGCCTTGATCGAGGGATGCAGGTCGGGGTACTTCTCCCACGCCTGGGGGATCATCATCATGAGGGTGTGCACCGGGTCGCGACCCGAGCGCACGAACAGCTCCATCGCGTTGTCCAGGCTCGCCGAATCGCTGCCTTCCTGCCAGATCACGTCCCGGATACGCTCCACCCGCTTGCCCCAGAGCGGTGAATCGAGCATCGGCTGTCGCATCGCCATGGTGTTGCGGTTGCCCCAGAGCGTATTGATCTCGCCATTGTGGGCGAGCAGCCGGAACGGCTGTGCTAGGGGCCAGCTGGGCAGGGTGTTGGTGGAGTAGCGCTGGTGGAAGACCGCGATGGCCGCTTCGTACTCGGGATAGCGGAAGTCGGTGTAGAAGACCGGCAGCTGGGTGCCTGCGAGAAGGGCTTTGTAGACGATGGTGCGGCAGGAGAGGGAGCTGACGTAGAAATTCGTCAGCCCCGCCTCCTTGGCACGTCGCTCCATCTCGCGCCGCGCCAGGTAGAGCGCGCGCTCCCAGCACTCGTCGTCGCCCGCGCCCGCGGGCAGGCCCACGAACGCCTGCCGGATCACCGGGCAGGCGGCGCGCGCCGTCGCGCCCAGGGCGGCGGCGTTGACCGGCACGTCACGCCAGCCGAGGAAAGGGATGCCGTCCGCGGCGAGGACTTGCTCGACGATTCCGGTGGCACGGGCGAGCCCGTCGGCGTCGGCCGGCAGAAAGAACGCGCCCACGCCGAACGGCCGGCCGGGTTGGAGCCGGAGCCCGAGCCGGTAGGCGTCGCGAAAGAACAACCGGTGGGGGATCTGGGTGAGCAGGCCCGCGCCGTCGCCCGAGTTGTCGGTGGATGCCGCGCCGCGGTGAGCCACGCGGGCCACCGCCTCGAGCGCCATCGTGACGACCTCGTGCGAACGTACGCCCGAGGCCCGGGCGACGAAGCCGGTGCCGCAGGCGTCGTGCTCGCGATAGGGATCGAGGTTGGGCCCGGCAGTCGCCGCGTGAGGACTCGAGGAACGGGAACTGGCCGGACGGATCCGCTGCCCGGAATCGGCCATGGTGCCTCCGTTGGAGTGGCCCTCGAGCCGACCGGAGAGGCCGGCGGCGGGGCAACAAAAAAGCCCGCTCCGTCAGGGGAGCGGGCCGGGTCCATCAGCTATGCACTATCTACCCGGTCGCTCCCAGAGGGCTGGCGAGAATAAGGTTGACGGCGGCCGGGGCGAGCGCGCTAATCATCATGCTGCAATCTTATGCAAGCGGGTGGATGCGTCAAGCGGGCTGCGTCCGGGGAAACCCGCGGCGCGGTGTCGAGCGGCTCGGCGGTTCTGCGTAACCCTTTTCTCTGTAATGGCCTATCGTGTCGGTGGCCGTGCTTGCCCCGGTTTGGTGGTCTGGGTAGCTTCGTCGCTCGCTCAGCTTCCGGCTTCTCGCGGAGGGGCATCGCCGATGCGGCAAATCGTCAAGCGGTTGGTCAAGGCGGCTGGGGGACCAGTCCCGCGACTTGTACCTCTTCGACACCTTCGAGGGCATGCCGTCCCCGACCGCTCAGGACGTCGACTTCAAGGGTCGCGACGCGGCCTCGCAGGTCGTCTCGGGTAACCCAGCCCGACGGCCGGAGCTGGCTCTACGCCTCGCTGGAGGACGTGCGGCAGGCGGTCCTGAGCACGGGCTACGACGCGGCGCGGGTGCACTTCGTGAAGGGGAAGTCGAGGACACGCTGCCGGACAGGGCGCCGCAGCAGATCAGCCTGCTCCGGCTGGACACCGACTGGTACGACTCCACCCGTCACGAGCTGCGACATCTCTACCCCCGGCTCGCGCGCGCCGGGGTCCTGATCCTCGACGACTACGGCCACTGGCAGGGCGCCAGACAGGCGACGGACGAGTATCTGGCCGAGCAGCGCATCCCCCTGCAGCTCAACCGGATCGACCGCACCGCCCGGATTGCGCTCAAGCCTTGAGGGGGGCGACGCCCCTTGACGGCCGGAATCGCCTTGCGTAGGCTTGTCACTCGGTGGTATAAACAATCGGCACCGAGAGACTCATCGTAATGACCCAGCAGCTCGTCCTTATCGTCGGCCTCAGCCTTCTGCTCGTGCTTATCGGGCAGGGGATCCGCGGCGTGCCGGGCGAGACAGTGTAAGCAGCGTCTCAGACGAATCAACCCAGCGCCGCGGACCTCCGGGTTCGCGGCGCTTCGCGTTTCAGGCATCAATGGCGGACGGAGTTCCCATGGCAAGCGACGTGATCGTCTTCGACACGACCCTCCGGGACGGAGAGCAGGCCCCCGGCAACAGCCTGAGCGCCGAGGAGAAGCTCCGGCTCGCCCGCCAGCTCGACGCGCTCGGCGTGGACGTGATCGAGGCCGGCTTCCCGGCGGCGTCCGACGGGGATTTCCGCAGCGTCCGCGACATCGCGAGCGAGGTACGCCGGCCGGTCGTCGCCGCGCTGGCCCGGTGCGTGGAGCGGGACATCGATCTCGCGGGCGAGGCGCTGCGCGCAGCCGGACGCTCGCGGATCCACGTGTTCCTCTCCACCTCCGACCTGCATCTCCGGGAAAAACTCCGGATCGACCGCGAGGAGGCGCTGGAGATGGCCCGCCAGGGCGTCCGCCGGGCCCGGTCGTTCACGGACGATGTCGAGTTCTCCGCCGAGGACGCCAGCCGCACCGATCCCGACTTCCTGTGCCGGGTGGTGGAGCTCGCGATCGCCGAGGGCGCGACCACGATCAACCTGCCTGACACCGTCGGCTTCGCGCTGCCGCCGGAGTACGCCGCGATGTTCCACTCGGTGCGGGAGCGGGTGCCGGGCGGGGACCGCGTGACCTTCAGCGCCCACTGCCACGACGATCTGGGCCTCGCCGTCGCCAACTCGATCGCGGCGATCCAGGCGGGGGCCGGCCAGGTGGAATGCACGGTGAACGGCATTGGTGAGCGGGCGGGCAACGCCGCGCTGGAGGAGCTGGTCATGGCCGCGGTCGTGCGGCCCCAGCTCGGCTTTCGCACCAACATCGTGACCCAGGAGATCTACCGCACCAGCCAGCTGCTCTCCTACCTCACCGGGGTCTTCCCCCAGCCCAACAAGGCGGTCGTCGGCCGGAACGCGTTCGCCCACGAGTCCGGCATCCATCAGCACGGGATGCTGCGGAACGGCGAGACCTACGAGATCATGCGGCCGGAGACGGTCGGCATCCCCAAGTCCACCCTGGTTCTCGGCAAGCACTCGGGCCGGCACGCCCTGGAGCAGCGCTTCCGCGAGCTCGGCTACGAGTTGGACCCGGAAAAGCTGGGCGAGATTTACCAGCGGTTCACCACGCTCGCCGACCGCAAGCGCGCGATCCTCGACGAGGATCTGCTCGCGTTGCTCCACGACTCGTTCCACGACGCGCCCGAGGAGTATCAGCTGACCCATCTCGAGGTCGTCTGCGGCAACGTCCCGGCCAGCGCGACCGTCCGGCTGACGGGGCCCTGGAGCGGCGAGCGGACCGCCCGGGGCAGCGGCGACGGACCCATCGCGGCGGCGTTCACCGCGATCAGCGAGATTCTTCGCCGCCAGGTCGAAGTCATCGGCCTGCAGCTCCGGTCGGTCACGCCGGGCAAGGACAGCGTGGGGCAGGTGTTCCTCCAGGCGCGGGTGGACGGAAAGTCGCTGAGCGGGCAGGGCGCCTCCACCGACATCGTGGAGGCCAGCGCCCGGGCGCTGATCCACGCGCTCAACAAGTCGCGCCATGCCGACCGCCTGGAAGCGAGCGCCCTGAACGCGAGCTATCTGTGGGGGGTGTGATGCCGGGGAACAGCGTGAACAGTGAACGGTCAACAATGAACCGGGAGCTCCATGGAGCAGCGGAGTCCCCCGTTCACTGTTCATTCTTCACTGTTTACGCGGTTTCGCACCGGGCGGCCGGGAGATGACGGAGACCCTGACGGGCGCCCAGCTCATGTGCCGTGTCCTGTTGGAGCAGGGCGTGGACCTGATGTTCGGCTACCCCGGCGGGGCCATCATGCCCTTCTACCACGCGCTGCCCGAGTACCCGGCCCTCCGCCACGTCCTCGTGCGGCACGAGCAGGCCGCCGCGCACGCCGCCGATGGCTACGCCCGTGCCAGCGGCCGTCCGGGCGTGTGCGTGGCGACGTCGGGACCCGGCGCCACCAATCTCGTGACCGGCCTGGCCACCGCGCACATGGACAGCACGCCGGTGGTCGCCATCACGGGCCAAGTCTCCCGCAACATGATCGGCCGGGACGCCTTCCAGGAGACGGACATCATCGGCATCACCCAGCCGATCACCAAGCACAACGTGCTGGTTGAGGACGTCACCCTGCTCGCGGGCGCGCTCCGCGACGCGCTCGCGATTGCCCAGGAGGGACGGCCGGGGCCCGTGCTGGTGGACGTACCGAAGGACGTGCAGAACCAGAAGATCACCTACACGCCGGCGGCCCAGCCGGCCGCGTCAAGGCGCCCGCGGGCGGCGCCCTCGCCCGCCGGCCCGGACGCCGAGCTGGCCCACGCGGCCCGGCTGATCGGGGAGGCCAGCCGCCCGCTGATCATGGCGGGGCACGGAGTGCTGCTGGCCGGCGCATACGACGAGCTCCGCTGCCTGGCCGAGCGCACCGGGATGCCCGTGATCACGACGTTGCTCGGCATCAGCGGATTCCCCGAATCGCACCCGCTGCACCTCGGCATGCCCGGCATGCACGGCGAGGTGCACGTGAACCGGGCCATCCAGCACGCCGACCTCATCGTCGGCATCGGCCTCAGGTTCGACGACCGGGTGACCGGCAATACGGCTGCCTTCGCGCCGCGGGCCACGATCGTCCACATCGAGCTGGATGCCTCCGAGATCGGCAAGAACGTGCCGACGGCGCTGGGCCTGGTCGGGGACTGCCGGGAGATCCTCGGCCGGCTGCTTCCGCTGGTGCGGCCGCGGGAGTGCGACGCCTGGCGGGGCGAGATCGAAGGTTTCACCAAGCTGCGGACGGAGCACTACCGGGGTGATCTCTCGCCCGAGGGCATCCTCCGCACCCTGCACGAGGTGACGGGCGGGCACTGCACCATCGTTTCCGACGTGGGCCAGCATCAGATGTGGGTGGCGAAGCTCTTCCCCTACGAGCGGCCCAACACTCACATCACGTCCGGCGGGCTGGGCACCATGGGGTTCGCGGTGCCCGCGGCGATGGGAGTGCGGCTGGCGCGGCCGGACGAGCCGGTCTGGGCCATCTCCGGCGACGGCGGCTTTCAGATGAACATGCAGGAGATCGCCACGATGGTGCAGGAGCGGATCCCGGTGAAGATGGCGATCTTCAACAACGGCTACCTCGGCATGGTGCGGCAGTGGCAGCAGTTCTTCCACGGCCGCCGCTACTCCGCCACGCCGATCTGGAGCCCCGACTACGTGAAGCTGGCCGAGGCCTACGGGGTGCCCGGCTGGCGCGTGGCGGAGGCCAACCGCACCGCAGACGCGGTGCGGGCGGCGATGGACGTGCCGGGTCCCGCGCTGGTGGAGTTCGTCATCGAGCAGGAAGCCAACGTCTTCCCGATGATCCCGCCGGGCGCGTCGCTCTCGGAGCCCATCGAAGGTGAGCCGGCGCCGCTGGTGCCGGCATGAGCGGCAGCCATACGCTGTCGGTGCTGTTGCAGCACGAGCTGGTCACCCTGAACCGCGCCTTCGGAATGCTCCGGCGGCGCAACCTTTCCATCAAGAGCATCGCGGTGGGGCCGAGTGCCTCGCCGGGACTCGCGAGGCTGACGATCATGATGCAGACGGACCAGGCGACGGCGGACCGGACGGCAAAGCAGTTGGACAAGGTGGTCGGCGTGCGGGAGGTCGCCGCGTTCCCCTCGCGCGACGGCGTGACCCGCGAGCTGGCGCTGGTGAAGGTGCGGCCGGGCGAGGCGCGCTACGCCGAGCTGCTGGACGTCGCGTTGCTCTACAAGGCCGCCATCGTGGACGAGTCCCCCGAGGCCGTGATCCTGGAGGTCAGCGGCCCCGAGGCGTTCGTCCTGTCCTTCCTCCGTGCGCTGGAGCGCTTCGACGTGCTGGACGTGGCGCGCAGCGGCTCGGTGGCGCTCGAGCGGGCGCCGGCCACCGCCCAGCTCACACTCACGTCGGAGACCGTCTGACATGGCGACCCCCCAGGTGTTCTACGACCTCGACGCCGATCGCTCTCGCCTGCTGGGCCGGACGTTCGGCATCATCGGTTTCGGCAGCCAGGGCCATGCCCACGCGCTGAACCTGCGGGACAGCGGCGCGAGCGTGGTGGTCGGGCTCCGGCCCGGCGGTGCCTCGTGGGCCAGGGCCGCCGCCGCCGGTCTCGACGTGAGGCCGGTCGCCGAGACGGCGAAAGCGGCGGATGTGATCATGATGCTGGTGCCGGATCAGGACGGCCGCGCGATCTACGAGTCGGGCGTCGCGGCGGGGCTCACGCCCGGCAAGGCTCTGATGTTCGCGCACGGCTTCAACATCCACTACGGCGAAATCGCGCCCCCCAAGGGCGTGGACGTCTCGATGGTGGCCCCCAAGTCGCCCGGCCATCTGGTGCGGAGCGAGTTCGAGGCCGGACGGGGGGTGCCGGCGCTGGTGGCGGTGCATCAGGATGCGAGCGGCGAGGCGCTGGGCAACGCCCTGGCCTATGCCGCCGGGATCGGCTGCACCCGAGCCGGTGTGCTCCAGACCTCATTCCGCGAGGAGACCGAGACCGACCTCTTCGGGGAGCAGGCCGTCCTGTGCGGCGGCACGACCGCGCTGGTGAAAGCCGGGTTCGAGACCCTCGTCGCCGCGGGCTACTCCCCGGAGATGGCTTACTTCGAGTGCCTGCACGAGCTCAAGCTCATCGTCGATCTCATGTACCGCGGCGGGCTCGGCTTCATGCGCTACTCCATCAGCGATACCGCCGAGTACGGCGACTACACCCGCGGACCACGGCTCATCACCGCGGAGACCCGGGCGGAGATGCAGCGCATCCTGAAGGAGATCCAGGACGGGCGCTTTGCGAAGGAGTGGCTGGGTGAGAACAGGGCGGGCCGGCCCAACTTCGAGCGCATGCGACAGATTGACCACGATCATCCCATCGAGCAGGTCGGTCGCAAGCTCCGGGCGATGATGCCCTGGTCCGAGGAAGGCGCGGGCGGGCAGGAGCGCGGGACCGGCCCGGGCCGGCGGGACCCGGCCGACGCCCGCCCGGCCGCGCCTGCGCCGGTCGCCGGGTAGCCGATGGCGCCCCGCACGCTGTTCGAAAAGGTCTGGGCGAGCCACGTCGTGCACCAGCCGGCCGACGGGCCGGCGCTCCTGTACGTGGATCTTCATCTCGTACACGAGGTGACGTCACCCCAGGCCTTCGACGGACTCCGCCTGGCCGGACGGCAGGTGCGCCGTCCGGAACGCACGTTGGCCACGGTGGACCACAACGTGCCCACCGGCGATCGCCGCCTCCCGATCGCCGATCCCGTCGCCGCCAAACAGGTGAGCGTGCTGGAGGCGAACGCCCGCGAGTTCGCGGTCGAGCTGTTCGGGCTGGACTCGCCGGGGCAGGGGATCGTGCACGTGATCAGCCCGGAGCTGGGCGCCACCCAGCCGGGCATGTCGATCGTTTGCGGCGACTCGCACACGTCCACCCATGGGGCGTTCGGCGCGTTGGCCTTCGGGATCGGCACGAGCGAGGTGGAGCATGTGCTCGCCACCCAGTGCCTGGTCCAGGCCCGCCCGAAGACCATGGAGGTCCGCTTCACCGGCCGGCCCGCCGCCGGGGTGACGCCCAAGGATTTCATTCTCGCGCTGATCGGGCGAATCGGCACGGACGGCGCGTCCGGCTACGTCATCGAGTACACCGGCGAGGCGATCCGGGCGCTCTCGATGGAAGGTCGGATGACGATCTGCAACATGTCGATCGAGGCAGGCGCGCGGGCGGGCATGATCGGGCCGGACGAGACCACGTTCGCGTATCTCGCCGGCCGGCCCCGCGCACCCTCGGGCCGCGCCTGGGACGCCGCGGTCGCGGGCTGGCGCAACCTCGCGAGCGATGCGGGCGCCGTGTACGACCGCGAGGTCGTGGTCGACACGGCGGCGTTGGCGCCGCAGGTCACTTGGGGGACCAACCCGGGCATGGTCGCCGACATCACCGCCAGGGTGCCCGATCCCGGGGGCTACGAGCGGGACAGCGACCGGCGCGCGGCGGCGCGGGCGCTCGAGTACATGGGGCTCGCGCCGGGAACGCCGCTCCAGGGCGTACCGGTGGACCGTGTGTTTCTGGGCTCCTGCACCAACGCCCGGATCGAGGATCTCCGCGCGGCGGCCGCCGTGGTCCGGGGCCGCCGGGTGGCGAGCGGCGTGCGGGCGATGGTCGTGCCCGGCTCGATGCGGGTGAAGGCCGCGGCGGAGGCCGAGGGTCTGGACCGCGTGTTTCGCGACGCGGGCTTCGAGTGGCGCAACGCCGGCTGCTCGATGTGCCTCGGCATGAACGACGACATTCTCGGGAGCGGCGAGCGCTGCGCCTCGACCTCGAACCGGAACTTCGAGGGGCGGCAGGGCAAAGGCGGGCGGACCCATCTGATGAGCCCGACCATGGCCGCGGCTGCGGCCATCGCCGGGCGGCTGGTGGACGTCCGGGACTATCTGCCCGGCGCGAAGTGAGAAGCCAAGAGGTAGCGAAGGTGCAGGACGGAACCTCCTCCCCGGCCTCCCTTTCTATCTCTTGCTTCTCACTCCCCCCTTCTTCGCACCGCTCACCAGGTTGGTATTGGGGAGACGCATGAAGCCGTTCACCGTCCACACCGGCCGGGTCGCCGCGCTGCCGCGAGTCAACGTCGACACCGACCAGATCATTCCGAAGCAGTTCCTCAAGCGCGTCGAGCGGACCGGCTTCGGCGAGTTCCTGTTCTTCGACTGGCGCTTTCGCCCGGACGGCTCGCCCGATCCTGCCTTCGAGTTGAACCGCCCCGCCGCGCGGGGGGCTTCGATCCTCGTGGCGGGCTCGAATTTCGGCAGCGGCTCCTCCCGCGAGCACGCGCCCTGGGCGCTGGCGGAATACGGATTCCGCGCCATCCTCGCGCCGTCGTTCGCCGACATCTTCTATAACAACTGCTGCCAGAACGGGCTGCTGCCCGTCCGGCTCGCCGAGCCGGACATCATGGAGTTGTTTCGCCGGGCGGAGGCTGCGGATGCGGGCTACGAGCTGACCGTGGATCTCGAGCGTCGGCAGGTGACCGACGGGCCCGGCTTCCATGCCACCTTCGAGATCGACGCCTACCGGCGGGAGATGCTGCTCCGCGGTCTGGACGAGATCGGACGTACGCTGCAGGACGAGCCGAGGATCCAGGCGTTCGAGCGGGGTCGAGAGCCGGCCGGGAGGCTCGCGTGAGGCGGTTCAGTCTCTCGGTGCTCCCGGGCGACGGGATCGGTCCCGAAGTCACGGCCGAGGCCCTGCGCGTGCTCGGAGCGGCAGGGGAACTGTTCGGCTATCGGTTCGACACGACCGAATACGCGATCGGCGCGACCGCGGTGGCCCGGTTCGGCGAGCCGTTCCCGCCGGCGACGCGGGAGGCCGTGACCCAGGCCGATGCGGTGCTGCTCGGCGCCGTGGGCGACCCATCGCTCGATCGCGCCCCCCGCCACCAGCGCCCCGAGGCCGGGCTCCTCGCGCTCCGGAAGCTGCTCGGCGTCTACGCCAACCTCCGGCCCGTCGCCGTGCACCCGGCGCTCGCGCATGCGTCGCCGCTGCGCCCCGAGCGCTTGGTTGGCGTCGACGTGCTGATCGTGCGCGAGCTCACCGGCGGGCTCTACTATGGCGAGCCTCGGGGGCGGGACGAGCAGAGCGGGGTGAATACGTTGCGGTACACGGCCGCGGAGGTGGAGCGGGTCGCGCGGGTCGCGTTCGAGGCGGCGCGGGGCCGGCGCCGCCGGGTCACCTCGGTGGACAAGGCGAACGTGCTGGAGGTCTCCCAGCTCTGGCGGGACGTCGTGACGCGGGTCGCGGCAGACTACCCGGACGTGGCGCTGGAGCATCTGTATGTGGACTTCGCAGCCATGCGGCTGATCGCGAACCCGGCCTCGATCGACGTCCTCGTGACCGAGAATCTCTTCGGCGACATCCTGAGCGACGAGGCCGCAGTCCTGGCAGGCTCGCTCGGCCTGCTGCCCTCGGCGTCGCTGGGCGCGGGTCCGGGACTCTTCGAGCCGGTGCACGGGTCGGCGCCGGACATCGCAGGGCAGGGTGTCGCCAACCCGGTCGGCGCGATCGCGTCGGCGGCGATGCTCCTTCGTCACGGGCTGAAGCTCGTGGAGGCGGCCGACGTCGTCGACCACGCTGTGCGATCGGTGCTCGATGAGGGCGCCCGCACGCGCGACCTCGCCCGCCCCGGTGAGCCGAGCCTGGGGACGCGGGAGTTCGGCGAGCGGGTCGTCCGGGCCGTGCGGGCGGCGGCGCGGAGCGGCTCCACGGGTGTCCCGGAAGCCGCCGCTGCGCCTTGAGCGTCAGGGGGCCGAAGCGGGGGGCGCCTGCTCCTCGTCGAGCCACCGGCGCCAGGCATCGAAGTTGAAGGGACGTCCCAGGTAATTCTTCAAGAGGTCTGCCGCCGGCATGGAGCCGCCGGGCGCCAGCACCACCTCCCGATATCGCCGCGCCACGCCCGGGGCCATCAGGCGGCTCCGGTCGAACGTGCTGAACAGGTCCTTCGCGATCACCAGCGACCACATGTACGTGTAGTAGACCGCGGAGTAGCCGGTCAGGTGACCGAAGCCGGCCTCGAAATGCGTCTCCGGCATCGGTGGGAACAGCTCGTATTGGGCCTCGGTCTCGAGCACCAGCGAGTCGGGCACGACCGTACCTGGCGGCTGATCGTGCAGGCCCAGGGAGATGCGCGCGAACACCATCTGCCGCCGCACGCCGAGCGCCTTGCCAAAGTCGGTCGCCCGGTCCATGCGCGTCACGAGCGCGGCGGGGATGGGCTCCCCGGTCTCGTAATCTTTCGCGAACGACGCGAGCGTTGCCGGGTCGCGCATCCACTCCTCGAGCATCTGGGACGGCGCCTCGACGAAGTCCCATTCGGTCGTGATCCCGGAGATGCCGACCCAGCGGTGGTGTGAGGCCACGAGGTGGTGGATCAGGTGTCCGAACTCGTGGAACACCGTGCGCACGTCGTCCGGGTCCATGAGCCCGGGATCGCCCGGAACGCCGCCCGGCAGGTTGCAGACGAGCGCGGCCTCCGGCAGGCGTCCGATGGCGCCGGTGCGCACCGCGAACATGGCCGCGTGGTTGAACTTCCCAGGCCGCGGGTGCATGTCGAAGTAGAACCGGCCGACCACCTTCCCCTGCTCCAGCATCTCGAACGCCTTGACCGAGGGGTGCCACACCGGTACGCCCTCGACCCGGCGGAACTGCACGCCGAAGATCCGCGTCGCCACGTCCAGCATGCCCTGCTCCACCCGATCGTAGGGGAAGTAGCGCCGGGCCTGGCGAGCATCGAAATCGTACTGCTCCCGCTGGACCACCTGGGACCAGTAGCGACGCTCCCAGCGGTTCACTGCGGTCGCGTCCGGAACGTCCCGCCGCTTGCGCTCGAGCAGCACCGAGTACTCGCGGGCGGCAGCGGGACCCGAGGCGGCCACGACGCGGTCGATAAACTCCGACGCGTTGCGCCCGTTCCCGATCATCTTGTCGGCGGTGACGTAGTCGGCCCAGTTTGCGAAGCCCAGGAGGGTGGCGAGCTCGTTACGCGTCGCCAGCAGGCTGTCGAGCACCGGCAGGTTCTGAGGCCACGCCCGGTTGTCGAACGCGAGCGTAAGCCGGCGCCGCAGCGAATCGCTTTTCGCATAATTGAAGATCGGAAACGCGTCGGGATAGTCGGTGGTAATGCCGACGAGGCCGTCCGGCCCGGGGGTGCGGCGGGCGATGTAGTCGGGCGGCAGCCCCTCGAGCTCGGTCGGGGCCGCCCGGACGGTGTCCACGTCGTCCCGGATGTTGCGCTCGAAGGTCTGCTCCAACACGACGATCCGATCCCGGAGCGCGCGGATCCGGGCGCGCGTCGAGTCGTCCCGGTCCACGCCCACCAAGCGGAACGCCCGAAGGGTCTTCTGGACGTAGAAGCGGGTCTCCCGGTCCGCGGACGCGAGATCGATGGCGCCGAGGGCGTCGTACAGGGGGCGGCTGAGCGACAGCTCGGTGAGGAACGCGCTCACGTCCTGGCGGGCCCGCTCGGCCGCCTGGCGAACGCTGACCTCGGGATCGACCTCACTGACGAGCCCGGCTTCGCGGCTGGCCACGTCGGTTTGCTGGACGATCTGATCGTAGAGCACGAGGGTGTTGGCGACGGTCCGACGTCCCTTGACGGCGAGCAGGCGGTCCCGGCTTTTCTGAGCGGCGGCGAGTCGATTTGCAGTGCGGGCGGCGAACCCGGCCGAGTCGGGCTGTCCGGTCCAGAACGGGAGGTCCCCGCTCTGGGCTGCCGCAGGCGTGCATGTGATGACGGTGACGAAGGCTGCGGCTAACGCCGCAGCGCGCGATGCCGGCATGAGCGGGTTCCTGGAAAGAAGCGTCAGAGGTCGGTTACGGCGCCGAGGCTCGCGCTGGAGACGAGCTTGGCATACTTGTGGAGCACACCCGTCGTATAGCGTGGCGGCCGCGGTCGCCAGGCCGCGCGGCGACGGGCGAGCACGTCGTCCGGCACATCGAGCTGGAGGAGGCGCCGGTCGGCGTCGATCGTGATCGAATCGCCCTCCTCCACCAGCGCGATCCCGCCGCCCACCGCCGCCTCGGGTGCGACGTGGCCCACCACCATGCCGTAGGTGCCTCCGGAGAAGCGGCCGTCGGTGATCAGGCCGACCGAGTCGCCCAGCCCGGCGCCGATGATCGCCGACGTCGGCGCGAGCATCTCCCGCATCCCGGGGCCACCCTTGGGACCCTCGTACCGGATCACGATCACGTCCCCCGGGCGGATGCCGCCGGCGAGGATCGCCTCGAGGCACGTCTCTTCCGACTCGAAGACGCGCGCCGGGCCGGTCATCTGGTGCGTCTTGATCCCGGTGATCTTGGCCACCGCGCCCTCGGTCGCCAGGTTGCCGCGCAGGATCGCAAGGTGACCCTCGGGGTAGACCGGCCGGCTCCAGGGACGGATGACCTCCTGTCCTGCGGGAGGCGCGTCCGGCACGTCCTGAAGCGCCTCCGCCACGGTCTCGCCGGTGATGGTGAGCGCCTCGCCGTGGAGTCGTCCGTGGGCCAGCAGCATCTTCATCACCTGGGGCACGCCACCGGCCCGGTGAAGGTCGGTCGCGACGAACCGGCCGGACGGCTTGAGCTCCGCCAGCACGGGCACGCGGGCCCGGATGGTCTCGAAGTCGTCGAGCGTGAGTGGCACCTGCGCGGCGTGGGCGATGGCCAGGAGATGGAGGACGGCGTTGGTCGAGCCGCCGAGGGCCATCACGACGGCGATGGCGTTCTCGAGCGCCTGCCGGGTGAGAATCCGGCTGGGGCGGCGGTCGGCCCGCACCGCCTCCATCAGCAGCTCGGCCGAGCGGGCGGCGCTGTCCCCCTTCTCCGCGTCCTCGGCCGCCATGGTGGACGATCCCGGCAGACTCATGCCCATCGCCTCGATCGCCGACGACATGGTGTTCGCCGTGTACATCCCGCCGCACGAGCCCTGCCCGGGGCACGCGTGTCGCTCGACGGCCAGCAGCTCCTCCCGCCCGATCCGGCCGGCGCTGAACTCGCCCACGGCCTCGAACGCGCTCACGATCGTCAAGTCCCGTCCGTCCAGGTGACCGGGCTTGATGGTGCCGCCATAGACGAACACGGCCGGGATGTCCATCCGGGCCATGGCCATCAGGGCGCCCGGCATGTTCTTGTCGCAGCCGCCGACGGCGAGCACGCCGTCCATGCTCTGCGCCTGGCAGGCGGTCTCGATCGCGTCCGCGATCACTTCGCGGGACACAAGGGAATATTTCATGCCTTCCGTCCCCATCGAGATGCCGTCGCTCACGGTGATGGTGCCGAAGAGCTGCGGCATGCCCCCGGCTTGACGTATCGCTGCTTCGGCCCGCCGCGCGAGCACGTCGAGGCCCGCGTTGCACGGCGTGATCGTGCTGTAGCCGTTCGCGATCCCGATGATGGGCTTGCCGAAGTCTCCGTCGCCGAAACCCACGGCACGGAGCATGGCGCGGTTGGGGGTGCGCTGCACCCCGTCGGTGATGGCGGCGCTCTTGCGTGTGGTCATAGGGAGGGGAAGATACGACGGACCCAAGCCGCCGGGCGAACCGGTCCCCCGGCGGCCTACTTGCCGGCGGCCTCGAGCGCGTTGCGCTGCACCTCGTCGGCCGTGACCGGTGTCAGGGCCGCGTTGTCCGACTCGCCGGTCCGGATGCGGATGACGCGCTCGAGCGGCTGTACGAAGATCTTGCCGTCTCCCACCTCACCGGTCCGGGCCGAGGCGAGGATGGCGTTGATGGTGGGCTCCACGTACGGCTCGGACACGGCCATCTCGATCTTCACCTTTTCCCGGAACTCGAGCACGATCGACGACGCGCGGTAGTGCTCGACGAGGTCCCGCTCCCCGCCGTGCCCGCTCACGCGGCTGATGGAGATGCCGGTGACGCCGGCCCGGAACAACGCGGCCTTCACCTCGGCGAGGCGTTCGGGCCGAATGATGCAGGTGATCAGTTTCATCCGTCCAACTCCGTGAAGGTGGCGGTCTCGGGGGGCCGGCGGCTGTCGCTCCACTATGAGCTAGCGGATCGCCCCGCCCGCCGCAAGACAGTACAGCGCCGGCGACCGGTCGAGGACCGGCCGCCGGCGCTTGGACTTCCTGCTCCGCTACGCGTCGTAATACATGAAGAACTCATATGGATGGGGCCGCAGGGTAACCGCCGCGACGTCCTTCCGCTTGAGACTCAGCCAGGCATCGAGTACATCCTGGGTGAACACGTCCCCGGCGAGCAGGAACGCGTGGTCGTTTTCGAGCGCGTCCAGCGATTCGGTCAGGGTGCCGGGCACCTGCTTGATGAGCTTCTTCCGCTCGTCGTCGATCTCATAGAGGTCCTCGTCGATCGGGGCTGGCGGCTCGATCTTGTTCTTGATCCCGTCCAGCCCGGCCATGAGCATCGCGGCGAACGCCAGGTAGGGGTTGGCGGCCGGGTCCGGCGCCCGGAACTCGACCCGCTTGGCCTTGGGGTTGGTGGAGTACACCGGAATCCGGCAGATCGCCGAGCGGTTCCGCGCCGAGTACATCAGGTTCACCGGTGCCTCGAAGCCGGGGACGAGGCGGCGATAGCTGTTGGTGGTCGGCGCGCAGATGGCGAGCAGCGCCGCCGCGTGCTTGATGAGCCCGCCGATGTAATACCGGGCGGTCTCCGAGATGAGTGCGTATCCGTTGGCATCGAAGAAGAGCGGGGTGTCGCCCTTCCAGAGCGACTGATGGCAGTGCATGCCCGAGCCGTTGTCGCCGAACAGGGGCTTCGGCATGAACGTCGCCGTAAAGCCGAGGCTGTGACAGACGTTCTTGATGATGTACTTGTAGATCATCAGCCGGTCGGCCGTCTGCACCAACGGACCGAACTTGATGTCGATCTCCGCCTGCCCGGCGGTGCCCACCTCGTGGTGCTGAACCTCGACCGGCACTCCCGCTTCGATCATGGCGAGCATGATCTTCGACCGCACGTCCTGAAGTCGGTCCACCGGCGGGACCGGGAAGTAGCCCTCCTTGTGACGCGGCCGGTGGCCGAGGTTCGGGGCGCTGTTCCGGCCCGAGTTCCAGATCCCTTCCTCGCTGTCGATGTGGTAGTAGCCCTCGTGGGCGTTCTGGTCGAACCGAACCGAGTTGAAGATGAAGAACTCGGCCTCCGGTCCCCAGTACGACGCGGTGGCGATCCCGGTGGTCTTGAGATACTCCTCGGCCTTGAACGCGATGAAGCGGGGGTCACGCGAGTAGGGCTCGAGCGTGATCGGGTCGTACACGTCGCAGGTGAGCGAGAGCGTGGGCACGGTGAGCACCGGGTCCACGAACGCCGTCGACGCGTCCGGCATGAGCAGCATGTCGCTCTCGTTGATCGCCTGGAAGCCGCGGATCGAGGAGCCGTCGAAGCCGAGGCCATCCTTGATCATGTCCTCGTCCAGCGTGGCCGCCGGGATGGAGAAGTGCTGCCAGGTCCCCGGCAGGTCCACGAACTTCACGTCCACGACCTGGATGTTCTTCTGCTTGATCAGGTCCAGCACTTTCTTCACCTCGGCCGGGGCCGAGCGGCGCACTGTAGCTGCCTTCACGGTAGTCGCCATCGCATCCTCAAGAAAAACGGTTCGCAAGGGGTGAACGGGAACGGGCGGAACGGGCCCGGCGTCATGCAGCGGCTCGCTTCGCGCCGGGGGTGTGAGTCAACACGGTGGCTGCGGCCAGGTCGGTCGTGTCGGGATAGGCCAGCGCGCCGATCTCGGGCAGGTCGAGTCCGATCTCCTCGGCCTCGGCGGAGACCCGGTGCCCTCGGGCCAGGAGGCCCGCGAGGTTCCAGGCCAGGACGGTCATCGTGCCGACCGCGACGAGGTTCGTGAGCCCGCCGATCGCCTCGGCCACGAGCTGGCCCGGGTCGCCGTAGAAGAGGCCGGTCACGTTCCCGCGCACGCCGTTCAAGCCGGCCCCGTAGGTGCCGTCCGCAAAGAGACCGAGGGCCAGCACCCCCCACAGGCCGTTCACACCGTGGACGGAGATCGCGCCCACGGGGTCGTCGAGCCGAAGACGGCGCTCCACGAAGAAGACCGAGATGCACACCAGCACGCCCGCCACGGCGCCGATCAGTACCGCGGCCGGCGCCGCGACGAAGGCGCAGGGCGCCGTGATCGCGACCAGACCTGCGAGCGCTCCGTTGGCGAGCATCGAGGGGTCGGGCTTGCCGGAGCGGGCGTACATGTACAGCATCGCCGCGACGCAGCCGGCCGCGCTGGCGAGCATCGTGTTGGCGGCGATCACGGTGATTCTGAGATCGGTGGCGTCCAGCGTGGCCCCGGCGGTGAAGCCGAACCAGCCGAACATCAGGATCAGCGTTCCGGCCAGCGCCATCGGGATGCTGTGCCCGGGGATGGCGTTCGCCGTGCCGTCGGAGTTGTACTTGCCGCGGCGCGCGCCGAGGAGCCAGCAGGAAGCCAGAGCGATGACGCCGCCGGTCATGTGAACCACGGACGACCCGGCGAAGTCCACGTGGCCATGCCCCAGCCCGAAGTTGACACCCAGTTGGGAGAGCCATCCCCCGCCCCAGACCCAGTTGGCGTAGATCGGATAGATCGCCGCCGCGGTGGGAACGCTGAACACGGCGAAGGCGGAGAACTTCCAACGCTCGGCGAGGGCCCCCGCCGGGATCGTTACCGCCGTGGTCATGAAGACCATCTGGAGCACGAAGTAGGCGAGGATCGGCGCGGCGGAGGCCGCGCCTGCCAGGAAGAACCCGGTGGTGCCCACCAGGCCGAACCGGCGGCCGAACAACGTCAGCACCAGCTCCTGGTGCAGCCGGTCGTAGCCGCCCAGGGTGCTCAGGACGCCCACGCCTCCGCCCTGCAGCCCGAAACCGACCGCCCAGTAGACCAGCATCGCGATGGCGTACGCCGTGAAGTTCATCGTCATGGTGTGACCGGCGTTCTTGGCGCGGGTGAAACCGGTGGCGACCAAGGCGAAGCCGGCCTGCACGAGCATGACGAGGAACGCGGCGATGAGAATCCACGCCAGGTTGAGCGCGACGGCATTCGCGGCCGCCGGGTCGGTGGCGGCCACGCCGATGGCCGCGCCGTGTGGCGCCGCCTGGGCCGCCAACGTGAGCGGCGTAGCGAGAGCGAGGAGGGCGGTAAGCAAGGTGAGGCGTCTCACGCCGGTCCTGGGCTGAGCGGTTCAAAAAAGCAAAGCCCCTGCGCTCCCCGTCCGGGCGCAGGGGCTTCCGCAACCTGCGGAGGACTACCCGAAGCTCCCGCGCGGCGACACCGGGCGCGCGCTCCGAAGAGCGCGCGCCCCGGCGTTTCGGGCCTTGGATTGGGTGCCGCCAAGAGGGTCCATGGAATCCGGTTCGGGTGGTCGCCTGTGAGGGGAGAATACATAAATGGCGGATGGCTGTCAAGCTCAGTGTGCATGATCAGCACAATATGAGCACTCCCTCAAATGAGATCGTTAACAAATCATCAAGATTGCATTGTCAGTTGTGCGGATTGTGCAAGAATCCCTTGACAAGACTAGCGGCAAGCCGTAAGCTGCGGTCGTCCGTTCTACCCAGGTAGCTATGAACAGAATTGTCCGGCGTCCCGAGCCGCGTGCCCGGGTCGCCCGAAACCGTAGGCGTTTGCGGCTGAGCCGCGCGGAGTCGCCGTGATCGGTCCACCCGGTCACCCGGGCCTTGGCCCGACCCCGTGCTCACCGCCCTCGCGCACGCTGCCGTCGCGGGGGCGGTTTCGTTGTGG
The DNA here is from genome assembly GCA_041498715.1 of Gemmatimonadota bacterium. GTDB lineage: Bacteria > Gemmatimonadota > Gemmatimonadetes > Gemmatimonadales > GWC2-71-9 > DASQPE01. The sequence continues at coordinate 6,841 of JBGQIW010000004.1, read as the reverse complement.
CCGTAGGGAGGTTCCCGCGGCGCCGTTCACCCTCAGGCTGGAGGACAGATCCATGCATCGGTTCGGCGGGTTCGTCACGTTGATCGCACTCGCAGCGGTAACCGCCGGAGTCGAGCCAATCGCGGCTCAGGCTCCGGCAGACTCGGCGAAGCAGGCGGGGGCGGACACCGCCAAGGCGGACACGGCCAAGGCGGCGGCGCCCGCGGCCCCGGCCGGGTCGAAGGTGAACCTCAGCGGGTACGTGACCACGTCTTACACGTACTCGACCCGGCACACGGGTGGCGCGGGGAGTCCCATCGTCGGCCGGCTCTACGACCGGTTCCACGATCAGATCGAGCTGAACGCGGCGAAGCTGACGCTGGACAAGCCGGTGGCCACCGACAAGTGGGACGCGGGGGCCCACGTCGATCTGCTGTTCGGGCAGAACGCGCCGGTGCTCCAGTCCGCCGGGCTCAACCTGGGGACCAACGGCGACGTCGAGCAGGCCTACGCGACGGTCAACATTCCGGCGGGCGCCGGGAAGTACGTCCAGTTCAAGGCCGGCAAGTTCGTGACGCTGCTGGGGCTCGAGGTGATCGAGGACGTGGTCAACCCCAACCTCTCCGAGGGCAACCAGTTCATCTACGTCGAGAACTTCACCATGACGGGCCTGCGGCTGGATGCGAAGCCGGATCCGAAGGTGGACGTCGAGCTGGCGCTGATCAACGGGTGGGACGTGGTGCAGGACAACAACTCCAAGAAGTCGTTCATGGGTCGGTTGGGGATCACGCCCGACACGCTGACGACGATCGGAGTGGTGGGGTACTTCGGCAACGAGAAGGCCGCCGTGGCCGGGGTGACGCCCAGCGGGAACCGGTACGGGCTGGACCTCCTGGTGACCCGGAAGGTCGGTAAGGCGACGCTCAACCTGCAGGGCGACTACGGGGAGGAAAAGGACCTGCCGGCGGTGGGGCAGACGGCGAAGTGGTGGGCTGCGGGGCTCTGGGCGGCGGTCGACGTGAGCCCGATCCTGACCGTCGCCCTCCGCGGCGACTACATGGACGACAAAGACGGCGCTCGCACCTCGGGTGTCCTGGGCTTCCCGGTGAACACCGGGCAGAAGTTCGGCAGCGGCACGTTCACGCTGAACATCAAGCGGTGGGATGCAGTGCTCATCCGGCCGGAGATCCGCTACGACCGCTCGAACCTGTTGGTCTTCCCCGCCACCGACGGGACCCTGCACAAGGACCAGGTCACCTTCGCGCTGGGCGCGTCGTACATCTTCCAGTAGCGGGGAGACGTGGGGGTCAGACGCCCGCGGGAGTCTCGGGCGTCGGATCGGGGTCGAGGTGGAGCGATCGGTGCATTTCTTCCTCCATCGCCTTGCGGAGCTCCACCAACCGCCGGGCGTAGCCATCGAGGGCGCGGTCGTGCGCGGTCGCCGGCACCCAGGCCGGCACCGGGTGCGGCCGCCCGTCGTCTGCCAGCGCGACGAACACCGCCACGCAATGCCCGCAGCGCCGCCGCTCGGAGCACTTCGGGTCACCCGCGTAGATGTCGATCATGATGTGCATGCTGGTGCGGCCGGTGTGGATGACGGTGGCCCGGACCTCCACCACGTTGCCGACCTGGATCGGGTGGACGAAGTGGAGCCCGCCGACGTACACGGTCACGCAGTAGCTGCCGCTCCATCCCGCCGCGCAGGTGTAGCCGGCCTGATCGACCCACTTCATCACCACCCCGCCGTGCACCTTCCCGCTGAAGTTCACGTGCCCCGGCTCCGCCAGGAATCGCAGGACGCTTTGCCGCTGGGGATCCACTGATCTGCTCCGGATGTGAAAGGCCTTGACCGGGGGCCGGGTGGCCCCAGCTTCCGTCCTCATGACCGACCCGTCGTCACCACTGCCACCTCCTCCCGCCCGCCGGAGGCTGCGCCTGATCCTGCTCGCTGCGGCAGTCGTGGCGGCCCTGGCGGCCGCGGCGGCCCTGCTTGTGCGGCCGATCCTCGTCGTCACCAACGGCCTGATCGGTCCACTGCACCTGACGGTGAACGACGCCGCGCAGGTGGTGCCACCCGGCGCCACGGTCCGCGTGCGGGTGGGGCGCGGCATGCTGGTGGCCCAATGGGAGCTCGACCGCCCGCTCTCGGCCAACCGGCAGCCAATGGGAGAGGTCGTGCGCGGCTCGTGGGTGATCCCGGCGCCGCGGGGGACCATCGTCCGCGCGGTGAGCCCCCGCGCCGACGCCGGCGACTATTTCGCGCCCCTGGTCACGAACCGGTCCGGCCGCCTGCTTCGGATCACGGTCAACGCCGGGCTCGAGGGGGCGCGTGACTGTGGCTGCGCGGTTCGACCCGGCGCGGAGCAGGTGTTCCTCGGCTACTACCGACTCTACCAGAACACGACGGTCCGGGCAACGGACCCCGACGGCCGCTCGGCGACCTTTCGCGATCTGGGCCCCGCGGCACAGGCACGGGGAGGGAGCGTGGGGTTGCGGTTCACGGACGGGGATTTCACCAAGTAAGATCTGCGTGAGCCCGTTCACCGTTCACGCTTCTGCTTCTTCACCAGCATCGCCTGCCCCAGCGCCTCGAAGCCGAACCGCTCCCGCACCGCGTCCACCGCCCGGGTGAGCCGACGCTGCCGGGCGCGCTCCTCCGACTCGAACAGATCCGGCGAGCTTGCCGTCGCGAGATTGCTCGCAGCGATCCCGATGAGCCGCACGGCCCGCTCGCGGCCGCGTACTTCGGCGAACGCCCCCCGGAACAGCACCCGCGCCGCGGCGTAGAGCTCGCCGTCCAGGTCGGTCGGCTCGGGCAGGGTCTCGCGTCGGGTCACGGTGCGGAAGTCGTCGTGCCGCAGCTTGAGGGTCACGGTCCGGGCCACCAGCCGCTCCTCGCGCAGCTGCGACGCGACATGCGCGGTCAGCTGGCCGAGGATGCGCTCGAGCCGCTCCGGATCACGGAGGTCGCGCGACAGGGTCGTCTCACGGCTCACCGACCGCGGCAGCTGGTCGGCGTGGAGCGCGGTCCCCCCGTATCCCTGCGCCCGCAGCTTGAGGAGCTTTGCCTCGGGCCCGATCAGCCGCTCCAGTGCGGCCGGGTCCATCCGCTGCACGTCCACCACGTTCACGAGGCCGAGGCCGGCCCAGCGTTCGGCGGTCTTGGGGCCCACCCCGGGAAGCGCACGGAGCGGGAGCCCGGCGAGAAACCCGGTCTCCCAGCCGGCCCGAACCTCCATGAGCCCCCGCGGCTTGGCGGAGTCGGACGCGAGCTTGGCGACCATTCGGTTGGGGCCGATGCCGACGCTCGAGGCTAGGCCGCCGTCGCGCTGGATCGCGTCGCGCAGCGCCTCGGCCACGGGAAGAAGTGAGACTGGATACAGGCGGTCGGTGCCGGTGAAATCGAGATAGCCTTCATCGAGCGAGGCCATCACTACGGTCGGGGAGAACCCCGCCAGCACGTCGCGCACGGCCCGTGACGCCGCGCGGTAGTGGGCGAATGCGCCCTGGAAGAAGGTCGCCTGCGGGCAACGGCGCACCGCCTCGGCGATCGGCATCCCCGCCCGGATGCCGAAGGCGCGGGCCGCGTAGGACGCCGACTGCACCACGCCCCGCTGGTCGCGCCGGCCTCCGACCACCAGCAGCTCCACGTTGCGCAGCTCGGGGTGGTGCTGCCGGCAGACCTCGACGAAGAACGCGTCGAGGTCCACGTGCATGATCCGGGTCGTCATGAAGGATCCTCGCGTCTCCCGCAGGGTACCGTCCCATCGCTGCGCGAGTCAATCCGGGATTTACGCCTGGCGAAGCCGGGGCCTATCTTGCGCTCGCTCGGCCGGTCTGTCCCGCGAGAGGAGGGTGTGGCAGTGTCCGACACCAGCACGAAGGCAGCGTTCCTCGGCCTGGGTGCCATCGGCCGTCCCATGGCGGAGCATCTCGCCCGGAAGATGGATCTCGCCGTCTGGAATCGCACTCGCGCCCGGGCCGAGGAGTTCGCGGCGCGGCACGGCGTCCGGGTCGCGGCGACCCCGCGGGAGGCCGCGGCGGGCGCGGCGGTCGTCGTCACCTGTCTGCCGACCTCGACCGAAGTGGAGTTGCTGCTGGACGGACCCGACGGGCTGGAAGCAGGCCTCGCGCCCGGCGCGCTGCTCCTCGACTGCACGTCGGGGGACCCCCCGACGTCCCGCCGCATCGCGGCGCGCCTAGCCGGCCGGGGCGTTGCGTTCGCCGACTGCCCCGTGAGCGGTGGTACGAGCGGGGCCGAGGCCGGTACCCTGACCGTAATGGTGGGGGCGGACGCGGCCATGTTCGCCCGGGCGCGCCTGGTACTGGAGGCGTTCAGCCGCCGCATCGAGCATATGGGCCCGGTGGGCGCCGGCGACGCAATGAAGGCGGTGAACAACATGCTCCTCGCGGCCCACATTCAGGCGTTCGGCGAAGGCTTTGCCGCACTGGTGAAGGCCGGCGTGCCGCCCCGGAAGGCGCTCGACGTGCTCAACGCGTCGAGTGGCCGGTCGTTCGTTAGCGAGGGGCTGGCCGGCGATCGGGTGTTGAGCGGGCGATGGCCGAAGACGTTCCGGCTCGCGCTCCTGGAGAAGGATGTCCGGATTGCCCTGGGCCTGCTCGATGAGACCGGCGTCGCCGCGCCGGTGCTCCATCTGGTGGGCGAATTGTTCCGCCACGCCCGGGCCGTCCTGGGGGAGGAGGCCGACCACGTGGAGGTGATCCGACTCATCGAGCGTGAGGCCGGCGTCCAGATCCGCGGCTGATCCGGGCCCTTGCTCCCGTCGGGGGGGCCTGACGAGTTTCCGGTCACATGGCCGTCCCGCGCAGCGCCCGATGACCGAGGATTGGGGGTCGATCCGCCAGGAGGCAGCCGAAGTGCTGCTGGCCGAAGGCGTTGTCATCGACGGCAGTTTGCATCTCCTGTCGCGGATCAATTATCCGCCCGGTCCCGAGACGCCCATCGAGATGCTCAACCGGTCCGATCCGTTCTTTGCCCTGACCCGGTCCGGCGGCGGCGTGTTCTTCATCCCCAAGGCCCAGGCCGCGGTGGTGACTTGCCGCCATCACGCTCCGCCCGCCGATCCCGAGCGGTTTTCCGCCGCCAAGCTGGTGGCGCTCGACGTCGTGATCGTCGGGGGCCGCGAGCTCGGAGGGCGGGCGGCGATCGAGATGCCGCCCGAGCGTAGTCGCGCGCTCGACTACGTCAACGGGCCCGGGGCGTTTTTCGCGCTTTGGACGGAAGACGTGACCCACTACGTGAACAAGCTCCTGGTGCGTACGATCCGCCCACTGGACTGACGAGGCGTCGTGGCTCGAATCGACCAACTCATCCGGGTGCTTCACGAGCAGCGGGGGGAGTCGCTGCAGCTGATCGTCGGGAAGCCCGCCGCGCTGCTGCGCGACGGCACGACCCGTCCGCTCACCAAGGACCCCCTGACCGACGCGCAGATCGCGGCCCTGGTGCGGGAGATCGCTCCCCCGGAGACAGCACCGCGCATCGGCAGCGCGGTCGTCGAGTTCCAGTACCGCGCGCCTTCGGGCGGGATCCAGGTCAACAGCGGTCCTACTGAGACGACGCTCCGGCCGTCCGCTCCCACCGCCCGGCCCGCGGGCCGCGGGGAAGCCGAGCTGCGCGAGCTCCGCTCGGCGATGGACGCGCTGTTCCATCAGCTCGTCGAGTCGGGGGCGTCGGACCTGCACCTCCGGACCGGGGAAGTGCCGATCCTGCGTCGCAGCGGCGACCTGGTGCGGATCGACGGCGAGCCGGTCTCCGCCGAGCGGCTCGAAGGCATGCTCACGAGCATCATGGGGCCCAAGGAGCTGGGCGAGTTCCGCGAGTACAACGACACCGACTGGGCTTACGAGATCGATGGACTCGCCCGCTTCCGCTGCAACGCGGCCCGCGACCGCAAGGGCCCGATGGCCGTCTTCCGTACCATCCCAGGGCGGGTGATGACGGCGGATGAGATGGGCCTGAGCCGGGAAGTGCAGAACCTCTGTTACCTGACGAAGGGTCTGGTGCTGGTCACCGGTCCCACCGGCTCGGGCAAGTCCACGACGCTGGCGGCGCTGGTGGATCTGATCAACCGGACCCGCACGGATCACATCCTGACGATCGAAGATCCGATCGAGTTCGTACACCAGAGCAAGAAGTGTCTGGTGACGCAGCGGCAGGTCGGGCTGCATACCCGCTCCTTCAAGCACGCGCTGCGGGCGGCGCTGCGCGAGGACCCGGATATCGTGCTGGTGGGCGAGATGCGGGATCTCGAGACCGTCTCCATCGCCATCGAGACCGCAGAGACCGGGCACCTCGTCTTCGGTACGCTGCACACGACCACGGCGGCCTCCACCATCGACCGGATCATCGACCAGTTCCCCGCCGACCGGCAGGCCCAGATCCGGGTCATGCTCTCGGAATCGCTGCGGGGCGTGATCGCTCAGACGCTGTGCCGGAAAGTGGGCGGCGGTCGGGTGGCGGCGCGGGAGATTCTGCTCACCATTCCGGCGGTATCGAACCTGATTCGCGAGGGGAAGACGTTCCAGATCCCGTCCATCATACAGACCAACCGGAAGACCGGGATGGTGACGCTGAACGACGCGCTGTTGGAGCTCGTGGATCAGGGCCTTGTGGAGCCGAAAGAGGCGTACATGAAGGCGGTGGAGAAGACCGGGTTTGCCCAGGCCCTCAAGGCCAAGCGGCACGACGTCGCCTTCCTGAGCGAGCCGTGACGATGAACGAGACGGCGGCCGCCGGGGCTCCGGCGCCGGTGCTGGTGCTCGTGTCGCCGCAGGACCTGGTGAACGTCGCCAGCGCAGTCCGGATCGCCAAGAACTTCGGTATCGACACCGTCCGGGTGGT
>JBGQIW010000003.1:0-68668 GCA_041498715.1 Gemmatimonadota bacterium | reverse complement strand
CTTTGCGGGCTCGCAACAGCTCGCGCTGCAGATCGACCAGGGGGCCGAAGCCGACCTGTTCGCGGCTGCGGACGACCGCTCGATACGCACGGTGGGAGAGAAGGGCCTGCTGGCCGACACCGCCGTGATCTTTGCGCGCAATCGGCTTGTGGTCATCGTGCCGGCCGCCAACCCCGGCCGGGTGGACCGGCTCTCGGATCTCGCCAAGACCGGGCTCAAGCTGGTTCTCGCCGCGGCGGCGGTCCCCGTCGGCCGCTACAGCCGGGAGGCGCTCGATCGAATGGCCGGCGCCGACGAGTTCGGACCGGACTTCGCCGCGCGGGTGCTGCGGAACGTCGTGTCACAGGAAGACAACGTGAAGGCCGTCGTGGCCAAGGTGCAGCTGGGTGAGGCCGACGCCGGCATCGTGTACGTGTCCGATGTGACGGCGCCGGTGCGCCGCGTGGTGCGACAAGTGGTGATCCCCGATCCGTACAATCCGATCGCGACGTATCCGGTCGCGGTCCTCGTGCGATCAACCCACAAACCCGCGGCGCGTGCCTTCGTGGACTTCCTTCTCTCCGCCGAGGGACAGCAATTGCTCGAGCGGCACGGGCTGCTGCCGGCTGCGCCGTGAGCCCGCGAGGTCGGGGGCCGGGGTGACCTGGCGCGTCCTGCTCGCGCGGCTGGCGACCGCGCTCGCCATCACGCTCTGCCTCGGCCTGATCGGCCTGCCGCTGGTGGCGCTGCTGCTCCGGGTTCCGGCCGCAACGCTGCTCGTGCGTCTGGCCGACCCGCTCGTGCTGGCGGCCATCCGGCTCAGCCTGGTGACGAGCCTCGCGGCCGCCGGCCTGATCGTCCTGCTCGGCACCCCGGTCGCGTGGCTCCTTGCCACCCGGGACTTCCGGGGCAAGCGGGTGATGGAAGCGGTCATCGATCTGCCGATGGTGCTGCCGCCCACGGCGGCGGGCGTCGGCCTGCTGCTCGCCTTCGGCCGCACCGGTCTCGCTGGCCGCGCGCTCGCGTCCCTGGGAATCTCGCTCCCGTTCAGCACGGCTGCCGTGGTCATGGCGGAGGCGTTCGTCGCGCTTCCGTTCTTCGTCGGAGCGGCCGCAGCCGGCTTCCGCGAGGTCGAGCCGCGCTATCTCGACGCCGCGGCGACGCTCCGTGCCTCACCCGGCACGACTTTCTTCCGGGTGATGCTTCCATTGGCGCTTCCGTCGGTGGTCGCGGGCGCCACCATGAGCTGGGCCCGCGCGCTGGGCGAGTTCGGGGCGACGATCACGTTCGCGGGGAACCTGCCGGGTGTGACCCAGACCATGCCGCTCGCGGTGTACATCGCGCTCGAGACGGACCTCGACGCCGCGGTCGCGCTGTCGGTGCTGCTCGTTGTGCTCTCGCTGACCGTGCTCGTGGCGGTGCGGGCGCTACCCCTCGGCCCGGCCGGGCTTCGCCGTGCTCACCGCGACGCTCGCTAAGCGGATCGGGGACGTCGCGCTTGCCGCGACCTTCGAGGTCGAGGCGGGCTCGACCCTCGTTCTCGTGGGGGAGAGCGGAGCGGGAAAGACGACGCTGCTTCGGTGCCTCGCGGGGCTCGTTACGCCGGACGAGGGACGGATCGTTCTCGACGGCCGAGTCTGGTTCGACGGAACAGCCGGTGTGTCGCTGCCGGCCTGGCGTCGGGAGGTTGGATATCTGGCGCAGGACTACGCGCTCTTCCCCCACCTCTCGGTTCAGGCGAACGTCGGGTTCGGCCTCCGGGCGCAAGGCCTCGCCCGGCGCTCGGTCCGCAGTCGCGTGGATGCGACGCTCGAACGAGTCGGGCTCAGCGAGCTCGCTTCGCGCCGGCCCGACCAGCTCTCCGGCGGCCAGCAGCAGCGGGCCGCCTTGGCGCGGGCGCTCGTGCTCGAGCCCCGGCTGCTCCTCCTCGACGAGCCGCTCTCGGCGCTCGATCTCCAGACCCGCCGCGCGGTTCGCGGCGAGCTCCGGCGGACGCTGGCCGGGCTGCCGTGCGCCACGGTGTACGTGACGCACAACCCCGTGGAGGCGATCGTCTTCGGCGATCGGATCGCGGTGCTCGAGGCGGGCCGGATCTCGCAAGTCGGCGCGCCCGACGAGCTGCTCCGCCGGCCCCGCTCGCCCTATGTAGCGGAGTTCATGGGCGTCAATCTGTTCCGCGGAACCGTGACGGAGCGGGACGCGAGCGGCCTTGTCCGGGTGCGCACCCCATTCGGCTCGGTCGTGGCGGTCGATCCGGGCGAGCCCGGCGACGTCCTCGTGGCGCTCAACCCGCGGGAGGTGACGCTGCATCTGGTTCCGCCGGCCGGCAGCGCCCAGAACGTCTTTCCCGGTCGTATCGTCGAGCTGGTCGCAGAGCCGCCGTTCGGTGAGCGGGTCCGCGTGGCGCTCGACAGCACGCCACCGCTCGTGGCCGAGGTGACTCGCCACGCGGTCGAGAGCCTCGGGCTTCGGGAGGGTCTCGAGGTGCACGCGGCCTTCAAGGCCACGGGCCTCGTCCCCTATCGCTGAACGTCAGTCCGACGAGATGGGCACGGCCCGGGTCGCGGAGATGCGGATGCGGCTGGCGACCGCCGGCGGAGGACACTCGGTCGGCAGGCGCACCTCGACCGGCACGTCCCCCACTCGCCCCAGGATCCGCCGCTCGTAGCCGAAATCCAGCACCCGATCGACCGAGAGCATGAAGGGCAGCACCCCGTCGCCCAGGCCGAGCGCGCCCGGCGGCACCGCGACGGAATGCCCGTTGACCGGAAGTACCGTGAACCCGAACAATTCTGCGGTCTCGCGGTTCGGGGGATGCTGCAGCACTTCATCCTTGGGTCCGGCCGCGCGCACGGTCCCGCCGACGATCACGACGAGGGCATCGGCCAGGCGCGCCGCTTCCTCCGGGTCGTGCGTGATGGTGACGACCGTGGTGCGGGCCTCGCGCAGAATCAGCTCGAGGTCGTTGAGCAGCGCGTCCCGGCTGGGCGCGTCGAGCGCGGCGAACGGCTCGTCCAGGAAGAGCACCTCGGGGTCGAGCACGAACGCGCGCGCCAAGCCCGTGCGCTGCGCCTCCCCGCCCGAGAGGGAGCGCACGTGCCGGTCGGCCAGGTGACCGATGCCGAAGCGGTGCAGCCAGAGCCGGATGCGCGGATCGGCATCCCGACCAGTGATTCCACGGAACCGGAGCCCGAGCGCCACGTTGCGGTAGACCGTCGTGTCGCAGAGCGGGGTGTGCTGCAGCACGACCGCGAACCGCCGCCGGAGCGCCAGCGCTTGCCGGACGCGGGCCGGCACCGGCGCGCCCCGCAGGAGGACGGTCCCCGCCGTCGGTCGCTCGAGCAAGGCGAGGACCCGCAGCAGCGTGGACTTCCCCGCGCCGTTCGGCCCCACGACCGCCACGTGGGCGCCCTCGTGGAGATCGAGCCTCGGCACCGAGAGAACCCGGCTCCCGCCCCGGACCACCGAGAGATCGCGCACGCCGAGGAGGCCGATCACCGCCGCTCCGTGCCGTGCTGCTGCGCCGCAGTGATGACCATGGTGACACAGAACGTGACCGCGAGCAGGACCACGCTCAGGGCGATGGCCACGTCGAAGTTTCCCTTCTCGGTCTCGAGCACGGTGGCGGTCGTGAGCACCCGGGTGTAATGCAGGATGTTCCCACCGACCATCATCGAGGCGCCCACTTCGGAGATGACTGCGCCGAAGCCGGCGATCACCGCAGCAAGGAGCGGCAGCCGCGCCTCGTGCAGCAGCGCGCGCAGGGTCTGCAGCCGGGACGCGCCCAGCCCCGCGAGCTGCACCTGGAGCCGGGGGTCGAGCTGCTGGATCGCGGCGGCAGTGAGGCCGGCGACCACCGGCGCGGCGAGCACGAACTGGGCGAGGACGATGGCCGATGGCGTGTAGAGCAGATCGAGAAAGCCGAGCGGGCCGGTACGCCAGAGCAGGATCGAGGCGACCAGCCCCACGACCACCGGCGGCAACCCCATCCCCGAGTTGATCACCGTGAGGACCAGCGTCCGGCCGGGGAAGCGGCGCAGCCCGAGCAGCACGCCAAGGGGAACGCCCACGACCAGGCTGAGGGCGGTGGCCAGCCCCGACACCCGGAGCGAGAGCCACATGATCTCCATCACCTGGGGATCGCCTCGGAGGAGCAGCTCGAAGGCGTGCCGGACGCCGCGGAGGATCAGGTCCATGCAGCCCCCGGCTCAGGCCGCCCGGCGGCCGAGGTCTTCCTCGCGCCGGTTCGCTGCCGGCGTGAAGAGCGGCTGCCCGAAGCGCGCGGTGCCGAACCGGGCGATGAACTCCTGCGTCTCCGGCGACACCAGAAAGTCGGCGAACGCCCGGCCGCCCGGCACGTTCACCTGGGGGAAGCTGTCGGGGTTCGGCAGCATGACGTGGTAGATGTTGAGAAGCTGCGGCGCCCCCTCGAACAGGACGGCCAGGTCGAGGGTCGCCCGCTGCGCGAGATAGGTGCCCCGGTCGCTCAGCGTGTAGGCACCCTTCTGCGACGCGATCCGGAGCGTGGCGCCCATGCCCTGGCCGACCTCGAGGTACCACGGGCCTTTCGGCTCGACGCCGGCCTGGCGCCAAAGGTCGAGCTCGAGCAGGTGGGTGCCCGAGCTATCGGCGCGGGAGGCAAACGGCGCCTTCCCCTGGGCCAGTGCCCGGAACGCATCGTCCACCTGCTTGGCGCCCCGGAGCCGCGCCGGGTCGGCCTCCGGACCGAGCACCACGAAGTCGTTCGTCATGACCAGGCGGCGGCCCAAGAACTTGCCCTGGGCGATGTAGCGCTCTTCCAGCGTCGGCGCGTGTACCAGCGCCACATCAGCCTCCCCTCGCGCCGCCAGGGCGAGCGCCCGGCCGGTGCCCACGGCGATGGTCTTCACGCGGCACCGGCAGGTCTGCTCGAATCGCGGGACGAGCGAGTCCAGCAGGCCGGTGTCCTGGGTGCTGGTCGTCGTGGCGAGGATCAGGTCCCGGCGCGTCTGGGCGCCCGCGGCACCAGCCAGGAGCAGGAACCAGAGGCCAGCCGGTGTGGCGCGGCGGAGGGTGGTCATGCGGCAAGCTTATCCCGCGATGAATCGATAGGCAACCGGCTTCACATCGGACGGCGGCAGTACGCCGCCGGATGTCGCGCCCCTAGCCCCGGGCCGCGGTCCGCCGAGCCCGGGCGGGCCTGGCTCCTCCCCGCGCCGCCCGGCCCGCCAGCACCTGCGCGAACGCGCGAGTGCTCGCCTGCTCCAGGGCGTCGCGCCACTGGCGGTAGATCCGGATGAGCCGCCGGGCGAGTGGTGTCAGGGAGGCCGAGCCGCGGGTCGTTCCCCCGCGGTGGGTCAGCACCAGAGGCGCGCCGAGCGCGGCCTCCATCCGGCGGATGCGGCTGAGGCAGGTCCGATAGCTCATGCGGGTTGCCTGACAGCCCTCCCGGATCGTGCCGGTCCGCTCGATTCCCTCGAGCAGCTGCACGTAGCGGGGTCCCAGCAGGAACTCGCCGTCGAGGGTGAGCCAGCCCTTCACCCGGCCGGTCAAGGCGTGCGCGAGCCGCGGAGGGGGTCTGGATGCCATTGGAAGGTCGGGTCGGGGGTCAGCGTCAAAGATACACGGGCGTCGGTCCGCTACCGGCCGGTATATTTTTCTACTCCCTACGACCCAGGGTCTTTGGCTGATGAGCAGCGCCTCGAACATCCCGGTGCCCCGGAACGAGCCGGTTCTTTCCTATGCGCCCGGCACCGCCGAGCGGGCCGCGCTCAAGGCGGCCCTGGGCGCCGTCGGGGGCGAGCGGGCGGACATCCCGGTCGTGATCGGCGGCGAGGCAGTCCGCGGCCGCACCGAGCCGGTGACCGCCCCGCACTGTCACGCCCGGGTACTGGCCGACCTGCATCAGGCCACGCCGGAGCTGGTCACCCGCGCGGTGGACGCGGCGCTGGGCGCCCAGCGCGAGTGGGCGCACTGGCCGTTCGAGGATCGCGCCGCCGTCTTCCTCAAGGCCGCCGACCTCCTGGCCGCACGCTACCGCCCGCTCCTCAACGCCGCGACCATGCTCGGGCAGAGCAAGACGGCCCACCAGGCGGAGATCGACAGCGCGTGCGAGCTGATCGATTTCCTCCGGTTCAACGTCCATTTTGCCGAGCGGTTGTACCGGGAACAGCCGGAGTCGGCACCGGGCGCGTGGAACCGGCTGGATCACCGCCCGCTCGAGGGCTTCGTCTACGCCATCACGCCGTTCAACTTCACGGCGATCGGCGGCAACCTTCCCACGGCCCCCGCGCTGCTGGGCAACGTGGTCGTCTGGAAGCCTGCAGCCACCGCCGCCCTGAGCAACTGGCACTTCTTCCGCCTGCTGGAGGAGGCCGGGCTTCCGCCGGGCGTCATCAACTTCGTCCCCGGCGATCCGGCCGCGGTCAGCGACGTGCTCCTTGGCCACCGGATGCTCGCCGGCATCCACTTCACCGGCTCCACCGCCGTCTTTCGGCTGCTGCAGCAGCGGGTGGCGCAGAGCCTCGAGCGCTACGCCAGCTACCCCCGGATCGTGGGAGAGACCGGCGGCAAGGATTTCGTCCTCGCGCACGCGAGCGCGGACGTGGATGCGCTCGCCGTGGCGCTGGTCCGGGGCGCCTACGAATACCAGGGCCAGAAGTGCAGTGCGGCGTCCCGGGCGTATGTGCCCGACAACCTCTGGCTTGCCGTGCGCGACCGGGTCGGGGCCATGATCGGCGAGATCCGCATGGGCGACGTCGCCGACTTCCGGAACTTCATGGGCGCGGTCATCGACCGGCGTGCCTTCGAGCGGATCAGCGGCCATCTCGAGCGGGCCAAGCGGGATCCGGGCGTGACTGTGGTCGCAGGTGGCGGCGCCGACGGCTCGGTCGGCTGGTTCGTCGAGCCCACGCTGCTTCAAGTGGCGGACCCGGGCTATCGGCTCATGTGCGAGGAGATTTTCGGACCGGTGCTGACGGTGTACGTCTATCCGGAAGCCCGCTGGACCGAAACGCTCGAACTGGTCGACCGCACCAGCCCTTACGCGCTCACCGGGGCCGTCTTTGCCCGCGACCGCGCGGCGGTCGTCGAGGCGGATCACGCGCTCCGGAACGCGGCAGGGAACTTCTACGTCAACGACAAGCCGACGGGGGCGGTCGTGGGGCAGCAGCCGTTCGGCGGCGCCCGGGCGAGCGGCACCAACGACAAGGCGGGCTCGATCCTGAATCTGCTTCGGTGGGTGTCGCCCCGGACGATCAAGGAGACGTTCGCTCCGGCCACCGACTGGCGCTACCCGTTCATGCAGGAGCCTTGACCACGACGCCGGCCTTCATCACGAAGCGGACCCGCTGCATCTCCTCGATGTCGCTCAGCGGGTCGCCGGCGACCGCCACCAGGTCTGCGTACCGACCCGGAGCGACGGCGCCGAGGGCGTCTTCCTGGTCCAGCAGCCGCGCCGCCGTGCTGGTCGCGGCCTTGAGGGCCTGCATCGGGGTCATGCCGTAGCGCACCATGTACGTCAGCTCCTTGGCCTCGTTCTCGGTCCAGGCGAATCCCCCTGCGTCGGTGCCGAACGAGATGAGCGGCAGCATCCCCCGCTTGACCGCCTCGCCGAACGCCGCTCGCTCCAGCTCCGCCATCCTCGGCCAGGCCCCGCCGCGTCCTTCCGAGACGTAGACGCCCACGTAGATCGTGGGACACCAGAAGACGCGCTGCTTCACCATACGATCGATCAAGTCGGGCGTGAGGCCGTCGCCGTGCTCGATCGTGTTGACGCCGGCCCGGAGCGCGGCGTCGATGCCGTCCCACCCCAACGCATGCGCGGCCACCTTCCGGCCGAGCCGGTGGGCCTCGTCAGTGAACGCCTTGAACTCCTCGTCGGTGAAGTTCACCCAGCTCCGGAGCCGGCCGTCCTTCGCGATGTAATAGCGACGGTCGGCGTACACCTTGATCCAGTCGGCGCCGTATTTGACCTGCTCCCGCACCGCCTTCCTGATCTCGTCCGGCCCGTCCACGATCTGGACGCCCTCCGGCATCTTGAGCTCCCAGGAGTAGCCGAGCAGCGGATACATCCCCGTGGCGCTGAAAGCGCGGGTCGCCACGAACATGCGGGGGCCGGGGACCACGCCGCGGGCAATGGCCGTCTTGAGGTCCACGTCGGCGTACATCGCGCCCTCGGTCTCCAGGTCCCGGATGGTGGTGAAGCCGTTCATGAGCGCGGTCCGGGCGGAGACCGTCGCCCGGATCGCGCGATACGGAATCGACTCCTTGAGCAGCTGCTCGTCGTAGTCCGCTGCGGTGATGTCGCCCTGAAGCAGCACGTGCGTATGATTGTCGATCAGCCCGGGCAGCACCGTCATGCCGGAGAGGTCGATCTGGTCCGCCCCGGTCGCCTCGGCTGCCACGTCGGCGTACGGGCCTACCGCGACGATGCGGTCGTCCTCGATCAGAATACCCTGATCGGCTCGGGGGGCGTCCGCGAGGCCATCGATGAGCCGCCCGGCGTGGACCAGTGTCCTTCTGCCGGTCGCCGTGGGCGGTCCCTGCGCCTCGGCCGCCAGAATGGACGCGACGAGCGCGGCGAGCGCGAGGGCGACGGGACAGAGCGCGGCCGGGCGCATAAGTTCTCCGGGAACGGGTGCCAGGGATCGGGAGTGCGACGGTGACGGCTGCAAAGTTATCGCGGCGGGGCGGCCTGGGGAGACGGGCACCGGCGATCGTAACGCTGAGCGTGGCCATCGGGCTCGGCCCGGGCTTAGCGCGGCCGCATTCCGGGAGGGACGGGCAACCCCTCCGATACGCGGCGGCGCAGCTCGACTGTGCTCGGTTCCGCGAAAGCAGCCGAAGCGAGGTGACCACCTACGTCGCCGGCCACACCCGCCGGGAGACGGTGGGCCTCGACGGTGAGTGGCGCTTCCGGGCGGCTCTGGCCTCCGGCGACAGCGTGCACCTGGAGGGTTGGCTGGACACCCTGGCGCTCTGGCGACGGGCGGAGCAGGACAGCCTGGAGCCCGACACCGACGGGATCATCGGGGGGCGCTACCGCGGGCTCCTGAGCCCGGACGGCCGCTACCGGGGCGAGACGACGCCGTTCGTGCCGGATCCGCTGCTGGAGGTCGCCGATCTCGCCCGCGCGCTCGACGACCTCCTCCCGCGGCTGCCGCCGCGCCTCCCCGCGGTGGGCGAGACCTGGTCCGACGGCGCCGGCCTCGAGATCCGGCGTCTAGCCGACAGCAGCGCCGCCGAGCCCATCTACCGCTTCCGCCTGACGTTGAGGCTCGACGTCGCAGAAGCGGCGCTCCGCGGTGACAGTCTGCCGCTCAAGCTGCGCCAATCCATCCGGGAGGATGGGGAGTTCGCCTGGGGCGAGCGGCAGGGATTGCTGCACCGGGAGCGTCGCGTCGATGTGGAGACGTACGTGCCCGCGGAGGCGCGGGTCGGGAGGCCGGTACAGGCAAGGATCGAGCAGCGGGTGCTACTAGAGCGATTGGAGAGAGGATGCTAGCCGTCAGCTATTAGCCGTTGGCTGGCGGCTGACGGCTGATGGCTTCCCCACAAACCGCTGCTCCGGATCGAACAACAGGGCCGTCAGCCCGAACGCCACCACCGCCGCGATCACCAACGCCGCGACATCGCGTCCGAGTGGGAATTCCCCCCGCTGACCGAACGTGTGCCGGATCAGGTCCACCATGTACGTCACCGGATTGACCCGGGCCAGGGCCCGGAGCGGCGCCGGCATGCCGGCGGTGGGGTAGAGCGCGCCGCTCACGAAGAGCAGTGGGAACAGCACGATGTTGATCACGCCGCCGAAATTCTCGACCGAGGTCAGCCGGGCAGCCACCAGGAGCCCGAGCGTGGCGCTCGTGAGCGAGGCCAGCAGCAGGGCCACGGCGGTCGCGGCGTACTGGGCGAGGGTCAGATGCACGGCGAGCCACGCGCACGCCAGCACGATCCCGCCCTGCACCCCCCCGATGATCGTGGCCGAGAGCGTCCGGCCCGCGAGCACGACGGCTACGCCCGACGGGCTCGCGAGCATGAGCCGGAGCATCCCGAACTCGCGGTCGTAGACGGTCGAGATGGCCGTGAGCATCCCGCCGAACAGAGCGGCCATCACGATCCCGCCGGGGTAGGCGAACGCCTGGTAACTGAGTCCGCCCTCGAGCCGGGCGATCGCGTTGAAGCCCGCACCGACCAGAAACACCCAGATGAACGGCCGGGCCAGGCCAGCCACCAGGCGGCTTCGCTGCCGGGTCGTCCGAATCAGGTCGCGGACGACGATTCCCCCGACCGTGGCCGCCGCGCTCATGTCTCCACCGGCACCTGGGTGCGAGCGAAGTACACGTCCTCGAGGGTAGGCGGCCGGAGCACCAGCCGCGTGATCCCGGATGCCGCCCCGGCCAGCTCGGCCACACGCGCACGCGCAGCGAGCCCCACCCGCCAGCCGCGCTCGGCCCGGTGGGCCATCACCACGAGCCCGGCGGCCCGCAGCTGCGCCACGAGCGCCTCGGCGCCAGGCCCGTCGATCTCGGCCACCTGCTCACCGACTCCCGCGCGCAGCGCGGCGGGGGGTGCGTCGGCCACCACCGCGCCGCGGGCGAGCATGACCACCCGGTCGGCGGGTTCCGCTTCGGAGAGATAGTGGGTGGAGAACAGAATGGTGGCCCCGCGGTCCCGCCGCTCGGCGTCGAGCAGACTCCACATCCGGTCGCGATGCTCGGGGTCCAGCCCCACGGTCGGCTCGTCGAGGATGAGCAGGGCGGGCCGGTGCAGCGTCGCCCGGGCGATGTCGGCCAGACGGCGCCATCCGCCGGAGAGCTGACGCGCCGGCTGCCCCGCCCGGGCCGCGAGTCCGGTCCGCGCGATCGTTTCGCGAAGGGCGGTCCGTGCTGCCGCCCCGGCCATTCCGGCGAGGCGCGCGGCGAAAAGCAGGTTCTCCTCCACCGTGAGCAGCCCATCCACGCTTGGCTCCTGGAAGACCAGGCCGAGCCGGCGGCGAACCGCGACCCGCTCGCGGGTCACGTCGTGGCCGAAGATCCGGGCGCCTCCGCGGCTGGGCGCCAGCAGGGTGGCGAGCAGCAGCATCGCGGTGGTCTTGCCGGCGCCGTTCGGGCCCACGAGCCCCACGAGCGACCCGGCCGGGACCCGGAGATCGAGCGCCTCCAGCGCCCGAGTGCTGCCGTAGTCCCGGCCGAGTCCCTCGGCCTGGATCGCGAGGGCAGTGGTGCCGCCGATGTCGCCGCCGGCGCGGCTCACGCGCGCTGGGGCTCTCCGGTGAGCTCGCGGTACTCGTACTCGATCGCGCCCGCCGGCTCGGCCAGCGCCTCGTCGATGATGCGGCGGAACGGCGTCAGCGTGCAGACCGGGTCGGGATTGGCCGCATCGCCGGTGAGCGCGAAGGCCTGGCAGCGGCAGCCGCCGAAGTCCACCGCTTTCCGGGGGCACGTGCGGCAGGGCTCCTTCATCCACGTGTCGCCGCGGAACGCCTGGAACCCGGACGACTCCCGCCAGATCCACTCGAGCGAGTGCTCCCGGACGGTGGGGAAGGAGAGCGAGGTGATGCTGCTCGCCGCGTGGCAGGGCAGGGCCTGGCCGTTGGGGGTGACCACGATGTACAGCTTCCCCCACCCGCCATAGCAGGCCTTGGGGTACTGCTCATGGTAGTCCGGGAGCACGAAGATGATCTGCATCTTCTTGCGATAGCGCTCGATGGCCGCTTCGGCGATCGCTCTAGCCTTGAGCACCTGTTCCCGCGTGGGCATCAGGGCTGCGCGATTCTTGAGCCCCCAGCCGTAATACTGAGTGTTGGCCAGTTCCAGCCGGTCGGCGCCCAGGCCCCCCGCCAGGTCGATCAGCTCGCCGATCCGGTCGAGGTTGGCGCGGTGGAGCACGACGTTGATCGAGAAGGCGAACCCCAACTCCTTCACCAGTGCGATCGCCGCCCGCTTCTGCTTCACCGAGCTCACGCCCGCGATCCGCTCGGCCGACTCGGTATCCGAGTCCTGGATGGAGACCTGGATGTGCTCGAGCCCCGCGTTGCGCAACGCCTCGGCGCGCGTCCGGGTGAGGCCGAGTCCGGAGGTCACGAGGGTGCTGTAGAGCCCGATGCTCCGCGCATGCGCGGCGAGCTCCTCGAGGTCCTTGCGAACCAGGGGCTCGCCGCCGGAGAGGCCCAGCTGCAGCACGCCGAGCTCGCGGGCCTGAGTGAAGACCCGTTTCCAGTCGTCGGTCGCAAGCTCGGCCTCGCCCCGGATCAGCTCGAGCGGGTTGGAGCAGTAGGGACAGTGGAGCGGACAGCGATGGGTCAGCTCGGCCAGCAGTGTCGTGGGACGATCGGACGTCATTGAATCAGCTCTCTCTCCGCCAGTCCGGACAGGTATTCGGTCACGTCGGCGGTCACGTCGGTGTGGTAACGCTCGCCCAGCACCTGGGCGATCTCGCGCACGGTCCGCTTGCCGTCCACCAGCTCCAGCACGGCCGCGCCCGTCTCGTTCAGCAGCACCGCGCCCTCGGGGTATTGCAGGATACGCCGCTGGCGGACGGGGTCGTAGTCGAGCCGGGCCAGCCGCCAGAGGTGCGGAACGAAATCAAGGGTCAGGGCCATGACTGGCCTAGTCGAGGTAGGCATGATGGATCGTGTCGATCATGGCCCACAGCATGTCGAGCTTGAACGCGAGCGCCTCGAAGGCCTCGCGCTGGGTGTCCGCGGTGGTGCAATGGCGCTTCACGATCGCCAGGCCGTGGGTCACGTCCCGCGGCGCCTGCACCAGCCGGCTCTTGAAGTAGTCGAGTCCCTCGGGCGGAATCCAGGGGTAGTACTTCGGGAACGCCTCGATCCGCTGCTGATGGATCTTGGGCGCGAACAGCTCGGTCAGCGAGGACGCGCAGGCCTGAACCCACGGCTTCGTGCGGCAGAAGGTGACGTACGACTCGCAGATGAGCCGGACCGCCGGCAGCACGTGGCGCTCGTCCTCCATCTCCTCGCGCGGAACCCCCAGCGCGATCCCCAAGCGGATCCAGAGCTCGATCCCCCCGGTGCCGGGTGCCGTCCCGTCGTGGTCGATGATGCGCTGGATCCACTCGCGTCGGACATCCGGGTCGGGGCAGTTGGACAGGATGGCGGCGTCTTTGCGCGGTACGACCCGTTGGTAGGCCAGACGGTTGGAGACCCAGCCCTGGAACTGCCGCTGGGTCAGGTTGCCCGCGTACATGAGCTTGTGGAACGGATGCTCCACGTAGTAGGAGCCCTGGAAGCTCCGGAGCGCGTGCTCCAGCTCATCCGGCGTGAGCGCCCGCTCCAGCCTTGGGAACGGCGGCTTGGGCGGGGTCGCGAGTTGGGAAGCCTGCAACGTCACTATCGTCATCGATACTCCATAGCGTTCTTCACTGCGTCGCCACCGATGGTTCAAGCCGTTCAAACCTCAAATCGCATCCCATCCATTCCGACCACCAGCCCTGCCCGTTCCACCTCCGCCCGCTCCGGCGAGTCCTCGATCAGCATCGGGTTGGTGTTGTTGATGTGCGTGTACACCCGATGCGGAGTGCGCAATTCGCGCAGTTGCGCGAGACTGCCGCCCGGCCCCGAGACCGGCAGGTGATCCATGTGGCGCGCCGTTCGGTCGCCGATGCCGAGGCGGATCAACTCGTCGTCGGTCCAGAAGGTCCCGTCGAACAGGAGCAGGCTCACGTCGCCGAGGCGGGCGAGCAGGTTCGCATCGAGATCCCCGCACCCGGGGACGAACGCGCAGGAGCCGCCGGTGGCGCCGTCGTGCAGCACCAGGCCGACGGTGTGCCCCGGCAGCTCTTCGCTCGCGAATCTCGGCGGCCCGGCCGGCACCGGGAAGGTCTCCACCGACAGCCCGCTCGCGGTCCCGTCCGGATAGGCCAGCGGCACCGGGCCACCCTGCGTCGGCAGCTCGACCACCTCCACGTCGGCGAACGCGCGGGTCACCGGCAGGATGCTGGAATCGCGCTCGAGCACCTGGCGCACGGCGCAGGTCATATAGAGCCGGAGCCGGCGACCCTCGCGCAGCAGCAGGATCCCGAGAGTATGGTCGAGCTCCGCGTCCGTGGTCACGACCCCGGCGACGGGCACGTACCGAGGGCCGTCGGGCGGCTCGACCGGCAGGCGGCCGAGCTGCTCGCGAACGTCCGGGGACGCGTTCAGCAGGAACCACCGACGCCCGTCGACGCTCACCGCGGCCGAGGACTGGGTTCGCGCGCGCGCGCGCCGGGGCTCGTGCCGCGCCACCCGGCAGCTCGGACACCAGCAGTTCCATTGGGGGAAGCCACCGCCGGCGGCCGTGCCAAGGAGGATGATCTGCATCGGATCAGGACGACGGGGCTTGAAAAACTAAGGGGCTCGCTTGCGCGAGCCCCCGTGGTCCTAGTGCCGCAGTCTTAGAGGGTCGCGACGTACGCGGTGACTTCCATCGTGACGGCGATGACTTCGGCTTCGGGCTTGGTCCAACGCATCTGAACCTCCGATTGATGATGGTGACTGGGGCCAAAGCGGCCCGAACGGGTTGGGTGCCTTCACCCAGTCGGGCCCTGCTTCAACCCGACGACGCCCTGCTATAGGCAGATGGCGTGCCCAATCGGCATCGGCTTGGACACGGCGTCATAAAGACTTGTTGTCAAAGCTTTTAGATGTAGCGCTGCGAGCCGAGACCCAGCGCCAGGCGAGACGATCGGATTGGGGGATATGATCCGAAGTGGGTGAAATCACCCACCTCACCCCTGAATCCCGAACTTCTTGATGCGATACCGGAGCGTGTCTCGGGATATGCCGAGCCGCTGGGCCGCGCGGGTCTGGTTGCCGCCCGCCTCCCGGAGTGCCTGTTCGATCATCGATCTCTCCCACTGGGCGAGGTCCACGCCGGGCGGGGGAAACGCGGTGGCCGGCTCGGCCCCCGCCGTCGCGTCCGGCTCGCTATCGCCGCCGGCCGCCCCCGCCGACTGCTCGTCGTGCGTGGTGGTGAGCGACAGGTGCTCGACCTCGAGGACCGGCCCCTGACTCCAGAGCACCGCGCGCTCGATCACGTGGCTCAGCTCGCGCACGTTCCCCGGCCAGGGGTAGCGCAACAGGCGCTCCCGCGCGAGCGCATCGATCCGGCGGACGTCGCGTCCGTACTTGGCGCTGAACTGGCGGAGGTAGTGCTCCGCCAGCCGGAGCACGTCGTCACCCCGCTCGCGCAACGGCGGGAGGCGCAGCAGGATCACCGCGAGCCGGAAGTAGAGATCCTTCCGGAACCGCTCCCGCTGCGACTCGCGCTCGAGATCCCGGTTCGTGGCCGCGAGGATCCGCACGTTGATCGTGCGGTCGCGGATCCCGCCCACCCGACGCACCGTGCGCTCCTCGATGGCCCGGAGCAGCTTGCCCTGGAGCGACAGCTCGATGTCGCCCACCTCGTCGAGGAAGATGAACCCGCCGTCCGCGGCCTCGAACAAGCCGAGCTTCGATTCCTTGGCGTCGGTGAAGGCACCGCGCTCGTAGCCGAAGAGCTCGGCCTCCATGAGACTGCCGGGCAAGGCGGTGCAGTTGACGTCGATGAACGGCTGGCCCGAGCGGGGACCCGAGGCATGGATCGTCCGGGCGACGAGTCCTTTGCCGGTGCCGGTCTCGCCGGTGATCAGCACCGGCGGCGTTTCCACCAGCGCCGCGATCTGGCGCGCGCGGTCGAGCACCGCCCGTATCGCCGGGGAGTCGCCCACGACGCCGCCGAATCCTTCCTCCCGGGCGGCCTGGCGGCGGTAGTAAGACAGCTCTCCCTCGCGGCGGGACTGCTCCCGGGCCCGGTCGGCCAGAAGCTTCAGCTCCTCGAGGTCCACGGGCTTCTTGAGATAATCGAAGGCCCCGAGCTTCACGGCCTCCACCGCGCCCTCGATCGTTCCGTGGGCGGTCATGATGATGACCGGGATGGCCGCATCGAACTCGCGGATGCGGCGCAGCAGGTCGATGCCGCTCATCCCCGGCAGGCGGACGTCGGTGAACACGACGTCGGGCCGCAGCCGCTCCACCAGCGCGAGCGCCGTCTCGGCGTCGCCCGCCACCTCGGCCTCGTAGCCCGACTCGGCGAGGAACGCCTTAACGGCTCGGGCGAGCGTGCGCTCGTCGTCCACGATGAGGACCGTCGGCCCCGTCATGCGCTCCTCCCCTGAACGTCCGGGACCGCCGCGGGAATCCGCACGCGGACCGTCGTACCGGCCCCGGGCCGGCTGTCGAGCTCGAGTCGCCCCCCGTTCTGCTCCACATAGCGCTTGACGATCGCCAGCCCGAGCCCGGTGCCCTCCGTCCGCGTGGTGAAGAACGGCTCAGTCACCCGCGGCAGCGCTTCGGCCGGGATGCCCGGACCGCTGTCGGTGATCTCGATGAGCACCGCATCCTCCGCTCCCGGCGCGAGCGGCTCGCGTCGGGCTGTGATCGCGAGGCGGCCGCCACCGGGCATCGCATCGAGGGCGTTGGACACGATCTCGACCAGCGTCTGCTCGATCTGCATCGGATCCACCCGCACCGCGGGCAGGTCCGGCGGGACGTCCACCGTGAGCTCCACCTTCCGCTCCTGCAGCAGCTGACTGAACGCCGGCAACACGCCCTCGACCAGCTGGGCCACGCTCTCCCGCATGGGGTGGAAGGGGGCCGGCCGGGAGAAGCTCAGCAGATGGGTGATGCGCCGGTCGAGCCGGTCCACTTCCTCGATGATCGCGCCCAGCTGCTCGCGCGCGGCGGGCGAGTCGGGGCGCGTGAGCGCGAATTGGGCCGCCGCCCGCAGGCTCGCCAGCGGGTTGCGGAGCCCGTGGGCCACGGCCGCGGACATCTCCCCGATGGAGGCGAGCTTCTCCGACTGGACGAGTCGCGACTGGGTGACCCGGAGCCGGTCGGTCATGTCCGCGAACGCGCGGGCGAGGTCGCCGATCTCGTCGTGCCGGCGCGCGGCGATCGGGTGGTCGAGATCGCCGGCGCCGACCACGGCCATCGCGCCGCGCAGCTCGTTGATCGGACGCGCCACGCTCCGGGTGATGAGCCAGGAGGTGAGAAGGCCGGCCGCGAGCGCGCCCGCGATGATCCCGACGAGCAGTCGCCGCTCGCTGTTCACGATCTCCTCGACCCGGGCGAAGGCGCGCTGGACGCTGGACTCGCGGGTTTTCCGGTAGATCTCGCGGTTGACCTGCGCCAGCGCCGGCAGGAGCCTGAGCTTGATCTCGCGGCGGGCGAGCGCGTAGGCCTCCTCCCGCCGACCGAGATCCGCGAGCCGGATCACGCTGTCGCCGGCGGCGCGGATCTGCAGCTGGATTTCGCGTACGCCGTTGGCCAGGTCCGTCTGCTCCGGCTGCAGCTGCGACGACCACCGGTCCAGCCAATAGTCCACCACTTCCCCGCCCAGCCGCCACTCCTGTCGCGCGTCCGGATCGAGCCCGCTCAGGTGCCGCCAGATCGCCACGGTCTGGTCGAACATGGCGTTCTCGACGTCGGCATAGGTCCGGTTGCGGGCGAGGCTTTCGCCCAGGGCCTCGAGCGCCCGGCGCTCGAGCGCGTTGCTGCGGATGGCCTCGGCGCCGACGAGCAGGGCGGGGAGGGCCATGAGGGAGAAGCCGAGGAGCAGCTTGCGCTGGAATGTCATGGGGGCGGCGAGAAGTATGAAACACGCCGCTTCAGTGCGCCATCCCGCCTCCCCGCGCGCGGCCGGTGCGGAACAGCAGGAGGAGCGGGAGCACCGCGGTGAAGGACAGCCCCATGATCAGGAACACCTTCTCGAAGGCGAATACCGAGGCCTGCTGGGCCAGCTTGAGGCCGAGCACCGCGGACGCCTTGAGCTGGGCTTCGGCCATCGTGCCGCCGAACCGCTGCATCGAACCGGTGACCGCGTCGAGCCAGCCACGGGTGGCGGCGTCGGACGCGGTGAGATGCGATGCCAGCGCGCTCCGGGCGTGGTCGGTGAACCGGCTCAGCAGGGTCGCGGTGACGGCGATGCCGAAGCTGCCGCCCAGCTGGCGCGACAGGTTGAACAGGCCGGTCCCCTGGGGAATCTGGCCCGGCTTGAGATCGGCCACGGTCGCGCCGGTGAGCGGCACGAAGACCAGCCCGATGCCGAAGCCCCGGAGCACCATGGGCAACAACAGGTCGTGCATGCCGGTATCCACCGTGAAGTGGTAATGCATCCACATCGAGGTGAGAAACATCAGCACGCCGATCGTGATCAGGATGCGGGCGTCCACCCGCGGGGCCAGCCGTCCCATCATCGCCATCGCGACCGCGCTGGCGATCGCCCCGGGGAGGATGACCTTGCCCGTATCCCATGCCGTGAACCCCAGGACGTTCTGGAGGAACACCGGGAGGGCGAACACGCTGGAGTAGAGCGCGAAGCCGAGCAGGACGGCGAAGGTGACGCCGACGGCCAGCTGCCGGTTCTTGAGGATCCGGAGGTCGACGATCGGGTGCTCCGTCCGCAGCTCGTGCCAGACGAAGCCGATCAGTCCGATCGCGGCCAGGATCCCTTCCGTCACGATCTCCCGCGACTCGAACCAGTCCTTCGACTCGCCCCGCTCCAGCATCACCTGCAGCGCCCCGATTCCGAGGATCAGGAACGCGAGGCCCCACCAGTCAACCGTCTCGGTTTCGTGGCCCGCATGGTGGGCGGGCTCAGGCACCAGCCGCCAGGTGAGGAGCCCGGCGAGGATGCCCAGCGGAATGTTGATGTAGAAGATCCAGGGCCAGGAGTAGTTGTCCGTGATCCAGCCCCCAAGGGTCGGTCCGAGGGTCGGGCCCACCATCACGCTCATCCCGAAAATCGCCTGGCCGGTGGCCCGCTCCTCGACCGGGAAGACGTCGAACAGAATGGCCTGCGCCGTGGAGATGAGTGCGCCGCCGCCGATCCCCTGAATGACCCGCGCGGCCACCAGGGTCTCCAGCGATGTCGCGTTCCCGCAGAGGAACGATGCCGCCGTGAACAGGATGATGGAGCCGGTGTAGTAGTTCCGCCGCCCGAACCGCGTGGAGAGCCAGCTGGTGAGCGGCAGGACGATCACGTTGGCGACGATGTAGCCGGTGGACACCCAGGCGATCTCGTCCAGGGTGGCGCCCAGCTCGCCCATCATGTGCGGGATGGCCACGTTGACGATGCTGGTGTCCACCAGCTCCAGCACGCTCGCGAGCGCCACCGCGAACGCGATGAGATATCGGTAGCGGTAGACGTCCGCCCGCTGCATCCCCCCTTCGGCGGACGGAAGCGACATCGTGGCCATCGGTCGCGCCTACTTGGTCGCGATGTCCACGACCGCCGACATGCCGGGCCGTAGCGGCCGCGCGGGGTCGGGCGGGTCGTCCACGGCGACCCGCACTGGGACCCGCTGCACCACCTTGGTGAAGTTGCCCGTGGCGTTGTCGGGTGGGAGCAAGGAGAACCGGGCACCCGTTGCGGGGCTCAGACTCTCTACGTGGCCGTGGAAGACGTGCCCGGAGTACGCGTCGACCGTGAAGGTGGCCCTGTCGCCCACCGCGACGTGCTCGAGCTGAGTCTCCTTCAGGTTCGCCGTGACCCAGACGTCCCGGTCGGGCACGATCGACATCAGCGTCTGGCCCGGCTGCACCAGCGCGCCGACTTCCGCGCTCCGCTTGGCGACGATGCCTTCGGTCGGCGCGAGGATGTAGGCGTAGCTGGCCTGGAGCCGGGCGTTGTCCGCCGCGGCCGCTGCCGCCGCCACACGGGCGCCGGCGCCCGAGAGCGCCGCGCCGTAGGCGGAGACCTGGTCGCCGGCCCCGGCCAGCTGCTTCCTGGCCGACTCCAGCGTCCCGGCGGCGGCGTCGTAGGCCGCCTGCGCCGCGTCGAGCTCCTGGGCCGGGACGATCCGGTTCGCGGCCAGGCCGCGAATCCGCTCGAGGTCGGCCCCCGCCTTCTTGAAGTTCGCCTCGGCGGAGACAACGGTGGCCTGCGCGCTCGCCTGCTGTGCCCGACTCCAGGCGAGCTGCGCCCCGGCCTGGCCCGCTCCGCGGGCGCTGCCGGCGGTGGCCTGCGCATTCGCCAGGTCGGCCTCCGCCTGCTTGAGCCGTACGTCGAGGTCGCGGCCGTCAAGGACGACGAGCGTATCCCCCGCCTTCACGTGCTGGTTGTCGTCCACCAGGACCCGGGAGACGAATGCCTGGACCTTGGGCGCGATGACCGTAATGTGGCCGTCGAGCTGCGCGTTGTCCGTGCTCTCGTGGGTCAGGGCGTAGACGTACTTGCGGCCGCCCCAGACCGCCACGGCGATCACCAGGGCGGCGCCCAGCACGAGCGGCAGGCGCTTGCGCCAGGCACTCGCGACCGGTGCGGCCTGGGTGGTGGGAATATCCATCGCGATATCGGTTGCCATGTCCGGTTCCTGTTGCGGGCTACTGGAGTTGGTCGATGATGCCCAGCGCGCGATATGCACTCACGCGGGCGGTGCCGTAGTTCACCCGCGCCTGGATGAGCGCGTCGCGCGCCGCGATCACGGCGCTCTGTGCGTTGGTCGTCTCCACGCTCCCCGCCACCCCCGCGCGGAAGCGCTCGTCCGCCTGGTCCAGCTCCTGCTCCGCCAGCCGGAGGCGGTCGCCGGCGATAGCCACCTGCTGCCGGGCCGATGCTACGTCGAGGACGGCCTGCCGCGCCTCGGTCTCGACCTGGTTGCCGAGATCCCGCTCGCGCACCAGCTGTGCGTCGAGGCGGGTCTGTTGTTCGCCGGCGCGGGCCTGGCGCCGGAATCCGTCGAGGATCGGCACGGTGACGCCCAGCTGAACCTGGTAGGTCCCCGAGAGGCCGTCGAGCGCGGTCCCCGACCGCTGGTAATACCCGTTCAGGCCGACGCTCGGCAGATTTTCGGCCTTGATCGCCCCGAGCGTACGGCGGATCGCCGCCGTCCGGTTCCGTTCGGCGGCGAGCTCGGACCGCCGCTCCCGGGCGAATCGGCCCGCCTCGTCCGGGTCGAGCGGCAGATCCACGGCGCCCAGGCCGAGGGAGTCGGCCAGCTCGACCGCGCTGGCGGGGGGAAAGTCGAGCGCGCGGAGCAGGTCCAGCCGAGTGCGGTCCACCGCGTTCCGGGCGAGCTCGAGCTCGGTGCGCACCGCGCTGAAGCTGACCTCGCTGCGGGTGGCGTCGATCGCGGGGCTCACGCCCGCAGCGACGAGCTGTCGCGC
Organism: Gemmatimonadota bacterium; assembly: GCA_041498715.1. Lineage (GTDB taxonomy): Bacteria > Gemmatimonadota > Gemmatimonadetes > Gemmatimonadales > GWC2-71-9 > DASQPE01. Next base: position 47,562 of record JBGQIW010000003.1, on the reverse strand, counting down.
CTGATCGAGCAGCGTCGCGGCGACCACGCTGTCGGCTTCGCGAGCCTTCACGGTCTCGCGCGCGCTCAGGGTGCGGAGATACGCAAGCCCCGCGGTCGCGCCCCCCAGCTCGCCCACGGCCCGGGCGTCGAGCCCCGCGGCGGCGGCGCTGTCACGTGCCGCCCGCAACCGGCCGAACGCGCTGGCGTCGAAGACGGTCTGCGACGCCCCGACGCGGAAGCGCCAGAGCGAGAAGGGGTCGGTGACGTCGGGCAGCCCGGGGAACGTGATGCCGAACTCGTCGAGGTTCTCGGTCTGCCGGGAATAGGCGCCCAGGCCGGAGACGGTGGGCAGCACGTCGGCTCGCCGCTCGCCGATGCGCTGGTTCGCGATGCGGGCGTTGAGCTGGGCGAGCGTCGCCGCGACTCCGCGGTCCCGACCGATGCGGATCGCGTCGAGCAAGGAAAGCGGGCCGGAGGGCCCGGCAGGCGGAGCCGGCTGCTGGGCGGCGAGCGGCCCGGCCAGCAGCGCGAGGGAGAACAGGACGGGCCGAAAGCGCATCGTCGAGCTAGCCGTGGAGGGTCGGTTGCGCGAGGACGCCGTGCAGGACGAAGTCGATCAGACCCTCCAGGGTCTGCTCGTCGCTCAGCGCTTCCGGGTCGAACTGCCGGAGAAAACACTGCGTCTGGGTGGCCTGGATCAGCAGCATCGGCAGTCCTCGCGTCGCGAAGCCGTGCGGCGTCGGCCGAAACTCGCCCGCCGCGACGCCGCGCTCGAGCACCCGCTCGACCAGGCGACGGGCCGGCAGGACAACCTCCTGCACGTAGAAGCGCGCCAGCTCGGGGAAGCGCTGCAGCTCCGAGTGCACCAGTTGGCTGATCCGGCTGAGCTGCTGGTGCCGCATCACGGCGTACTTGCGCTTGAGCAGCTCGATGAGGAGATCGCGGCTTGTGCCCTGGAACGCGTCCACGAAGGCCTCGCTCTCGCGCACCGCCGCGACCGCTTTGGCGTGCACCATCTCGCGGAACAGCGTTTCCTTGGAATCGAAGTAGAGATAGAGCGTGCCCTTGCTGACGCCGGCCAGCCGGGCGACATCCTCCAGCTTGGCCTGGGCGAAGCCGTGCTCCCCGAAGACCTCGAGCGCGGCGTCGAGGATCTCCTCGGGTCGCGCCTCCGGTCGCCGTTGCCAGCGGGGAGGGGTGGTCGTGGTTGGGCTGGTGTTGTCGTGCACGGGTGGTCCTCTTTTAGTAACTGACCGGTCAGTAAGATACAGGCGAGACGGAGTTCGTCAAGGCCCAGTGATGCTCGCCGGCTGTCCAGCAGCTAAACAACGAGCGGGCGCGTAATTACGCAGCCGAGCCACGCCAGGTTTAGACCCGCCGTTCACTTGCTCCGGGCTTCCCAACGTCCTAGTATTGAGTCAAAGATCTGGGGAGGCCCGGCCGATGTCGGATGCATTCCGCAGCTCCGACGATTTCGACGAACAAGCCCATCAGCTCTACAACGAAGGTCGGTACGACGACGCAATCGCTCTTCTCCGGGAGGGACTCTCCCTCTACCCCCACGCGGTCGAACTCCACATCGGTCTCGCCTACGCCCAGCTGGCGCGCGAGGAGTACGCGTGGGCCCGGCGGAGCTTCGAACGCGCGCTCACCCTGGATCCCGACCATGAGGACGGGCTCGCCGGGCTGGGGGAGACGCTGCTCAAGCTGGGCGAGCGGGTGGGAGCGCTGCGGGCCTTCGAGCGCATCGTCCTGCTGGGCTTCAAGGACGACCACGAGCTGATGCTGCAGGTGGGCCGGGCGCTCTTTCGCGAGTCCCTGATCGGTCCCGCGCAGCGGTTCTTCGAATTCGCGGCGGCGGCGCAGCCGGAATCTCCTGACGCGGCGGCCTGTCTCGGCTACTCGTATCACCGGCTCGGCAACGACAGCAGCGCGCTGTTCTGGCTCCGCCGCGCGCTCGAGCTCGAACCCGATTTCGCGGAGGCCCGGATCTACCTGGCCAACATGCTGTACGACCGGGGCGAGTCGGAGGCGTCGTTGCATCACCTCGAGAAGACCCGGCCGGACGAGCACTACGACGAGCTGGGCATCTGGCGCCACGTCGAGCTCAAGAAGTCGGTGTATCGCCTGCGGGACGACGACCCCGAGCTTCAGCCCTGGCTTCAGCGCCTCGGCGAAGTCGCGGGGGATCCCGACCCGGTGGACCTCCTGCTCGCCGAGGTGGAGGCACAGCAGCCCGACGGCTCGGTGCGGGACCCGCATCAGCTCGAGCTGTTCGGCACGCTCCTCACCGAGCTGCACGCCATGCAGCGGCGCCCGGGCCAGCTCGCCCCCGGCGGCGACGCGCACTCGATCGGCACGCTCGCCGGCCACACGTTCAACGGCACCTGGGAGGAGATCCTGCTGCAGATGAAGGCGGCCGACCGGGAGTGGGCCGACGCCTCGCTCACCGAGTTCATGGTCGGCCTCGCCCGGCGGGGTCGCGCGGAGACCGGAGTGGTGATTCCGGTGACGGACGCGGAAGCGTTCATCCGCGGCAGCGCCGAGGCGGGGGTTTTGCGCATCATCCAGTGATCGAGCTGCAGGGCCTCTCCAAAACCTATCGCTCGCTCCTCGGCACCCGAGTGGTGCCGGCGCTCGACGACCTCACCCTGACGCTCGCTCGGGGTGAGGTCGTCGGCGTCGCCGGCCCCAACGGCGCGGGCAAGACCACCCTCCTGTCGCTGCTCCTTGGCTACCTGTCGCCCTCCCGCGGGACGCTGCGGATCGAGGGCTTCGCGCCCCGGGCCTGGATCGAGCAGCACGGGGCCGGCTATCTCGCCGAGCTCGTGGCCATTCCGGGCCACTGGTCGGTGGCGTCGGCCCTTCGCCGCTACGCCACCCTGGCCGGCGTGCCGCCCGGGCGCGTGGCCGAGCGGGTGGACGCGCTCCTCGAGGGCTTCGGTCTGGCGGAGCAGGGCGGGAAGCGCGTGCGGGAGCTGTCCAAGGGCAATCTCCAGCGGCTGGGGCTCGCGCAGGCGCTCGCGGGCGACAGCGACTTCGTCATCCTCGACGAACCCACTCACGGGCTCGATCCGATCTGGACCCAGCGCTTCCGCGACGTCGTGCGCGACTTGCGCCGGCCTTCGCGCCTGATCCTGATCGCCTCCCACAACCTGGACGAGCTGGAGCGACTCGCCGACCGGGTGCTGATCCTGCACCAGGGCCGGCTCGAACGGATCGTGACCGCCGGTGCCGCGGGCGCGCCCCTCCCCGGCGTCGAGGTCGCCTACCGGCTGGCGCTGGCGGCGTCCCACCCGGCGCTCGCCCGCGCCTTTCCGGGCGCGGAGGCGGTGGACGGGCGGGCCGCGGAGTGGCGGGTCCGCGGTGAGCTCGCCGCGCTCAACCGGGCCGTGGCGGATCTGATCGGGGCCGGGGCGGTGGTGACCGCGTTCGCGCCGGAGGAGAGCCGGCTCGAGAGCGAGTTCCGCGCCGCGGTGGGAGACGTCCGGTGAGGCTCCCCACCCGCTACGCCGGCTGGATGGCATGGGACCTCGCGGTTGGCCCGGGGATTCCGATGGCCGTCCTGACGGTGCTGGCGGCGCTGGTCACGAGCCGGATCCAGGTGGCCGGCCCCATGGGCGACGCGGCTCGCGCCGCGTGCGCCGTGATCCTGGACTGGACCGCGATCGGGCTTACCCTGCTGGCCACCGGCGGGCTGGTGAGCGCCGATTTCGCCATCGGGCACCAGCGCACGTTGTTCGCCAAGCCGGTGAGTCCGCCGCTCTACTACCTCCAGCGCTGGCTCCTGGGGGCGCTCGCCGTGCTGCTGGGCGCCGCGATCGTCGGCCAGGCGATCGCGGCCCGGTTCGCGGTCCCCATGCTGGGCCTGACGTTTCTCCTGCGACTGGCGCTGCTCTATCTCGTCGTCGGCGGGCTGGTGTTCCTCCTGTCCACGGTCACCCGACGGGACTGGCTGCTGGCGGTGGTGCTGCTCGCCTGGCAGACCGCGATCGGCCTGGCCCGCTCGATGGGACTGACGGAGGGTCCGATCGGGACGGTGCTCGACGCGCTGCTGCCGCCCATGCCGCTGCTCCACCTCAGCGACCCGGCGCCCGCCGGTCCGGAGCTGGCGCACGCGCTCGGGTACGGCGCGGCCGTCCTGCTCGCCGCGCTCGCGGTGCTCCGGTGGCGCCCGCTTGCGCGGGGAGCTCGCGAGTGACGCAACCGCGCTGGTCCGCGGGCGTGGTGCGGGAGGTCCTGCCCAATGGGCTCACCCTCGTGGTCCAGCGCGACGCCTCCGCTCCCGTCGTCTCCGTCGTCACCCACGTGAAGGCCGGGTTCTTCGACGAGCCCGATCGTTGGGTCGGCATCTCCCACGTGCTGGAGCACATGTTCTTCAAGGGAACGGCGCGGCGGGGCGTCGGCGCGGTGGCACGGGAGACGAAGGCCGCGGGCGGCTACCTGAACGCCAGCACCAGCTACGACCACACGGCCTATTTCACCGTGCTGCCGGCCCGGGGGCTCGCCGCGGCGCTCGACATCCAGAGCGATGCGCTCCGCAACTCCGTGATCGACGCGGACGAGCTGAGCCGCGAGCTGCAGGTGATCATCCAGGAAGCCAAGCGCAAGCTCGATAACGCCGGCGCCGTCGCCTACGAGACGCTCCACGAGATCATGTTCGACCGGCACCGGATCCGCCGCTGGCGCATCGGCTACGAAGCGGATCTCGCCCGCTTCACGCGAGACGATCTGTGGGGGTACTATCGCTCGCGCTACGTGCCGGAGCGGACCATCGTCGCGATCGTGGGCGATGCGGACCCGGACCGCGCGCTCGAGCGGGCACGGGCCGTCTACGGCGACTGGGCGCCGGCGCCGGGGGCGCGGGATCCTTCCCCCGCGGAGCCCCCCAGACGCGAGGTGCGCGCGCGCACGCTGCGCGGCGATGTGAGCCAGGCCGAGCTCGCGGTCGGATGGCGTACGGTGCCGCCGCTCCATCCGGACGCGGCCCCGCTCGACGTCGCCGCGGCGGTGCTGGCGGCAGGACGCGGCAGCTGGCTCCAGCGCACGCTCCGGGAAACCGGCATCGCGACCTCGGTGTCGGCGTACAACTACGCGCCCACCGAGCTGGGTGTCTTCGGGATCACGGCCGACCTGGAGCCGGAGCGGGTTCCCGCAGCCCTGGAGGGAATCGCCCAGGCCACGGCCCGGCTGGGACTCGCCGGCCCGTCCGACGCGGACCTCGATCGCGCGAAGACGCTGCTCCTCACCCGCTGGGCCCGCCGGCTCGAATCGATGGAAGGGCGGGCGGCGGCGCTCGCGGCGGCGGAAGCGCTCGAGCGAGTGGACGTGCTGGACCGGGAATACGCAGCGCTCGCGGCGACATCGGCGAACGACGTCCGCTCGGTGGCGGATCGCTACCTCGATCCCGAAGCGGTCTCGGCCGTGGCCTATCTGCCGCGCGAGCGGGGCGGGGAGCTCACCGATGTGCAGGTGGCGCGCACGTTCGCCGTGACGGCGCTGGTGCCGGCCGTGGCGCCGGCTGGGGCCGCGCCCGCGGCGCCTCGGCGAAGCGCGGTGCGCAGCACAAGGGAGGCCGGTGTCCTGCACGCGCCGCTCCCAGGCGCGGACCTGCTGGTCCGCCGGAAGCCTGGCGTCCCGACGGTGACGCTCGGCCTCTATGTGCCGCGGTTCGAGTTCGACCCGCCGGGCCAGGCGGGGTTGGGCGCGCTCACGGTTCGAAGCGCGTTGCGTGGCGCTGCGGGGCTCGATGCCGGCGGCCTGGCATTCGCAGCGGAGCGACTGGGAGGGAGTCTCGGCGCGGGGCTCGCGTCGGACTGGCTCGGCATCGGCCTCACCGTGCTCGCCGATCGGCTGGGCGAGGCAGCCGCGCTGATGGACGCGGTGTATCACGCCCCCACGCTCGCCGACGCCGACGTCGTCGCGGAGCGCGAGCTGCTTGCGGCCGAGGCGCGGCAGCTGGCGGACGACATGTTCCGCTATCCGTTCCAGCTCGCCTTCGCCGCGGCCTTCGCCGACGCCGGGTACGGTCTCCCCATCGGTGGCCTGCCGGAGACGCTGGCCGGGCTGACCGGCGCCGACGCGCGCGGCTGGCACCAGCGCACGCTGGCGGCGGGGCGTCCCGTCGTGATCGCCGTCGGCGACGTCGAGCCCGAGCCCGCCGCCGAGGTGCTCGCCGGCGTGTTCGAGAATCTGCCCGCGCGCGAGGCGAGCCCGCGGTCAGCGTCCCTAGCCTGGGCGCTCGATTCCCGCCCGCTCGAACGCGTCGTCGCCCGCGACAAAGCGCAGACGGCCCTCGCGATGGTGTTTCGCGGCCCGGACCGGCAGAGCCCCGACCGGTTCGCCGCCGAGGTCTGGGCCGGGGTGGCGAGCGGGCTCGGGGGACGCATCTTCGAGGCGCTCCGGGATCGCCGGTCGCTTGCGTATACCGTGCTGGCGTCGTCGTGGCAGAAGGGACGGGCCGGCGCGCTGGTGTCGTACATCGCGACCTCCCCGGACCGCGAGGCCGAAGCGCGCGCCGCGATGCTGGAGGAGCTGGAGCGCTTCGTCCGGGAACCGGTGACGCCGTCCGAGCTGGCGCAAGCGGTGAGCTATCTGTCGGGCCAGGCTGAGGTACGGCGCCAGCACGCCACGTCGGTTGCGGCCGAGATCCTGGAGGCGTGGCTCGTGGGCGACGGGCTGGAAGAGCTCGCGGATCCGGAGGCGGCCTACCGTGCCGTCACCGCGGAGCAGGTCCAGGCCGTCGCCGTCGAGTATCTCGGCGGGCTCGCGCGGGCGGAGGGCATCGTGCGGGGCACCGGTGGAGGCAAGTAGCGTCTGGGCCACCCCACCCGACGTGTATGTTTGGGCATGACCTCCCCCGGCGCCGACTCCGTAAGCCAACCCCGGGCCCGCTGGAGCGCCGCCGATCTGCTGACCGCGGTGCGGATCCCGCTCGCGGTAGCGTTCCCGCTCGTCCGGGACGTCGGGGTGCGGCTCGGGATCGTGGCGATCGCGGCCGCGACAGACCTGCTGGACGGGCCCATCGCCCGCAGGTTCGGCTCCTCCCGGCTTGGTGCCGTGCTCGATCCCGTCGCCGACAAGCTGTTCATGGTCTCCGCATTCGGCGTCGTCGCCTTCTCGGGGCAGCTCGCCTGGTACGAGGTAGTCGGCGTGCTCCTGCGGGACATCGTGGCCACGGTGGCCTTCGTCGTGACGGCGGTATCCCGCCGAGCGAGCGCCATTCCCGCGCGGCTCGGTGGCAAGGCAGTGACCGTGGGGCAGTTGCTCACCCTCATGGCGTTTCTGCTGGATTCAGCGCAACTGCACGAGCTGGCCTGGGCCACGGCGGCCGTCGGGCTGTATGCGATCTGGGACTACAGCCGCGTCGCGGGCCGAGAGAAGCGGCCCGTAGGGAGATAGCGGGTGGCGGGTGAGACGAAGCGGGTGGTGGTGGCGTGGGAGGGCGGCATGCGTTTCCGGGGCGGCGCCCCCGGTGGTCCGACCTCGCTGATCGACGCCGACAATGCGGAGGCGCCCGGACCGACGCTCACGCTGCTCATGGCTGCCGCGGCATGCAGCGGCGCGGACGTGGTCTCGATCCTCGAGAAAATGCGGGTCGGCCTGGCCTCGCTTCGGATCGAGGTGGCGGGCGTTCGCCGCGAAGCAGTCCCCCGGCGGTTCGTGTCCATCCGATTTGCCTTTCACCTGAGCGGTGCCGGCCTCGACGAGGCCAAGGCCCGCCGGGCCATCGATCTTTCTCTCGAGAAATACTGCTCGGTCGTGCACTCGCTCGCGCCGGACATCGCGGTCGAGTATGACCTCCATCTGGCGTAGTCTGCCGTTCCTCGCCACGGCCTGGGCCGGCGCGGCCGCGGCCCAGGCGACCTACGAGGCGGGTGGGCAGGCGCTGGTGACCACCGCCAATCCCGCGCTGCTCACCGGTGGGGTCTATGCGGCCGTCCGGCCGTCGCCACGCTTCCGTATCGCGGCCACGGCCGGCGTCGGGGTCTCGGATGGGCGGGCGGCAGGCCGAGGGGAGCTGCTGGCCCATTTTCTCCTGAGTCCCACCGCGGCGGCCGGGCCGGGCGTGTACCTGGGAGGAGGCATCGCCGGAGTGGTCGGGCCGGTGGAGCAGGGATACGTGGTGGCGCTGATCGGGATCGAGGCGCCACCGGGAGGTCGATCGGGGTGGGCGCTGGAGGCTGGGGTGGGTGGGGGAGTCAGGGTTACGATCGGTTGGCGCTGGCGTTGGCCCGGTGCCCGGAAACATTGACGCCCCAGGCCGAACGGCCCGGGGCGATCATGTGCGCCGCGACTTCGGGTCAGACCGCGACGGAACCAGCGCTCTCGGGTCGGGCCGCTTCCGGCCGGCGCTGAACCGGCTGGCAATACCGCTCACCCAACGTGCGCAGCCTGCCGAACTCCTCTACGCTCAGGTCCGGATAGCGGTCCGTCAGGTACTGCATGGTGTCGTCGAACCACTCCTTCTGGTGCTCGGGGAGGGCTTCGATGACGCCGCACCGGAGGATGTGACTGAACATCTCATCACGGGCCTGATCGAACGAGGACGCGGCGGCCGGGAGACGTCTGGGCTTCTTCTTGCTCATCTACCTTCCTTCAGGTTCAAGTGTGCGGGCGCGTGTTGCGCCGCGGTGAAGATAACAGGGTCGCACCTTTTGGTGCAAAGGACGTTCCAAGTATTCGTCCCTGCACTTCCCCCGTTACATTCATCGGTACAAACCACGCAAACTTGAGGACGGTTCCCCTCGGGGGCGCCGCGAGGCGGGCATGGCTGAGCATGACGAGGTGTACGACAAGGACCGGGCGGAGCGTCTCGCCGAGCTGCTTCGCGCTCTGGCGGTCCGAATCGAGGAGCTGGACCGGGGTGGTCAGCTCCTGAGCGGTGTGCCGGAGCTCCTGCGGCTGATGGGAGACGCCCGGTCCGAGCTGTTCCATTACGAGGTTCGCAGCACCTACGACACGCCGGAGGTCGCGGAGAGCCGGCGCATAGTGGAGGAGGCCCAAAAAAAGGGTCCCTTCAAGCTCGAGGATCCGGAGGACGAGCAGCCATGGCGGGCACCCCCGTCGGCATGAAAGGCTTCTACACCGCGCTCGTTGGCGTGGCGGTGATCGGGGTGGGCGCGCTCGGGTGGATGCTGTCGCGGCCCAAGACCACGAGCATCGCCGCCAACGTCAGCGTGCAGCCCGCCGATACGGCGGGCTTCCGGGGGTACCTTCTCGGCGCGGACAGTGCCAAGGTAGAGATCACCGAGTACGCGGACTTCCAGTGCCCCTTCTGCCAGACGTTTTCGACGCTCCAAATGCCCACGATCAAGGAGCGGCTGATCGACACCGGGCGGCTCCGCTGGCGCTACCGGGATTTCCCGCTGCAGCAGCACTCGTTCTCGCGGGTCGCCGCCCATTCGGCCGCCTGCGCCGACGAGCAGGGGAAGTACTGGGAGCAGCACCGGCGGATTTACGAAGGGCAGCAGGACTGGGCCGAGTCACGGGACGCGGCCCCCATGTTCCGGCGGTACGCCGAGGCGAGCGGGCTCGATCTCGGCCGCTACGACGCCTGCATGCAGGCCGCGAAGTACGCCGGCCGCATCCAGGCGAGCTATGACGAGGGCGTGCGCGTCGGCGTCAGCGGGACCCCGACGCTGCTCGTGGCCGGGCGGCTCTACCAGGGGCGGCTCGACTCGGATGCCATCGCCCGGCTCGTTGATTCGCTGACGCCCCGCTGACGTGTCGCAGGACGCGAAGGCCCCGCCCCGCGGGCGGGTGCTCGCCGGACTGGGGCTGGCGGCGTTGGGGGTCGTCTACGGCGACATCGGCACCAGCCCACTCTATGCGCTCCGGGAATGCTTCAAAGGCGAGCGTGGTCTGCCGCCCACGGTGGACAATGTTCTCGGCATCCTGTCGCTGATCGTCTGGTCGCTCAACTTCGTCGTCTCCTTCAAGTACATCTCGCTGGTCATGCGGGCCGACAACCGGGGCGAGGGCGGTATCCTCGCGCTCATGGCGCTGCTGCGGTCGAAGGGGACGGCCGGCCGCGCCCGGATCCGCCGGGTCCTTCTGCCGCTCGGCCTCTTCGGAGCCGCGCTGCTCTACGGTGACGGCGTCATCACGCCGGCGATCTCCGTGCTGGGCGCGATGGAAGGACTCAAGGTCATCGCGCCCGCCTTCGATCCGTTCGTCGTGCCCATCACCGTCGCGATCCTGCTCGGCCTGTTTCTCTTCCAGAAGCGCGGCACTGCCGGCGTCGGCGCCGTCTTCGGGCCGATCACGCTGGTCTGGTTCATCTGCATCACGCTGCTGGGAATCAGGGGCATCCTGCTCGATCCCTCGGTGCTCCGGGCGGTGAATCCGTGGTACGCGGTGAAGTTCTTTCTCGAGGACGGCCTCCGCGGGTTCCTGATTCTGGGGGCCGTTGTGCTCGTGTTCACCGGCGGCGAGGCCCTTTACGCCGACATGGGGCACTTCGGGAAGCGTCCCATCCGGCTCGCGTGGTTCGGGCTCGTGCTCCCGGCCCTCCTGATCAACTACTTCGGGCAGGGGGCGCTCCTGCTGCACGATCCGGCATCGGCGTCGAACCCGTTCTACGGGCTGGTGCCGACGCCGCTCCTGCTGCCGATGATCGTGGTGGCGACCGCGGCGGCGATCGTCGCATCCCAGGCCCTCATCTCCGGGGCGTTCTCGCTCACGCAGCAGGCGGTGCAGCTGGGCTACTGTCCCCGGGTCACGATCAGGCACACGTCGCACACCGAGGTGGGGCAGATCTACATCCCCGAGGTGAATCAGGCGCTCGCGGTGGCCTGCATCGGGCTGGTGCTGGCCTATCGGTCATCGAGCAACCTGGCCGCGGCGTACGGGATCGCGGTGACGGGCACCATGACCATCACGACGGTGCTGTACTACGAGGTGATGCGGGCCCGGTGGCGCTGGCCGCTCTGGAAGGCCGGCGGTCTGGCCGGACTCTTCCTGGTCGTGGACCTCACCTTCTTCTCGGCGAACCTGGTCAAAGTGCCGAGCGGCGGCTGGTTCCCCATCGTCGTGGCGCTCGCGATCTTCACGTTGATGGCGACGTGGAAGCAGGGCCGGGTCCTGCTGGGCGGCATCATGCGCGAGAACTCGCTCCCGATGGACCTCTTCCTCCGGGACATCGCACGGCGGAAGCCGCCGAGGGTGCCCGGCGTGGCGGTGTTCCTGACGTCGGACGCGAGCGGGGCACCGCCGGTGCTGCTGCACCATCTGAAGCACAACCAGGTGCTGCACGAGCGGGTGATCCTGTTGTCGATCGTCACGAAGGAGATCCCGGCCGTCCCGGAGCAGGAGCGGCTGCGCACGCGGGCTCTGGGTGAAGGCTTCTGCCAGGTGATCGCGCAGTACGGCTTCATGGAGACGCCCGACGTCCCCACCGTGGTGAAAGCCTTGGCCCAACCGCCTCCGATCGGGCTCGGCCTCACGGTGAATCTGATGCAGACGACGTTCTATCTGGGGCGGGAGACGTTGATTGCGACCGGCAGGAGCAAGATGGCGACGTGGCGCAAGCGGCTGTTCATCGTGATGACCCGGAACGCCCAGTCGGCGGCCACGTTCTTCGGGCTGCCGCCGAACCGGGTCGTCGAGCTGGGGGCGCAGATACAGTTGTAGCGGCTAACCGCCTCCTATGCCTCCTGTCCCTCGTACATCTCCTTCAACCGGTTCACCACGTTCGGGTCAGCCAGCGTGGTCGTGTCGCCCAGCGCGCGTCCCTCCGCGATGTCCTTGAGCAGCCGGCGCATGATCTTCCCGCTCCGGGTCTTGGGCAGATCGGCGGAGAAGAGGATGTCGTCGGGCCGCGCAATCGGTCCGATCTTGCGGACGACGTGTTCCTTCAAGTCGTCCTTGAGCTCCGCCGTCGGCTGGTGTCCTTCTTTGAGAGTCACGAATGCCGCGAGCACGTGTCCCTTGAGCTCGTGCACCTTCCCGACCACCGCGGCCTCGGCGACGGCCGGGTGATCCACCAGGGCGCTCTCCACCTCCATCGTCCCGATGCGGTGTCCCGCCACGTTGAGCACGTCGTCCACCCGGCCGAGCAGCCACCAGTAGCCGTGCTCGTCGAGCTTGGCGCCATCACCGGCGAAGTAGCGACCGGGAAACCGGGTCCAGTAGGTGTCGTGATAGCGCTCGTCGTCGCCGTAGATGGTGCGAAGCATCCCCGGCCAGGGCTCGGTGATCGTGAGGAAGCCGCCACCCTGCGTCACCGGCGTGCCGGCCGTGTCCACGAGCTCGATCGAGATGCCGGGGAACGGGACCGTGGCGGAACCGGGCTTCGTCGTCGTGACGCCCGGCAGCGGGGTGATCATGATGCCGCCGGTCTCGGTCTGCCACCAGGTGTCCACGATGGGGCAACGCCCGCGACCGATGTGCTCGCGATACCACATCCACGCTTCGGGGTTGATGGGCTCGCCCACGCTGCCGAGCAGCCGGAGCGTCGAGAGGTCGTGGCGGGCGGGGAGGCCGGGCCCCCACTTCATGAAGGCGCGGATGGCGGTGGGCGCGGTGTAGAACACGGTCACGCCGTAGCGGGCGATGAGCGACCAGAACCGGTCGCGTTCGGGCCAGTCGGGCGCCCCTTCATACATGAAGACGGTCGCGCCGATGGCGAGCGGGCCGTAAACGACGTAGGAGTGGCCGGTCACCCAGCCCACGTCGGCGGTGCACCAGAAGACGTCGTCGTCCTTGAGGTCGAATACGTACCTGGTCGTCGCGGCCACGTGGGTGAGATAGCCGCCGGTGGTGTGCACGATTCCCTTCGGCTTCCCGGTGGTGCCGGAGGTGTAGAGGATGAACAGCACGTCCTCCGCATCCATCACCGCCGCCTCGCACTGGCTCGACGCCGCCTCGAGCACGCGGTGCCACCAATGGTCCCGCCCTTCCTGCATCGTGGTCCAGCTCTCGTCGCCTTCGCCGCCCGGACGGCGGCGTACCACGATGACGTGCCGGATGCTCGGACACTCGGCCAGGGCCTCGTCGGCGAACCGCTTGAGCGACAGGACCTGCCCGCGCCGATAGCCCCCGTCGGCGGTGATGAGCGCGACCGCGCGGGCATCGTTGATCCGGTCCCGCAGCGACTCGGCGGAGAAGCCGCCGAACACGACCGAATGCACGGCCCCGATCCGGGCGCAGGCCAGCATGGCGATGGCGGCCTCGGGAATCATGGGCAGGTAGATCGCGACCCGGTCGCCCCGCCTCACCCCGAGCGTCTTGAGGGCGTTGGCGCAGCGGCTCACCTCGCGCGCGAGATCCCAGTACGTGAGGACCCGGCGATCGCCGGGCTCGCCCTCCCAGATGATCGCGGCCTTGTTGCGACGCGCGCCCTCGATATGGCGGTCGAGGCAGTTGGCGGCGACGTTGAGCTTGCCCCCGACGAACCACTTGGCGTGCGGCGGCGTCCACTCGAGCACGCGACTCCAGGGCGCCAGCCAGTCGAGGGTGCGCGCCTGCTCGGCCCAGAAGTCGAGGCGATCCCGACGGGCCCGCTCGTAGAGATCAGGCTTCGCGAGGGCCTGCGCGGCGAATTCCGCGGGCGGGGGAAAGCGGCGCGACTCGGTGAGCAGGGTGTCCAACTGGTTGGTCATGGGGCCGGGAATGACGGTGGAGACTCAAGGTAGGGCCGCCCGGGTCCGGGAGCCAGAGCCCGGTTGCAGTTCTCCCGAGTCTGCCGCGGAGTGCGGTGGAGCTGGCCTCCCTCCTCGGCTGGGTGGCGTGCGGAACACGTTGATGCAATTACAGTTATGACTGATGGCACCGCTCTCGCCCATGGGGTGGTCGGGCCGCATAGGGTGGCCCGGAACAAAAAAATCCGCCCGATAAGAGCACACCCGGAGCGATCCGGGGCCGCAAAACTAGAGGTCTCATCCGCCCGTCTTGGATTGGGTGAGATAGCTCGGTGCCGAAGGTGGACTAGGCCAGCCGCAGTTGCGCGCGAGCCTTGTCGGGTGTGGGAGGCCTCATGAACACCACGCACGGCACAGCTCGCGAACTTATTGCGCCCGACCGCCTGGGTCTCGACACCCGGGTCGAGTTTCGCAAGGCAGCGGTCCAGATGCTGGACTCGCTGCCCGACGGGACCGGGCACCTGATCATCGATCTCAGCCGCACGCGGCAGGTCGACTCCGCGGGACTCGGCGTCCTGATGCTGATCCAGCGACGCGCCGCCGAGCGACGGCAGGTGGTCGTCCTCCGCAATCCCAACGACGAGCTCCGGTTCCTGCTCGTCGTCACCAAGCTCGTCGATCTGTTCCAGCTGGAGGCCGGGGTCTCCTGACCCCGGCTCCTGCCGCTCGCGCTATGGACGGTGTCCTGCCGGCGAATTAGTGTTCCTCCGTTCGTTTCCCCTGCGTGACCCCGCTGGGTCCGGTACCCGGACCCGCGTTCGAAGGCCAAAGCATGACTGACGACAAGGGGCGCCGGCGCGTCCTGTTCGTGGAGGATGAGCCGGCCCTGCGACTGAGTTACGAGCGGCACTTCAACCCGCGATACGATCTCTTCTTCGCCAGCACCGGCGCCGAGGCGCTCGCTCTGTTGGCGGAGCATCCGCCGGACGTGGCCGTGCTCGACATGCGGCTCCCGGACACCGACGGGGTGGACCTTCTCCGCCGCATCCGCCACTCGCAGCCGGACCTGCCGGTCATCATCACGACCGCCTACATGAGTATCGAGCCCCAGCTCAAAGTGCTGGATCTTCCCCACTCCGGTTACATCCTCAAACCCTTCCGTCTCGACGAGCTCGGCGCACGCATCGATGCCGTCCTCTGACGACGCGATTCTCGACGCAGTCGGTCTCGAGCGTGCGTTCGGCGCGCTGCGCGTGCTCCGGGGTCTCGACGTCCGGGTGCGGGCGGGTGAAGCGCTGGTGGTGGCGGGCGCCAACGGCGCGGGCAAGACCACGCTCCTCAGGGTGCTGGCGGGGCTCGCTCGGCCGAGTTCCGGCGAGGTCTGGGTGCTGGGCGCGCGGGTTGGCCCGTCGAACCCTGACGCTCGCCGCCCGATCGGCTTCGTCTCCCACCAGTCGATGCTCTACGACGACCTCACCGTGCGCGAGAACGTCGTGCTGGCCGCGCGCCTCTACGGCCTTCCCGATCCCGGAGCGGCCGCGGAGCGGGCGCTCGCCGCCGTAGGGCTCGACAGCCGGGGCGACGAGCGGCCCAGACACCTGAGCCGGGGGCTGCTCCAGCGAGCCTCGATCGCTCGGGCGCTGGTGCACGCGCCGCGGTTGCTGCTGCTGGACGAGCCCTTCACCGGCCTCGACGCGCCGGCGGGCGAGCGGCTCCGGGAGCTCCTGGCCGAACGGCTCGCGGCCGGCCTCGCCCTGGTGCTGGTGACCCACCACCTCGACGAGGCGTGGCAGCTCGCTTCCCGGGTTGCCGTGCTCGCCGGCGGCCGCTGGGTGCTGGAGGAGCCGCGGGTGGGGGAGCTGGCGGGGTTCCTCCCGCGCTACCACGCGCTGGTGCATGCCTGAGGGCCTCCGGCTGGCGCTGGTGGTCGCGGGCAAGGACATCCGGGCCGAGCTTCGGAGCAAAACGGCACTACTCTCCGCCACGGTCTTCGCTGCGCTGGTCCTGGTGATCTTCAACTTCGCTAGGGATCCGACCGCTCTGTCCGCCGGCGACCTGGCCCCCAGCGCGCTGTGGGTGACCTTCGCCTTTGCGGCAATGGTGGCGATGAACCGGGCCTTCACCGTCGAGCGCGAGCACGACGCGATCGACGGGCTTCTGCTCGCGCCGATCCCGCGCGGCGCCTTGTTCGCCGGCAAACTGCTGGCGAATCTCGCCTTCGTGGCGGCGGTGGAGGCGGTGGCGCTGCCGCTTTTCGTCCTGTTCTTCAACGTGGACCTGTCGCGCTCGCTCTGGGGGATTGTGGGAACCGCGGTGCTCGCCACGATCGGATTCGTGGCGGTGGGCACCGTGTTCGGAGCAATGGCGGTGCGGACACGGTTCGCGGAGCTGCTCCTCCCGGTGCTGCTCCTGCCCTTCATGGTGCCGCCGCTGGTCGGAGCGGTGCAGGTGACGTCGCGTCTGCTCGCCGACCGTCCGTTGAGCGAGATGCTCGGCTGGCTTAGAATACTCGCCGCGTACGACGTCGTGTTCGTGACGCTGGCCGCCCTGGTTTTCTCCTCCGTGGTGGACGAATGACCGCCGCCGTGCCGCCGCCCGGCCTGGATCGCGCCCGCGCCGTCATCCGGCGCGGGACCGTCCTCAGCACGATCGCCCTGCTCGGCATCGCCGGGGTGTACGTCCTGGCGGCGGCGTTCACTCCGATCGAGGCGCGCCAGGGCGTGGCGCAGAAGATCTTCTATTTGCACGTGCCGGCGGCCTGGAGCGCGTTGCTCGCGTTCTCGCTCGTCGGGATCGTGAGCGTGCTCTACCTCTGGCTCGAGGACCCGCGGCTCGACCGCTTCGCCGCCTCCTCGGCCGAGGTGGGTGTGGTGTTCGCGGCGGTGATGCTCACGACCGGGCCGATCTGGGCCAAGCCGATCTGGGGCACCTGGTGGACCTGGGACGCGCGCCTCACGCTCACCCTGTTTCTGTTCTTCCTCTTCGTGGGGTATCTCTCGCTCCGCGGCGCCCTGCACGACCGGCGCGAGCGGGCGCGGTTCAGCGCCGTGGTGGGGATCATGGGCCTCGTCCTCGTGCCCTTCGTGCACCTGAGCGTCTACCTCTTCCGCACGCTGCACCCGCAGCCGATCGTCCTCAAGCCGAGTGCGCCGTCGTTGCCCTGGGAGATGCTGCGCACGCTGCTCGTCTCGACCCTGATGTTCACCCTCCTCTACGTCGGCTTGGTGACGCTGCGCTACGGCATCGGCCTCGCGGCCGAGGCCCGGGAGGCTCACGATGCCGGCTGAGCCTCCGGCCAACGGCGGCTACGCCGTCGCGGCATACGTCGTGGCGGCGCTCATCCTGCTGCTCTATTTCGTGAGCTTGCTGCGCAAAGCGAGGAAGTGAGAGAGGGCGCCTCACTCCGGCCGGCGGAACACCAGGCTCGCGTTGATCCCCCCGAACCCGAACGAATTGCTCAGCATGAACTCTGGTCTCGCGTCCCGGCCGTCGTCCCGGATGTAATCCAGGTCGCAGGCGGGATCGGGACTCTCCAGGTTGACCGTAGGCGGCAGCCAGCCGTGGCGGAGGGACAGCGCGCAGATGGCGGCCTCGATGGCGCCGCTCGCGCCCAGGGCGTGGCCGTAGTACCCCTTCGTGCCGCTGAGCGGCACCCGGTACGCGTGGTCGCCAAAGACCTGCTTGATGGAGGACGTCTCGGTCGGGTCGTTGAGCGGCGTGGAGGAGCCGTGCGCGTTGATGTACCCGATGTCCGTCGGCGCGACGCGCGCCTCTCGAAGCGCGAGCTGCATGGCGCGCGCCGCCTGGCGCCCGTCCGGGCGGGGGGCGGTCATGTGGTACGCGTCGTTGCTCAGGCCGTAACCACAGATCTCCGCGTACACCGGAGCGCCCCGGGCGAGCGCGCGGCTCCGCTCTTCCAGGACGAGCAGGGCGGCGCCCTCGCCCATCACGAACCCGTCACGCCCCCGGTCGAAGGGGCGGCTGGCGCGGCCCGGGTCGTCGTTCCTGGTGGACATGGCGCGGATGATCGCGAACGCGCCGAAGCAGAGCGGCGCAAGCGGCGCCTCCGACGCTCCCGCCAGCATCGTGTCGGCCTCGCCGCGGACGATCGTGCGGAAGGCCTCGCCGATGGCGATGGTGCCCGAGGCGCAACTCATGCCGTTGGTCGAGTTCGGGCCGCTGATCCCGAACTCGATCGCCACGTTGCAGCTGGCCGCGCCGGCGAAGACTGTGAGCGCCAGCGTTGGATCCACCGCCCTGGGCCCGCCCTGGAGATATTCCCGGTACTGGTGCTCGGCGAACGCCACACCGCCGAGCGCGGTCCCCATCATCGCGCCGACGAGGTCGGGATTCTCGCGGGCGAGGTCGAGGCTCGAGTAGGCGAGGGCCAGCCGGGCTGCGGCGACGGTAAAATGGCCGAAGCGGTCCAGCCGCCGAGCCCGGCGCTCCTCGAGATGGTCGGTGGCGACGAAGTCGTTCACCTGGGCGGCGATCCGGCTCTTGAATGGAGTTGGGTCGAAGCGCGTGACGCACTGCACCGCCGAGCGACGCTCGCGCAGCCCGCTCCAGAGCCCCGCGACACCGGTGCCGATCGGCGTGATCGCGCCGATGCCGGTCACCACCACGCGCCGCGGCTCAGGCATCGGCCCGCTCCACCTCGCGCCGGATTCCCGCGAGCGTGCGCGATGCGATTCCCTGAACGAATACCGGCCCGATCACCCACTCGGCCGCGGGCCGGCTGATCAGGGGCCAGCCCGGCCCGCTCCACTCGTGCACGATCGTCACGTCGGTCCCTTCGAAAGCCGGCTCCAGGCGCCATTCGACGTCCATGCCGGCGGTGATGCCGCGCACGTGCCGGTAGCGCACGGCGGGCCTGGTTGCGTCAACCCACATTTCCGACACCCACCACGTGGGATACCGGAGCGGCCCGAACGGGCGCCACGCGGCCATCTCCACGATTCCACCGTCGCCCCGCCGCTCGAGCATCCGTACCCACCGATAGTGGCTCAGCAGCTCGGGCCACCGCTCCACGTTCGCGGCCGCCTGGAAGACCCGGGCAACCGGGGCCCGCATGAAGAGCCGGTCTTCGGTGCGCATCAGGCTGTGCCTGGTGCCCAGAGCGCGACCAGCCGCCAGCCTGGGCGGCGCGCCACCACGGCCGACACGCCCGCCGCCACGAGCAGCCGCGTCAGCTCCCCGGTCGTGAAGCCGCGCCGGATGGACGTCCTGCCGTCCTCGATCGTCACCGGATCGAACCCGAGCGCGCGGGAGCCCCACCACCAGGCGGCGGCGGCCACCGGAGAGCGCAGCAGGTCCGCGACGACGACGGCCCGGCGGGCGAGCCGGTCGCAGGTGCGGAACAGCTCGACGACGGAGTCCGGCTCATAGTGATGCGCGACCATGCAGACGGAGACGACGTCCACGCTCTTCTCGGACACGGGAGGGGCGCCGGCGCAGCCGACCACGGTCGGCAGCCCGCGCGCGGCGGCGAGCCGGGCGGCCACCGGGTGGCGCTCGAGCCCGAACGGCGCCAAGTGGATACCGTGCCGCGCGCCCCACGCCGCGGCCGCCCGGGGAACATCGCCCAGGCCGGTGCCGACGTCGAGCAGCGTGACCCGGGTCCCGGCGGGAACGCCGCGAAGGGCCCGTCCCAGGCCCCAGCACAGCGCAGCCGTTCCGCCGAACCAGCGGTTGGCGCGGGCGATGTTGCGGAGGGACAACTCCACTGCCGCTGGGCTTCCGGAGGCGTCGTCGAACAGCTCGGCGCCGAGCCGGCGCGTGGCGAGTGGCACGTCGGTCACCCCAGCGTCCCGTAGCCGCCGCGGTAGTACAGGAGCGGCCGGCCGTCGCGGGTCGCACCGCCCACGACCCGGCCGATCACGATGGTGTGGTCGCCCGCCTCCATCTGGGCGTGGCGCACGCACTCGATGTGGGCGAGGACTCCGTCCAGCAGGATGCCGCCGTTCCGGCTCACGGAATAGCCCACGCCGTCGAACCGGTCGTCGTGCGGGTCCGCGAAGCGCCGTGAGAGGGCTTCCTGGTGGCTCGAGAGGACGTTGGCGACGAACACGTCGAGCCGGGTGATGAGCCCGTGCAGCTCGGCCAGGTGATCGACGGCAAGCGAGACCAGCGGCGGCCGCAGTGAGACGGAGGCGAGGCTGTTCGCGGTCATGCCGTGGGGCCGGCCGTCGGGGGCGGTCACGGTGATCACCACGACGCCCGTCGCAAAGCGCCCAAGCAGCTGGCGGAACTGGGCATCGTCCACGTCGGGCATGCTCACAGGACCATCCGGGCGAGAAACACGGGGTTCAGAACCGCGCTGGCCGGTATCAAGTCACCGGTGACCCCGATGAGGGTGTGGGCCATGCCCTCCCGCCGCCCGAGCCGCTCGACGGCGCGGTCGAAGAGCGCGGGCCACGCCATGGCGTAACCGATCAATCTTTCCACCGCCCATTTCCCGGCGAACGCGCGGCGGCGCGCGGCGGCATACGGCTCGAGCCGCCGGACGTCCACAGTTCCCGGCGTCTCGAGCGCTGCGCCCGCATGCTCTGCTACCAGCTCCGACCCGCGTAGCGCCGCACAAATTCCCTCGCCCGTGAACGGGTCGAAGAAATCGGCCGCATCGCCCACGAGAAGAGCGCCGGGTGCAATCGTGCGGCGCGACCACGCCGCGAAGGGCCCGGTCGTGAGCAGGCCGCGGCGGATGCGGCTGCGGTCCACGCGGCCTCGCACGCCGGGGAACCGTTCCAATCGCTCGAAGAAGAAGTCGGCCGCGCGGCCACGGGCCGCGGCTAACAGCGCCGCCGGGACCACGAGCGCCACGTTGGCAAGGTCCTGGCCCACCTGGTTGAGCCCGACGTACCCGTCCGCTGCGACATGCATCTCGGCCGAGTCGGCAAGATCCGGGACGCCTTCGACATGCGCGACGAATGCGAACCGCCGAGGACGACCACCGCTCCCCCGCACGCCGAGGCGTCGGGCTACCAGCGAGCGGAGCCCGTCGGCGCCGATGGTGAGCCGTGCGCGGATGAGGCGCCGGCCTTCGGGTCCGCGGACGACGGCGCCTGCCACCGCGGCATCCTCATACAGCAGCTCCTCCAGCACCGTCCGCTCGAGCACCCGAGCCCCGGCGTCGCGGGCGGCAGCGACCAGCCGGGCGTCGAGCACCGACCGCGGCACGGAGAGGCCCGTGACGCGACCGGGGACCGGGCGGGCTTCGGCGAAGAGGCCGTGCAGTCGCGCGCCTCGCGGGCCCCGCACGACTGTTCCGGCGAGCGCGCGCGCGCCTGCGCGCTCGAGATCGCCAACGACACCGAGGCGCTCGAGCACCCGGACCCCCTCGGGGCTCAGGTACTCGGAGCACGCCTTGTCCCGGGGGAACGCGGCCCGGTCGATCACCACGACCTCGAGGCCGCGCCGGGCGAGCAGCGCCGCGCTGGCGCTGCCCGCCGGCCCGGCTCCCACGATCAGCACGTCGGCCAGAAGGGCACTCATCGATCACGCCAGCCCGCCGGTGGTCGCATCGGCCGTAGGGGTGGGGCTGAAGCTCCCGGCTAGCGCCACCCGGCCGAGAGCCATGCCCATGAGACCCAGCCGGCCAGCGCGGCGAGCGTGGTGGCGAGAGCGTTCACCCCATCGTTGTCCAGCCAATGCCAGCCTCCTTCGCGGATCGTGACCGCGCCGCAGCGGTGAACCCGCCACTCCGAGGGTTCGCCGCACGCCCCGCAGCGAAAGCGGCCCTGCGCGGTGGCGCCGAGGGCCGAGTCGACGACCATCCCCCCGAAACCTATTGCAGCGAGAGCCCAGAGCCGCGGATCGTGACCGGCCAACGCTCCTGTGCCGGCCACCAGCAGGGCGCCGCCAGCAGCCCCCAGGCAACCGTACGGCGTGATGCCCCCGCTCGTGCCGGGAGGTACCGGCCGCCAGGTGAGCAGGTGACGCGGCATGGATCGGCTCCATGCACCGATCGAGGTGGCCCAGGTGTCGGCCGCCGCTGCCGCCAGGCTGGCAGTCGTGGTCCAGAGCGCGAGGGTTGGCTGGTCGCGCGCGAGCAGCGCGCCCAGGGCAGCCGGGCCACCGTTGGCGAGGACTTGCCAGTGGTCGCGGCGGTCTCCCTTGGCGTCGCCCACGGCTGGCGCGGGGGGCCGGACCCGGGACACCCCGCTGCTCGAGACGAAGAAAGCGCCGAGGACGGCCGCCCCCGGCCATCCGGCGTTCGTGAGGACGGCTGTGCCGACGAGGGTCGCCGCCAGGGCGCCCGTCCCGGTCAGGGCGCCGGCACGCCACCCCGCCGCCGCGAACCCCGCGGCGAGCACGACGGCCAGCGCTGTGGACACTTGGTGGAAAGGCGCGCGCCCTAGGCGTCGGGCGCGTCGCGGAGCTCGGCGAGGATGCGGTTGCGGAGCCGATCAGGGCAGCACTGCCCTTTGGCCTTTCGCTCCAGCATTTCGAGGAACCCGCGCTCGAACTGGAGGTTGGCGAAGCACGGCCGGCACTTCTGGATATGGCTCGTGATCTTGGCTTCGAGCTCGGGCGTCAGCTCCTGCTTGAGGTAGTCCTGCAGGAGCGCCAATGCCTCGCGGCAGTTCGGTCCGCCCGCCATCAGGTCGTCCCCCGCATGCTACTGCTTGGCCGGCGCACGATCTCGCGCCCTGATGTAGCCCATTTCCACAGCGTGGTCGTAGAGCACCCCCTGGAGCTGACGGCGCGCGCGGAACAGGCGCGACTTGACCGTTCCCACCGGGACGCCGAGAACCTCGGCGATGTCCGCGTAGCTCATGTTCTCGATATCGCTCAGCACCAGCACCTCGCGAAACTCCTCTGGCAGTGCGTCGATTGCGCCGAGGACCTTGGCGTCCACGATCTGCGAGAAGAACGCCCCCTCCGGGTCCTCGTCTTGCGCCGCCCGGGAGACGGCATGCGGCTCGACGGCGTCTAAGTCCATCGCGATCGGCTCCCGCTGCCGGCGGCGGTAGTCGTTGATGAACGTGTTCCGCAAGATCGTGAACAGCCAGCTGCGGATGTTGGTTCCGGGCTGGAAGCGCTGCCAGGAGCGGAAGGCCTTGAGCACCGTGTCCTGCACCAGGTCTTCCGCCCTGCTCGGGTCCGTCGTGAGCCGGAGTGCCAGCCGGTAGAGGCTGTCGAGCTGCGGAAGGACCTCCGCCTCGAACGCACTCCGGTCGGGTGCAGGGTCGGTCATGCCGCAATGTTCCCAGGCCAGTCCCCTCGCGCAAGGACCCCCTGGATGGCTTGCGGTCCTCCGGCTATGTTCCGCCCCGTCTCGCAGTCTGGACGCGCCCGCGCCCCCACCCCCGTGCCCGACTCACCACCGATTCCCGCGTTTCTCCCCTTGAGCCTGCTGGAAGCGCTCCGGAACCTCGACACGCCGGTCGAGGACGGGCTCGAAGTGATGGCGAAGGATATCGTGTCGCGCCGCCTCGGGCTGAGCGACACCGTCGCGGCGCAGATCGATCGCTACCGCCAGGCGGCCGACCGGGAGGGTAACGTCACGGAGGACGAGCTGGTCTCGGTGCTCCGGCTGGTCGGCCGGCGGCCCGACGCGCCGCTGGTGTTCGCCGATGCGGGCCGCCGCGCCGCGCGCTACGCCGTGCGGGCGAGCGGCGGGTCCCGCGCACTGGTGAAGGTCTCTCCCTCGGCGCTGGGCCAGCGGCTCGCCCGGCGTGCCGCGCGGCGGCTGGCCGCGACCTACTTCCGCGGCGAGCTGGCCCAGGGACCCGATCCGGAGGTTCGCATGCTGCGCCCGCTCTCCGTGAGCGCGATTCCCGACGGCAGCGCCTGCGCCTTCTACGGCGCCGCCTACGGAGAGCTCCTGCGGAGTCTCGTCAGCTTCGAGGGCACCATGGTCCACGAGCATTGCGAAGGGCGAGGCGATCAGGCCTGCCTCTGGCGTGCCCACCGCGCGGGAGACTACGAGTGAGCCCGCTCGCGGGGGTGGACCGCACGGCGCTCAGGGCGGCGCTGGACGAGGCTGGTGCGGACGGGTGGCTCCTGTACGACTTCCGCGGGGTCAACCCCGTGGCCGCACGGGTGCTCGGCGTCGGCGGCATGGGGACGCGGCGACTCTTCGTGCTGTTGCCGCGCGAAGGCGAGCCGGTCGCCGTGGCGCACCGGATCGAGCTGCAAGGTGTGGATGGCTTCCCCGGGCGCGTAGTGCCCTATGCCCGCTGGGAGGAGCTGCATGCGGCGCTCGCGTCGCTGGTCGCGGGACGCACGCTCGCGATGGAGATATCGCCCGAAGACGCGGTGCCCTATCTCGACCGCGTTCCATTCGGTGTCGTGGAGCTGATCCGCCGCCTTGGCGCGCGTGTCGTTCCCTCGGGTCCGCTCGTCTCCCGCTTTGCCGCACGCTGGAATGCCGCTGAAATCGCCGGACACGTCGCCGCGGCGGAGACAATTGCCGCCGTGGCCCGCAGCGAGCTGGCCCGGGTGGTTCGCGAGCCCGGGACGACGGAATCGGCGGTGCAGGAGCGGGTGGTGGAGGCGTTGCGCTCGCACGGGCTCGCGTTCGAGCATCCGCCGATCGTCGCCTTCGGCGCCAACGCGGCGACCCCGCATTACGAGCCGATCGCGGGGCGGGACGCGACGCTCGCGGCGGGGCAGGTAGTGCTGCTGGATCTGTGGGGGGCGCCGGACGCAGGAGTCTCCGCCGATCAGACGTGGATGGGCTTCGCCGGCACCGACCCGCCGGCCCGCGTCAGGGAAGTGTGGACCGTGGTGCGCGACGCCCGGGACGCGGCCATCGCAGCGATTCGCGACGCCGCGCGCGCCGGCCGACCGATCGCCGGGTTCGAGGGTGACCGCGCCGCCCGGGCGGTGATCGAGGGCGCCGGGTTCGGCCAGTGGTTCGTACACCGGACCGGGCATTCGATCGACCGGGACCTCCACGGCTCGGGTCCTCATCTGGATGACTACGAGACGCACGACGATCGCTTGCTGGGCCCGGGGATCGGCTTCTCTGTCGAGCCCGGTGTCTACCTGCCGGGCGAGTTCGGCATCCGGAGTGAGGTGAACATGTTCTGGGGACCCGAAGGCCCGGTCGTCACTCCGCGCGAGCCGCAGCGAGAGCTGATCACCCCGCGCGGCTGAGGCGATGCGCCTGCTCCTCGCCGCGGCGCTCGCCGTCGCGAGCACCTCCCGGCCGGCGGTCCGCCAGAGCGGCGACCAGCTGCCCCTCCGTGCCGTGCGCTTCTACCGCGCCGACCACAGCCGCACCCGGGTCACCGTCTTCCTCGAAATCCCCTACTCCGTCGTCGACTCGAGCGGCTCCGTCTACCAGGTGGCCTTCCGGATCAGCGACTCGACCGGGAGCACCATTGGCGCCGAGGCGTGGAAGGCGACCGTTCCGGCCGGGCGGCATTCGGGACCGTGCGTGGTCGAGACGATCGAGTTTCTGGTAACGCCGGGACGGTACCGGCTCGAAGCCACGGTGAAGAATCGGGTGACGGGGCGCGAGTCGCGCTCAGGTCTCGAGCTCGAGGCGTTCGACCACCAGCCGGGCGTGTCGGACCTGCTGCTCTCTCCGGGCATCCGGCTCGCGTCGGCCGGCGACAGCGTGCCCCAGGCCGGCGAGCTGCGTCGAGGCGGGGCACTGGTGACGGTGGCGGCGGTCCCCCGTCTCGGACCGCTGCGCAGCACCGCCCACTATCTGCTCGAGGTGTACGCCGCGGGTGAGCGCGAGGACACGGGCACCATGTCGGTGCGGGTGGAAGACGCAGCCGGGGCCGTCCCGCTCCGCTGGCGGTCGGTCCCGGTGCAGGTGCGCTCGGGCGGCAGCACGCTGCACGGCCACGTAAGCCTCGCCGGACTGCCTCCGGGACGGTACACGCTGGTGGTTTCGGTGGAGCTGGCGGGGAGGACGGAGGAACGCCGCGCCGAGTTCGTGATGGGAGAGGAAGCCGTGACCAGTGACCAGTGAACAGTAAACAGTGAACAGGGGGCTCCGAGGATCACCCGGGCGCCCGCTCACCGTTCACTGTTCACCGCCGTCAGCTGGACATCGCCCTCGCGGAACTGCTGCTGGTACAAACGGGCGTACAGGCCGCCCCGCGCCACCAGCTCGGTGTGACTCCCTTCCTCGACGATCCGACCGTGGTCCAGCACGATCAGCCGGTCGGCTCGGCGCACGGTGCTCAGCCGGTGGGCGATGATGAGCGTGGTGCGACCGACGAGCAGGCGCTCCATGGCGTCCTCGATCAGCCGCTCGCTCTCGGTGTCCAGGCTGCTGGTGGCCTCGTCCAGGATCAGCACGGCCGGGTCCTTGAGGATCGCCCGTGCGATCGCGATGCGCTGCCGCTGTCCACCCGAGAGCTTGATGCCCCGCTCGCCCACCATCGTGTCGTAGCCCTGGGGTAGCCGCTCCACGAACTCGTGCGCGTGGGCCGCCCGCGCCGCCGCGTCGACTTCCTCACGCGTCGCGCCCGGGCGGGCGTAGGCGATGTTGTCGCGGACCGTCCCGCTGAAGAGCGCCGGCTCCTGCGGCACCAGCCCGATGGCACCGCGCAGGTCCGCCAGGCGAAGGTCGCGCACGTCGATGCCGTCCAGCAGAATCCGGCCTTCGAGCACGTCCCAGAAACGCGGGAGAAGGGAGACGAGGGTGGTCTTGCCCGCGCCGGACGGGCCGACGAGCGCCACGATCTCGCCGGGGGCGACATCGAGCTGGATCTCCCGCAGGGTCCACGGCGCCGCGGGATCGGCGAGGTAGCGGAACGAGACCCGCTCGAACGTCACCGCGCCCCGGACCGGCGGGGGAAGCTGGCGGGGCACGGGCGGGTCGGCGATAGGGGAGACCATCTCCAGCAGCTGGAACACTCGCTCCGCCGCGCCGACCGCCTCCTGGTAGCTGGTGAAGAAGGACGCGAGCGCACCGATCGCCGCGGCGATGGTCACCGTGTAAAGGAGGAACGAGACCAGGGCGCCGGGCGTCAGCCTTCCGTCCAGCACCAGCAGGCCGCCCTGCCAGAGGACGAAGACAATGCCGCCGAAAGTGGTGAAGGTGAGCACCCCGAAGAAGAGGCCCCGGACCTCCGCCCGGATCAGCGCGGCCTTCACGCTCGCGGTCACCCGCTCGCCGTAACGCTCGCGCTCGGCCGGCTCCTGCGCGAAGCTCTGGACCGTGCGGATCTGGCTCAACGCTTCCTCGGCGACGGCGGTGGCCTCGGCCACCCTGTCCTGCACGCCGGTCGTCATCCGCTTGAGCCGGCGCCCGAAGTAGAAGGCGGACCCCACTACAACGGGGACCACGCCGATCGCGGTGAACGTGAGGCGCGGCTGCATCAGCGTGAGCAGCACGACTCCGCCGACCAGTGCGAGCAGCTGGCGGGAGAACTCGGCGATCTGATGGCTCATCACGCTCTGGAGCTGGCCGATGTCGGTGGTGAGCCGGCTGGTGAGCTCGCCCGTCCGCCGCTCCGCGAAGAAACCGGGCGGCATGGTGAGGAGCTTCTCGAACAGCTCGCGGCGGAGCCCCGCCACCGCCCGCTCGCCGGTGGCGCTGAGATAGTAGGTCTGGACGTAGTTCAGGAACGCCTGGGCGACGAACAGCGCCAGGAGCAGGAGGCCGATCCGGTCGAGCAGACTCCGGTCGTGCTTCAGGAACGCGGCGTCCAGCAGGTAGCGGACGATCTGCGGAAACGCGAGCCCGATCGCCGCGCTCAGGAGCAGCGCGATGACCGCGAGCGCCAGACCACCGCGGTACGGCCGGACCCTGGGCCAGAGCCGGCTCAGGTGGCCCGGTAAAGGAAGACGCCTGCGGCTACCGGGCGCGGGATCCTGGGTGGATGTCATTCCTGCCAAAGCTAATTCAGTGGACCGGGGCGAGCGCTTCCTGGCTCGGGTTGCTCAGGATGAGCACGCCGTCGGGGGCGACCGCCACGCCGGGGAGATGGCGGTCGATGCCCATGGCCACGAAGAGCAGGGCGAGGTAGAGGAGGGAGTAGCGGTACAGCTTCCAGGCGGTCGGCGTCACGGTCGGCTCGCGCAGCAGGCGGACGCAATACCACAGGAGCGGGGCGCCGAGCAGCCCGGCGGCGACGGCGTAGAAGGCGCCGAAGGCGCCGAAGAGCACGGGCATGAGTGTGATCGGCAGCAGCATCAGCGTGTACACCAGCATCTCGAACTTCGTGCGGCGCTCCCCCCGGACCACCGGCAGCATGGGGATGCCCGCCTTGGCGTACTCGCCGCGCTTGATGAGGGCGAGCGCCCAGAAGTGCGGCGGGGTCCAGTAGAAGATGATGGCGAAGAGATAGATCGCCGCGAGGTCGAGGCGATTGGTCATCGCGGCCCAGCCGACCAGCGGCGGAAAGGCGCCGGCCGCGCCCCCGATCACGATGTTCTGGGGACTCGACCGCTTGAGCCAGACGGTGTAGACGAAGACGTAGCACAGGAGCCCGCCCAGCGCGAGGCAGGCGCTCAGCGGGTTCACCAGCTGCCAGAACAGCGCGAACGCGATCACGGCGAGGCCGATCCCGAACGCCAGCGCGACCGCCGGCGCGATGCGCCCGGCAGGGATCGGGCGGAGCCGCGTCCGAGACATCTTGTCGTCGATGTCCCGGTCGAACCACATGTTGATCGCGTTGGCCCCGCCGGCCATGAGATACCCGGCCACGAGCACGACGAACACCAATTGGGGCGACGGCAGGCCCCGCCCGGTCACGAACATCGGCGCGATGGTCGTCACCAGGAGCAGCGAGATGATGCGCGGCTTGGTGAGCGTCACCAGGTCGGCCACCAGCGAAGGCCGGCGGACGGCCACGGCCGGGGAGAGCACTTCCACGAACGGGCCTCCGGGATCAGCGGGCAAGAGCGGGGTAAAGAACCGCCTTGGGCTCACCCTTGTCAAGCGGACCGCCGGGCCCGATTATGCTCCGTCCCAGGCGGCCGCCTGGCGTCGCACTCACTCCACGCCAAGGACTCTTCCATGGACGCTGCCCCCGACGTCTGGGGCGAGCGACTGCCGCGCCGGCTCGGGCTCGGCAGCGCGGTCGCGGTCCTGATCGGGAGCACCATCGGCAGCGGCATCTTCCGGGTGCCAGCCGGCGTGGCTGCGACGCTGGGCGTTCCGGGGCCGGTCATGATCGCCTGGGTGCTCGGCGGTGTCGTGGCCCTGGCGGGCGCCCTGGCGCTGGCAGAGCTGGCCGCATCGCTCCCGCGCTCCGGCGGCGTCTTCGCATTCCTGCTCGAGGCGTTCGGCCCGGTGCCGGCCTTTCTCTTCGGCTGGTCCGAGCTCACTGTGATCCGTGCCTCCGCGCTCGGAGCCATCGCCACGATCTTCGCCGAGTATCTCGGGTACTTTCTCCGCTTCGACCCGCCGACCGTGCGCCATGTGGCGGCCTTGGCAATCATCGTGCTGGGTCTCCTCAACTACGTCGGCGTTCGGGCCGCGTCCGCCGTGATGAACCTGGTCACGGTGGCCAAGTTCGGGGCCGTGGCGTTGCTCGGGCTCCTCGCCTTCGCCGCCGGCCACGGGAGCCCCGGCCATTTCACGCCGCTCTGGACCGGCAGTCTGTCGGTGTCGCTCCTCGCCACCGCGCTGGTGCCGATCATGTGGACCTACGACGGCTGGGCCGACCTCGCGTTCATGGGCGGCGAGGTCCGCGACCCGGGCCGGATCCTGCCGCGCGCGCTGATCCTGGGCACCGCGGCGATCGTGGCGGTGTATCTGCTGCTGAACGCGGCGTACATCTATCTCGTCCCGCTGCCCCAGATGGCGACGTCCCGGCTGATCGCCGCCACCGCGGCCGAGCAGATTCCGCTGCTAGGCGGTGCCGGCGGCGCGATCGTCTCCGCGCTGGTGATGGTCTCCTGCTTCGGGGCGCTCAACGGGTCGATGATGACGGGACCCCGGATCTTCTTCGCGATGGCCGATCGGGGTCTCTTCTTCCCCGCGATCGCGCGAGTATCGCCCCGGTTCCGCAGTCCGTCGGTGGCGATCGGACTCGCGACCGCACTGGGCGTGGTCTACGTGCTGCTGAACGACTTCCAGCAACTGGCCGACAAGTTCATCCTGGGTATCTGGCCCTTCTACGCGCTCGCGGTCGCCGGGGTCTACGTGCTCCGCCGCACCCGTCCCGATCTCGCCCGGCCCTACCGGACAGTCGGGTATCCGGTGACGCCGGCGATCTTCCTCATCGCATCGGTGGGAATGGTGGTGAACGCGCTGGTCACCGACCCGGTGAACACGGGGGTGACGTTCGCCATTATCCTCGCCGGTCTCCCGGTCTACGTATTCTGGAAGAAGCGTGAGCAGTTTACGCCGTTATTTCGAGGGCAAGGTCCGCCGCCTTGACGCTGTGCGTCAGCGCTCCCACCGAGATGAAGTCCGCCCCCGCCAACCCGTACGCCCGCACGTTCTCCAGCGTGATGCCGCCGGTCGCCTCGATCTCGATTCCCGGCGCCAGCTCCCGCGCCACGGCGGCCCAGCGGCGCACCGTCTCGGGCGATTGATTGTCGAGCAGGAGCCTGGTCGCCCCCGCCTCGCACGCGGCCTGCAGCTGCGCCTCGGTCTCGACCTCTACCTGCAGCGCCACCGCGCCCCGGCCCCGCGCTTGGGCAAGCGCCGACCGGAGCGTCTTCCCCTGGGCGGCGAGCGCCCGCCAATGGTTGTCTTTCACCATGACCGCGTGGGCCAGGTCGAGCCGGTGCAGTGCTCCGCCGCCGGCCAGGACGCCGGCCACGTCCAGCAGCCGGAGACCGGGTGCCGTCTTCCGGGTGTGGAGGATCCGGGCCGAGGTCCCTGCCACCGCGCCGACGTAGGCGTGGGTGGCGGTGGCGATGCCCGAGGCGCGCTGGAGCAGGTTGAGGAGCGGCCGTTCCGCACGGAGGAGCGGCGCGACCGGACCGGTGACGATGCCGACGACGGCGTGCCGCGCGACGGGCTCGCCCTCCGTGGCCTCCCAGTCGATCGCGCAGCCGCATGCCCGCGCCACGGCCTCCGCGTACAGTCGCCCCGCCAGGACGCCGCCGCTCCGGAATTCGAGTCTGCCGGAGGCCTGCGTGCCTGGTGCGACCGTCACCTCGCTGGTGAGATCGCGGGACCCGTCCTCCGCAAGCGCGATCGCCGCCACCCGCTCGGCGTCGGTCCCGAAATCGGGGATCACTTCCCCAGGCTGACCATGCGGTCGAGCGAGAGTCGGGCGCGGCGGGCGATGTCGTCGGGAACGGTGATATCGTAGCGGTCGAGCGCCAGCGCGTCACGGACGTTGGCGAGCGTGATGGTCTTCATGAAGGCGCAGACCGCCTCGGGGTCGGCCGGATAGAACCGCTTGCCGGGCGCCACCTGCTGCATGCGATGGATGATGCCCGTCTCGGTCGCGACGATGAACGCGGGCGCGGGTCGGTCCTTGGCGAGCCGGATCATCCCCTCGGTGGACGCGATGTGGAGTCCCGTGGCCGGGATCGCGCCGCGCCCCATCTCGTAGATGAGCTGGCCGGCGCAGCCGCACTCCGGGTGCACCAGCACCTCCGCCTCAGGGTGCGCCTTCCGTTGGGCTTCGAGCGTGTCCGGATTAATGCCCTTGTGCACGTGGCACTCGCCCAGCCAAACCTCCACGCTCCGGTTCGGGCGCATCCGACGCACGTGGGCGCCGAGGAAGAAATCGGGCAGAAAGAGGATGCCCTTCTCTTCCGGGATCGCGTCGACCACATCCAGCACGTTGCCGCTGGTGCAGGCGTAGTCGAGCTCGGCCTTCACTTCCGCCGTGGTGTTGACGTATCCCACCACCACGTAGTCGGGGAATTGCACCTTCCACTCCCGCACCTGCTCGCCAGTCACCGTCGCCGCAAGCGAGCACCCCGCCCGCAGGTCCGGCAACAGCACCCGCTTGCCGGGCGAGAGGATCTTCGCCGTTTCCGCCATGAAGTGGACGCCGCAGAAGACGATCACGTCCGCGTCGGTCTTCGCCGCCTGGCGCGACAAGCCGAGGGAGTCGCCGACGAAATCGGCGGCATCCTGGACCTCGGCGCGCTGGTAGTTGTGCGCGAGGATCACGGCGTTGCGGGCGCGGGCGCGGGCCCGGATGTCGGCCTGCAGCGCGGCGACCGCATCCGGCGTGAGATCGACGTCTTCGATGAGGGGGAGCGGCAGGGCCATCAGACGGCTTCGGGCTTCCGGGCCTTCGGGGGGTAATCGAGCCGGCGATGTCCGCCCCGGCTCTCGCGCCGACCGCGGGCGGCCTGGGTGATCAGGGTGGCTACGAGCAGCTGATTGTGGGTCCGCCAGTCGCCCGGGGGTACCCGGCGGGTCAGCTCGGCAAGGTTCTCCTCGGCCCGCAGCAGAGACCGCTCGGTCCGCTGCAGTCCCACATCGGCCGTCATGACCGCGCGCATCTCTGCACGAATCGCGTCGCTCTCGGTGGTCGGGAGCGTGTCGGTAGCCCCCTCGTCGGGGGCAGGGCCGGCAGGCTCGGGTGGCGGGGTGCCGTGTGGCGGCAGCGCGCGGGCCACCCGGTCGGCGAAGACGAGTCCCTCGAGGAGCGAGTTGGACGCGAGGCGGTTGGCGCCGTGCACCCCGGTGCGGGCGCATTCACCCACGGCCCAGAGCCCGGCCAGGCTCGCCCGCCCGGCGAGATCCGTCCGAACCCCGCCCATGGCGTAGTGGAGTGCGGGCGCCACCGGCAGGAGATCCCGGACCGGGTCGAGACCGTGGCTCGCGAGCATCTGCGATATGCCGGGGAACTGACGGCGAAAGTCCGGGACCTGGCGGGCGTCGAGCCAGGCGCCGCCCGCGGCGTCGGCCGCCGCCACGGCCCGCGCCAGCACGTCGCGGGGCGCGAGCTCGCCCCGCGGGTCGTGGTCGAGCGAGAAGCGACGGCCCGCCCGGTCCACCAGCACCGCACCGGCCCCTCGCACGGCCTCGGAAATGAGCGGCGCCGGGTTGACCCCGGGAAGCTTGAGCGCGGTGGGATGGAACTGGAGAAACTCGAGATCCCGCAGCTCGGCCCCGGCACGGTAGGCCATCGCCCAGCCGTCGGCGGTAGCCACCTTGGGGTTGGTCGTGACCTGATAGAGCTGGCCCACACCGCCGGTGGCGAGGACCACCGCTGGCGCGCGCACCGCGAACGCGGGTCGATTCGGCTGCACCAGGAGTGCGCCGGTGACCCGGCCACCCTCGACGATCAGCGCGCGCGCCTCGGTGTGCTCGAGGATCTGGATCAGGGAGTGGTCGCGGATGACGCTGGTGAGGAAGGCGACCAGCGCGGCACCGGTCCGGTCACCGCCCGCGTGGATGATGCGCGGCCGCGTGTGCGCCGCCTCCAGCCCGAAACGAAGCCGCCCGTCCGGCGCCCGGTCGAAGGTGGCGCCCATGGCAAGCAGCTCGCGGATCCGGTCGGGGCCCTCGTTGGTGAGCACCCGGACCGCTTCCGGATCGGAGAGCCCGTCGCCGGCCGCGAGCGTGTCCGCGGCGTGCTGCACGGGGTTGTCGCCGGGGCCCAGCGCCACGGCGATCCCCCCTTGCGCCCAGGCGCTGGCGCTGTCGGCCAGCGTCTCCTTGGTGACGAGACGGGCGCTTCTTCCCTCCGCCGCCAGGCGCCAAGCCGTCCAGAGCCCCGCGATGCCGGAACCAATGATGAGCGGAGCAGCGTCGTCCATGGGGAGAATATAGGCTGGCGGTGGGCCCACTACGTCCTGACCCGCGCCAACAGCACCAGGCCGATGAGCAAGAACAGGGCGTTCGGGAGCCAGGCGGCCGCGGTCGGGTTGAGCAGGCCGCCGTCCCCCACAGCCTTCGCGATCTGCATGAGGAGCAGGAAGAACACGGTCGTGCCGAGACTGATGGCGATTCCGAAGGCCGTGCCGGCCCGAGGCGACGTGATCGCGAGGGGGGCGCCGAAGATCGCGATGATGACGCAGGTCACCGGGATCGCGAGCTTGAGCGCGCGCTCCACCACCAGCTTGTTGGCGTCGTTGCCGCTTCGCTCCAGCGCCTCGATGTAGCGCCCCAGCTCGGCGTAGCGCATCTCGTCCGGCGCTTTGGGCTCGGCGAGGAGGTCGGCCGGGGTCTGGCTGAAGGCCCGGAGCCGGAGCGACCGGAAGCCGAACGAGGCCTGGCGGTCGGGGGCCGCGATCAACCGGCTCGCGCCGTTCCAGAGGTGCCAGGCATGCCGGTCGGCGTCGTACGTGGCGCTGTCGGCCGTCACGACGAGCCCGGGATAGGTAATGCCGGTGCCCTGCCGCTCGAACAGCAGGCCCTTGAGCTTCCGGGCCGAGAGCTCGAGCGAGCGAATGGTGTAGACCCAGCCCTGATCCCCGCGGTAGACGAAGTTAAAGCGCGCCGAGCCGGGCGCCTCGGGTTGGGCCTTCTGGATCTTGAGCTGCCTCGCGGTGGCGCCGGGGGCCAGCTCGCCCACGACCACGGCGAGCCCGGTGGCGAACACGGAGGCGATGATCAGCGGGAACACCAGCCGGCGGAAGCTCTGCCCGCCCGCCTTGGCCGCGGTGAGCTCCGAGTGCCGGGCCATGACCCCCACCGTGAACACGGTCGCGAACAGGACGGCCGCGGGAAGGACGAGAAACATGTTCTCGGGCACGGAGTACACGTAGCTCACGATGATCTGGCGCACGGTGAGCCCGCGGTCGAGCAGCTTGTTAAGCGAATCGGTCAGGTTGATCAGAATCGAGACGATCGGGAAGCCGAGCACCGTGAGCCCGAAGATCCGGAGCCAGAGGCCGAGGATATAGCGGTCGAGCAGGCGGGGAATCATCTGGCTGTCCCGCGGACCCGGTAGCGGATTGCGTCGATCAGCTCCCGGAAATCGCCGCCGCGATTGAGGCCGGGTTGGCGGTTCACCAGCACCAGGCCGATCAGGCCCGCGATCGTGAGGATGATGTTGGGCAGCCACATAGAGAGGGCCGGCGAGAGCATCCCGCGGTCGGCCAAGGTCTCGCCCGCAGTGAGGCCAACGTAGTAGATCGAGAAGGCGGCAAGCCCGCCCCCGATCACGAGTCCCATGCCCGCCCGCGGGAAACGGAGCGCCATCGCCAGCCCCACCAGCACGAACGACACGCAGGCCAGGCTGATCGCCCATTTCTTGTGGATCTCGACCATGTACCGGTCTTCCTGAAGCCCGGCGTCCGTCGCGCGGGCCGCGATCAGCATGACCTCGGCGTACGCGGAGAGCCGGGGCGCCAGCGCGGCGCGGGACGTGTCCGCCGGGGCCGGGGTGGGGGCGGGCTGGATCGGTCCGGGCGGCGCAGGAACGACCTTCACCAGAGGGGTCTTGGCCGGCGCGATCAGCTTCCGGGGCGCGGGCGCGGGGGCCTGGGCGGCAAGCTTTCGGGGGAGGAGCCTCGCCTTGAGGGCGGAGCGCAGGCGCCCCAGCCAGACGCAGTAGTCTCCCGGCACCGGCGCCGGCGCCGTGTCCTGCTTCACCGCGGGCAGCCGCAGCAGCTCGCGCAGATCGCGCTCGAGGAAGAAGCGGCGATCCGTCTCCGCCTTGGCCTCGTCCTTGTCGGCATCGCGCACGACGGCGAACATATCGCAACTCGACATCTCCCGGTCACCCCGGATCTGGTCCGACGTGTTCCGCTCCAGCTCGTCGAAGACGTTGCGCACCCGGATCTCGTTGGTGGTGAAGCCCGTGATCTGAAAGCGGTCCGCTTCGTCGGTCTTGTACTGGTGGATGACCCCGTGATACAGGCGGAGGGTCAGGTCCCGTCCACCCGACGCATACGCCATGAAGCCGCTGTCCGCGTAGATGACCCGCCGGACGCGCTCGTCGCCCACGTCGTAGATGGTGACGCCGCGGAGGCGCCCCGTCGCTCCGTCGATCCGGCTTGACCGAAGGAAGAACTTAGACGGCGGCACCTCGTTGATCACCTGCTCGCGCAGCTGGAACGTTGGTTTCTTCCGCCCGATGTCGATCAGGAGTCCGCGGAGCCGGGCGTTGGTGTCGGGGAGAACCTGGTCCACGAAAAGGAAAGTGAGCGCGGACATCAGAACACCCCAGGCGAGGAGGGGCTGGAGTATCTGGGGGACGCTCACGCCGCTCGCCCTGAGGGCCGTCACCTCGTTGTCCGCGGCCAGGTGACTCATGGTGTAGAGGACGGCGAGAAGCACCGCCATCGGGATCGTCATCGCCAGGATGAAGGGAAGGCTCAGCACGAACACCTCCGCGATCACCCCCCAGGAGAGGCCCTTGCCCACCAGCGACCCGAAACGCCGGGCGATCTGGTTGAGGAGCATGAGGCTCGTCAACGCGCCGAGGGAGAAGCAGAACGGAGCGATGAGCTGGCGGAGGATGTAACGGGAGAGCAGGCGCACCCGGGAAAGATGGCCGCCCGGCGGGCGGGGGCCAAGCCGGAGGCGATTCGGCGCCGGGTTATAATCAGGGCCATGTCGAGACGCTTCCCGATGATCGCCGCGCTGGCCTTCGGCCTCGCCGCCTGCAGCCACGAGGCTCCGCCGCCGCCGCCGCACGAGTTCGAGGGCACGGCCGCGTTCGAGTACCTGCAAACCCAGGTGGCGTTCGGTCCGCGCATTCCGGGCACGAAGCCGCACGAGCAGATGGCCCAGTGGCTCGACAGCCTGCTCCATCAGCGGGCGGACACGCTGGTGGTGCAGGCGTGGACCCATGTGACGGCCAAAGGCGACTCGCTCCCGCTCCGGAATTTCATCGCCCGGTTCAACCCGACCGCCACGACCCGGGTGCTGTTCCTGGCGCATTGGGACACCCGGCCCCGCTCCGACGGCCCCAACTCGAAGAACCCGAAAGCCCCGGTGCCGGGCGCAAACGACGGCGCCTCGGGTGTGGCGGTGCTCCTGGGCGTGGCGGACGCCCTCAAGCGGCACCCGCCGACGATAGGGGTGGATCTCCTCTTCGACGACGGGGAGGACTACGGCGACTTCAACCAGGAGCCGGGTGACGTCCTGATCGGCGCCCGGTACTACGCCGCGCACCCCGTGTTGGGAGCACGGCCCAAGTACGCCGTCCTGTTCGATCTGGTGGCGGACAAGGATCTTCAGATCTATCAGGAGGGCAACTCCCTCACTGGCGCGCCGGAGATCGTGAGCCTCGTGTGGGCCGCGGCCCGGAGGGTCGGCCATCAGGACGTCTTCATCGACGCACCTAAGCACACGCTGACCGACGACCATGTCGAGCTGCAGAAAGTCGGAATCAAGGCGATCGACGTGGTCGACTTCGACTACCCGCCCTGGCACACGCCGGAGGACACGATCGACAAGGTCAGCGCCGCAAGCGTGCAGACCGTCGGTGACGTCGCGATGGCGCTCGTACGCCTGGACGGGACCTGAGCCCGAGCCACCCCGCCAGCCTCCCCACGATTTCCGGCACCGCCCGCAGAAGCGGGATGGCGGCCTTCCCGACCGGCAGGGGCAATCTTGGCGTACCATGCCGCCCGCCGAACGCCGCGCGCTCGTCCTCCTCCTCTCGCTTGCGGTCGCCGGGCACGGGGTCCGGCTCATCGCCAGCCGTCCCGGCACGGCCCCGGGCGAGCTCGAGCTGGTCCGGACGTTGCCCGGGCAGTCACCGCTGGCCCACAAGGACAGCACTATCGCGCTGGCAAGTCCCCTGGACCCCGGGGAACGTATAGATCTTGATCGGGCTGAGGCCGCTCAGGTGGCCCGGCTGCCGCGAGTCGGGCCGGGACTAGCGAAACGCATTGTTGCAGACCGGGATGCCAGTGGCCCGTTCGGCAGCCTCGAGGGGTTGGACCGGGTGCCTGGAGTTGGGGCCTCACTATTGGCGGCTATCCGGGACCACGTGAGCTTCAGCGGGGCAGCTGCGGTGGCGGGGCAAATCCAGCCGCTGCAGCCTCATGCGCCGGGCCTGGTTTCACTCAACCGGGCCAGCGCCGCCGAGCTTGAGGCGCTGCCGGGCATCGGGGCCCGGCGAGCGGAGGCGATCGTCCGGGACCGAGAGCGCAACGGGCCGTTCGGGTCGGTTGATGCACTTCTTCGCATTCCCGGCATTAAACCTGCCTTGATCGACCGCGTGCGCCAACGGTTGCAGGTGCCCTAGAAGTTGACACCTGCATGCGCATCCGAGTGGCAACGGCGTTCCCTACCCCAACGGTGAGCTCGACCTCAAACGATGGCAACCGCGGCCGCCGGCTCCGACCGGCTGGGCGACATCCTGATCAAGGAAGGCCTGATCACACGGGAGCAGCTGGCACAGGCGCTCGCGGAGCAGAGGGCCAGCAAGCATCGTTTGGGGTACGTGCTGGTGAAGCTGGGCCTGGTGCAGGAGCTGGAGATCACCAAACTCCTCGCCCGCCAGTACCGGATGCCGGCCGTCGACCTCTCCCGGTTCGAGGTTGATCCCAAGCTCGTCAAGCTGATCCCCGCCGATCTGGCGACGAAGCACGTCGTCCTCCCGCTCAAGCGCGAGGGCCGCACGCTCACGATCGCCATGGCCGACCCGACCGACCACGGGCTGCTGGAAGACCTCAAGTTCATCACCCGGTACGACCTGTTCCCCGTCATCGCGGGCGAGTACACCCTTCGCGCGCTGATCGAGAAGCACTACGAGTCGTCCGACCAGCAACTCCAGAGCATCCTCAAGGACATGGAGGGGCTCGACGACGACGTCGAGGTCGTCGCGGAGGAGGAGGAGGACAGCGGCGCCGCGAACGTCGACGACGCGCCGGTGGTGAAGCTGATCAACGGGCTCCTCACGGACGCGGTTAAGCGCGGCGCGAGCGACATCCACATCGAACCGTTCGAGCACGAGATCCGGGTGCGGTATCGCATCGACGGCGCGCTGCTCGAGGTGATGAAGCCGCCGCTCAGAATGAAGGCGGCGCTCACGTCCCGGGTGAAGATTCTCTCTCAGCTCAACATCGCGGAGCGGCGGGTGCCGCAGGACGGCCGGCTCAAGCTCAAGATGGGCACGCGGGTGATCGACTTCCGCGTCTCCACCCTGCCGGTGCTCTTCGGCGAGAAGATCGTGCTCCGAATTCTCGACAAGGGCAACCTGACGCTCGACCTCACCAAGTTCGGCTTCGAGGTCAAGGCGGAGCAGGACCTCATGCGGGCCATCCTGAATCCGTACGGCATGGTGCTCGTCACCGGGCCCACCGGCTCGGGCAAAACGACGACGCTGTACTCCTGCCTCCAGCGGATCAACACGATCGAGACGAACATCATGACGGCGGAAGACCCCGTCGAGTACAACCTCATGGGGATCAACCAGGTCCCGGTGCGGACCGAGATCGGGCTCTCGTTCGCGGCGGCCCTCAAGGCGTTCCTGCGGCAGGACCCGAACATCATCATGATCGGCGAGATCCGCGATCTGGAGACGGGCGGCATCGCCATCAAGGCGGCGCTCACCGGCCACCTCGTGCTCTCGACGCTGCACACCAACGACGCGCCCAGCACCATCACCCGCATGATCGACATGGGCATCGAGGCGTTCAACGTCGCGAGCGCCGTCAATCTGGTGGTGGCCCAGCGGCTCGTGCGGCGCATCTGCAAGGAGTGCAAAGGTCCGCACACCTACCGCGACGAAGAATTGCGCTCCCTGGGCACGGATCTTGACTCGCTGCGCAAGATCAACTTCATGAAAGGCCGGGGCTGCGAAACCTGCAGCGGCACCGGCTATAAGGGTCGCCAGGGCCTGTACGAGGTCATGGCGCTGTCGCCGGAGCTGCGGCGCATGATCTTGCGCGGCGCGTCGGTTGCAGAGCTACGCGACCAGGCGGTGGCGGAGGGGATGCTCACCCTGCGCATGGACGGGATGAAGAAGCTGGAGCGGGGCGTCACCACCCTCGAAGAAGTCGTCAAGGAGAGTGCCGGATGACCGTCAATTTGCGCGCGCTGCTCGAGGAAATGATCGAGAA
Organism: Gemmatimonadota bacterium; assembly: GCA_041498715.1. Taxonomy (GTDB): domain Bacteria; phylum Gemmatimonadota; class Gemmatimonadetes; order Gemmatimonadales; family GWC2-71-9; genus DASQPE01. Next base: position 8,186 of record JBGQIW010000003.1, on the reverse strand, counting down.
GCAGGCGTCAGACCTCCACGTCACCGCCGGGGAGCGGCCTAAGCTCCGGGTGGACGGGGAGATGACCGACGGCTCCGCGCCCGAGGTCCTCACGGCCAAGGACACGCTCCAGCTGGCCTATTCGGTCCTGACCGAGAATCAGAAAAAGCGGTTCGAAACCGAAGACGAGCTGGACTTTAGCTTCGGGATCCAGAATTTGGCCCGGTTCCGCGGCAACGTGTTCAAACAGCGGGGCTGCGTGGCCATGGTAATCCGCATGATTCCCTTCAATGTGCGAACCTTCCAGGACTTGGGGCTTCCCCCGATCGTGGCCAAGCTCGCGGAGCGGCCGCGGGGTCTGATTCTGGTGACGGGGCCGACGGGGTCGGGCAAGTCCACCACCCTGGCGGCGATGATCGACAAGATCAACAAGGAGCGGAAGGGGCACATCATCACGGTGGAGGACCCGATCGAGTTCATCCACCGGCACCAGGGCTGCATCGTCAACCAGCGCGAGGTGGGGACCGACACGAAGAACTTCTCCACCGCGCTCAAGTACGCGTTGCGTGAGGACCCGGACGTAATCCTGGTCGGCGAGATGCGCGACCTGGAGACGATCGCCGCGGCGCTCACGATCGCGGAGACCGGCCACCTGGCCCTCGCGACGCTCCACACCAATTCGGCTGCCGAGTCGATCAACCGCATCATCGACGTGTTCCCGCACAACCAGCAGTCGCAGGTGCGGGCGCAGCTGGCCTTCGTGCTCGAGGGCGTGATGACCCAGACCCTGCTGCCCAAGGCCAAGGGGCGGGGGCGGGTGATGGCAATGGAGATCATGGTGGCGACGCCGGCCATCCGCGCGCTGATCCGCGACGAGAAGATCCACCAGATCTACTCGGCGATGCAATCCGGTAAGAAGTTCGGCATGCAGACGATGAACGACTCGCTGTACCAGCTCTACATGGCGCGTGAGGTGACCGAGGACGATTGTCTTCGGGTCTCGGGCGACCCGAACGAGTTCCTCCGGATGATCGGCCAGCGGCCGATGGAGGAACAGGACATTCCCACGGTCGGCGAGAAGCCGTTCCGCGCTGCCGGGGCCACCCGGCGCTAGGACCAAGGAGACCGACCGATGCCGATGTTCGAATACACCGCGCGCAACGCCGCAAACGGCCAGATCCAGAAGGGCCAGCTCGACGTCCCGAGCCAGGCCGAGGTCAACAACTACCTCCGGAAGAACCGGCTGATTCTGGTGAGCGTCCGCGAGGCGCCGAAGCAGATCAAGTTCTCGATGCCGGGCGGGCAGCGGATCAAGACCCGTGACATCGTGATCTTCACTCGCCAGTTCGCGACGATGATCAACGCCGGCCTTCCGCTGGTCCAGTCGCTCACGATTCTGGCGCAGCAGACGGAGAACAAGGCGCTGGCCGAGGTCACCCGCGCGGTGGTCTACGACGTCGAGTCGGGCAACACACTCGCCGACGCGTTCAGCAAGCATCCGAAGGCGTTCAGCGACCTGTACGTGAACATGGTGTCCGCGGGCGAGGCCGGCGGTATCCTGGACACGATTCTGCTCCGGCTCGCCACCTTCCTGGAAAAGAACGACGCCCTGATGCGCAAGGTGAAGGGCGCCATGGTCTACCCCGGCGTCATCATCTCGGTCGCCGCGATCGCCATCTGCATCCTGCTCATCTTCGTGATCCCGGTCTTCCAGAGCATGTTCGCGTCGGTGAACCTGGAGCTCCCGCTTCCGACGCGGATCGTGGTCGGGCTCTCGGACCTCCTCATCGGCTACTGGTGGGCCGTGCTCGGCGCGCTGGGCGCCACCTTCTTCGCGATCCGGAAATACTACGCCACCACGGGCGGCCGGAAGGTCATCGACACGCTCCTGCTCAAGTCCCCGGTCCTGGGCGATATGCTGCGGAAGTCGGCCGTCTCCCGCTTCACCCGGACGCTGGGCACGTTGATCTCCTCCGGCGTTTCGATCCTCGAGGGGCTCGAGATCACAGCCAAGACGGCGGGGAACATGGTCATTCACGACGCGGTCATGGCGTCCCGGCAGTCGATCGCCGGCGGCGAGACGATCGCGGCACCGCTGGAGAAGTCGAAGGTGTTCCCGCCGATGGTGATCTCGATGATCGCGGTGGGCGAGCAGACGGGTGGTCTGGATGAGATGCTGACGAAGATCGCGGACTTCTACGACGAAGAGGTGGACGTGGCGGTGGGCGCGCTCCTCTCGCTGATGGAGCCGATCATGATCGTGGTGCTCGGTGTGGTGGTCGGCGGCATGGTGGTGGCGATGTACCTGCCGATCTTCGATATGATGAACACGGTGCAGTAGACCGCCTTCCATTCCGAAGGACACGCGGGGGCTCCGACCGACGGTCGGAGCCCCCGCGCTGTTGGCTACCCGACCAAGTCGCCGATCTGGATCGGCAGCCGCCGGATGCGCTTCCCGGTGGCATGCCACACGGCGTTCGTGATCGCGGCGGCGACGCCGGTCGCGCCCAACTCGCCGACGCCCTTGGCGCCGATGGCCGACGCGTGGGGATCGTACTCGTCCACGAAGAACACATCGATGGCCGACGGGATGTCCGCGTTGACCGGCAGCATGACGCCGGACAGGTTCTTGGAGAGATACCGGCCGTACCGCTCGTCCATCGGACTGTGCTCCAGCACCGCCTGCCCGTAGCCCCAGACGATGCCGCCGACCATCTGGCTGTGCGCCGTCCTCGGGTTGACGATGCGCCCCGCCGAATAACCGCCCACCGCGCGGCGCAGCCGCACCAGGCCGAGCGCCTCGTCCACGGCGACCTCGACGAACACCGCGCCGAAGGTGTGCATCGAATAACCGGATGAGCCCCCCGTGGCGTCAAACGCCACGTCTCCGTGCGGCTTCCAAACGCCGTCCGCGGAGATCTCCTTCCATCCGCGATCCGCGAGCGCGGCGGCCCAGCCCTGCCGATCCGGAGTCAGCTCCTCGAGCTTGGCTCTGAGCCGCTCGGCAGCGTCCTTGATCGCGGACCCAACCGACAGCGTCGTGGAGGACCCGAAGGTGCCACCGGTCTCCGGCAGGCTCGTATCGCCCAGCATCAGGCGGATCCGCTCCGGCGGAATGCCCAATACGTCGGCCGCCACCTGCGGCAACACCGTATAGGCCCCGGTGCCGATCTCCTGGCAGCCCGCGGCCAGCGTGACCGTACCGTCAACCCCGAACGTGGCGCGCGCAGTCGCGGCGAAGCGGAAGGTGGACATGATGCAGCTCGCCATGCCCCAGCCGACCCGCGCCCGGCCGTCCGACAACTGCCTCGGCTCGAGCGGGCGTTTGGCCCAGCCGAACCGGCGAGCCCCCTCCTCGTACGCTTCCCGCAGCTTCTTGGAGGAGAACGGACGGCCGTCGGTCGGGTCGGTCCGGGCATAGTTGGCCAGCCGGAGCGCGAGCGGGTCCATGCGCAGCTCCCACGCCAGCTCGTCCATCGCGCTCTCCAGCGCGAACATGCCCGGCCCCTCGTGCGGCGCACGCATCGCCGTCGGCGTGCCGACGTTGGCGTGGCGGATTCGGGTCTGGGTGTGTACCGCCGGACTCGCGTAGAGCGTGCGGGTCGCCGCCGCCGCGAACTCCACGTAGTCCTCCGACACGGACGAGAGACTCGACGTCTCGTGCGCGACCGCGGTGAGCCGGCCGTCGGCGGCCGCCGCGAGCCGCAGTCTTTGCTCGACGGCCGGCTGGAATCCGGCGCCGGTGTACATGCCGGCGCGACCCAGCACCAGCTTCACCGGGCGGCCGGCCACCTTCGCAGCCAGCACCGCCAGGATCTGGTGCGGCCAGACGTAGCCCTTGGAGCCAAAGCCGCCGCCGGTATAGGGGCAGCGAACATGAATCTGTCCCGGCGGCAGATCCAGCATGACGGCCAGCCCGTAGCGAACCCCGTAGGTCCACTGGGTGGCATCGTGGACGTACAGCTCCGCGCCGCCGCTCCGCCACTCGGCCAGCGTGGCGGAGGGCTCCATCGGGTTGTGGTGCCGGCTCGGAGTGCGGTAGCGCTGGTCCACCCGCGCCCGCGCGGCGGTCCAGCCCTGCTCGAAGTCGCCGACGGCGGTGTCGAGCTCCGCAAAGGCGTAGCCGTTTCCCTCGTGGCCCGCTTTGGGCCTGACATCCGCTGCGTGCGAGGGTATCGCCGGATCGGCGCGGTTGTAGCTCGCCCGCACCAGCGGCGCCGCCGCCTCTGCAGCCTCCAGCGACTCGGCCAGCACCACGGCGACCGGCTGGCCCTCGTATCGGACCCGGTCGTCCTGGAGCGGCACGAACGACCCCGCCACCGGCGGCACCGGCGCCGGCTTGAGCGCGGGGAAGTCACCCGCAACCAGCACCCGCACTACGCCGGGGATGCGCGCTGCGGCGGTGGTATCGATGCTCACGATCCGCCCGGCCGCGATGGTGGCGGGCACGAGCACGGCGTGCAGCGTGCCTGCCGGCACCTCCTCGCCCGCGTACGTGGCGGCGCCGGTGACCTTGGCACGCCCGTCATGCCGCGGGATCGGCGCGCCGATCCCGATGGTGGCTGGCGGGCTCATACGACCGCCGCGGCCAGCTCGAGCGCCCACACCGCCGCGTTGGTCGCGACGGTCACCTTTACGTCGGTTTCGCCCAGGGGTCGAGCGGCGGCCATCGCCGTGCCAACCGCCTGCCGCGCACGCTCGGCCGAGAACGGCTGGCCGACCAGCGCGCCCTCGGCTGCGGTGAGTCGCCATGGCTTGAGGGCGACCGAACCGAGTGCCAGCCGCGCCTCGCGGACGGTACCGCTGCTCAGCTCCAGCGCGGCCGCAGCCGACACGAAGGCGTACTCGTAGCTTTCCCGCTCCCGAACCTTCACATAGGTGGATCGGCGCGCCAGCGCCGAGAGCGGGATACGGAACCCGGTTATCAGCTCGCCGGGCCGGAGGCGGGTCTCGGCTAACGTGTCGCTCTCTTCAGGTGTCAGGTGGAACTCGGTCATCGGGATGCTTCGCTGCCCCTCCCAATCTGCGACCTCGGCGACCGCGTCGAGACACGCGAGGGCGACGACCGGGTCCGACGGCTGGACCGCGACGCAGGCGTCGGTCCAGCCCAAGATCGCGTGGCGCTCGTGATGCCCGTGGCGCGCGGAGCAGCCGGAGCCGGGCACCCGCTTGTTGCAGGGCCAGGGCAGGGGCTCCTCCGCTCTGAAGTAGGAGCACCGGGTCTTCTGGAGCACGTTGCCGCCCAGGGTCGCGCGGTTCCGGATCTGCGCGGAGGCGGCCTTGAGGCAGGCCTGGGCCAGCGCTGGGGCGGCGGAGACGACGATCGGGTTCTCGCCGACTTCGTTGAGCGTCGTGAGAGCGCCGATCACGATGGCGTTGGCATCCCGGCGGACGCCGCGCAGGGTGTCCAGTCCGCCGATGTCCAGCACCTGCTCCGGCTCGGCGATGCCGAGGCGGAGCCAATTGAGCAGCTCGGTACCGCCGGCCAGGATCGTCGCCGACCCCGTCGAACCGAGCGTGTCGTCGAGCTGCTGGGCGCGCGCGTAGGCGAAGTCACGCATGGTCTACGCTCCGCTTCGTCGCGCCTGGCGCCGATCGCTCCCGCGCCATCCGGGTGGCGGCGTCCAGGACCGCGGCCGTGATCTGGGGATACGCGGCGCAGCGGCAGATGTTCCCGCTCATCCATTCCCGCACCGTCGCCTCATCGGTCGCATGGCCCTCCGCGACGCAGGCGACGGCCGACACGACCTGACCGGCGGTGCAGTATCCGCATTGGAAGGCGTCGTGGTCGATGAAGGCCTGCTGCACGGGGTGAAGCGCGCCGCCGGGGCTTGCGAGCCCTTCGACGGTGGTCACGTGCTGCCCGTCACACGAGGCCGCCAGCGTAAGACAGGCGTTCACCCGCTCACCATCGACCAGCACGGTGCACGCGCCGCAAGCGCCTTCGTTGCAACCCTTCTTGGTCCCGGTGAGCCCCAGCCGCTCGCGCAGCAGGTCGAGCAAGCTCACTCGCGCCTCCAGACGAAGTGTCATGGCGCGGTCGTTGATCGTGACGCGGGTATCCACCAGCCGCTCGAAGCGGAGGGTCGTCGTCGATGTGGGGATGATCTGAGTCATACGGCAACCTTCGAGTGCAGGGAACCCTCCTTGATGTACCCGCATGATAAACGTCGGCACCGGTGACGGCGAGCGCTCGTCCGCCCTCGAGCGGGTCCTGACGGGTGCGGGCGGCCGACCCCTCCTTTGTTAGGGCTTCCGAGGAATGAGGACGACCGCCGGCGGTCGGATGCCGTACGTCTTCGACGCATCGCCCTGGTTGATTGCCACCGCGATCCGCCCGCGCGAGTCCACATACAAGAGCGGCCGCCGGGCCGGCACATCATCGAAGGTCTTGACGAAAGGGAATTTGAACGACCGGTTATCGATGCGGACCGGTACGCGGTCGCCGAGCTGGTACCCCAGTCGCTCGAATTGTTCGGCCGTTATGTCGGTGATCAGGTTGCCGTAGGGATCGTCCAGGCCGATCACCTCGCCCCGGATGCCGGCGGCCCCGAGTGTGGCCATGCCTGGCTCGAGCCGCACAAGCTCGGTCACCGGGGGTCCAGCCTGGGTCCAGTCGGCGCCGGCGGCGAGATGGGCGGCCGCGGGCGAAAAGACATCGCGCCCGTGAAACGTCGAGGAGATCCGGTCGCCGATCATCCACGCCGGGTTGGTGATCTCGCGAGCGCCCTCGACGCCGTCGCGGTCCGCCACCGGTGTGATCAAGCCGTTGTCGGGCAGCACAAAGAACTGCTGCCGCCGCGTGCGCACGATCAGCGGCTTGCGCGCCGTTCCCACGCCTGGATCGACGACGGCGAGGAAGACGGTACCGGCGGGATAGTAGGGGCTCACCCCCTCCAGAAATCGCGCGCCCTCCTCGATCGAGAAGGGCGTTACCTGGTGCGTGATGTCCATGATACGGACGTCCGGCGCGATGCCGACGATGACGGCCCGGCAGATCGCCGCGGCGTCGTTCGCGGCGCCGAAATCAGTCATGAACACGATGGTGGCGGGCGCGGACTGGGCCGCGGGGAGCGACGGTCGGGCGATCGTGTCGCCCTGGGCGTCAAGGCGGCCGGCCAGGCCCAGGGCCAGGAGCGCGAGCAGGGCCGCGTGCCGCACGGCGCCCAGTGCGAGGGTGACGCGGTTCCCGACGGTGTCGTCCACGTTCACGTCCGTGATGCTGCCGGGCGGCCCGAAAAGGCCGCTACACCAGCAGATCGAACAGCCGGAACGACCGCTCCCAGTGCTCCGTCTGGGGATTCTTCAGCTTGGGGTCGATGATCTTGAAGGCGTGCGCCAGCGCCACGCTGAGGCCGCCCGCCACGTCCGCCAGCCGAGCTTCGGTTTCGTCGCTGAGCCTGAGGTCGAAGGGCCGGTGGGAGGCCATCTCTCTCAGCACCGGCTCGAGCGCCGTCGCCTCCTCCGTCTTCCGGAACTCCCGCATCCGCTCCTGCAGCCCCTTCGTGATCGGCAGGTCGAACGGCTCGACGATGTCCCGCAGGTTCGCCTTGGCTGCGGCCTGCCCGCGGATGAGCAGATCATTGAGCTTGCGGACCACGAATTCCCGGTGCCGCTTGAGGTCGTCCTTGTCGATGTCGAGACCGGCGGTCTCGCGGAAGAACCGCTCGAACGTCGCCACACTGGTCATCACCATGGCTCAGCTCCCTTCGCTTCGGGGTGTGCCGTGCTTGGCAAAAATCGCGGCGGCGCTCGAATCCCGCCGTCAGACGAATGGGAAGCCCGGGTCAGGCAACCAACCCCGCAACGGTGGGGGCCCGGCCTGTGACCGGACCCCGCTCCGCACTCTCCGCCGCACCGGGCCGTTACGGCACGGTGGCCGGCTCCGGCTTTCGCCCCGCGTCTCCGCGGAGCTTGGCCGCCACCTCCTTGAACGTGTCCTCCAGCCGGTTGAGCATCTCGTCCAGCAGCGCCGTCGGGATGTTGAGCGCCGGCTCGATCCGGATCACCTGCGCCTTCGAGTAAGTGCCGGCCACCAGCACCCCGCGCTTGAAGAGTCCCGAGGCCACCTGCCAGCCGATCTCCTGCCGTGGAAACTCCATGCCGATCAGGAGTCCCTTGCCCCGCACCTCGGCGAGCACGTCGGGGTACTTCACCTGGAGGCGGCCCAGCTCGCGGAGGAGGTGCTCGCCCTTCCTCGCGGCCTG
>JBGQIW010000002.1:0-84097 GCA_041498715.1 Gemmatimonadota bacterium | reverse complement strand
GGCACGCGCCTGCGCCCGCACACCCACCTGGTTCCCAAGCCGCTGCTCAAGGTCGCGGGGCGTCCGGTGATGGACTGGGTGATGGACCGGCTCGACGGGCTGGCGATCGAGGAGCTGATCTTCATCACCGGCCACCTGAAGCAGCAGGTGGAGGCCTATGCCCGCGCGCGCTACAAGTACCCGTCGCGCTTCATCGAGCAGAAGGTGCAAGACGGCACTGCGGGCGCGGTGAACCTGGCCCGGCCGCACGTGCACGGGCCGGTATTAATCATCTTCGTGGACACGGTGTTCGAGGCCGATCTCACGCTGATCAACCGGCTCGACGCCGATGGGATCATCTGGGCCAAGGAGGTCGAGGACTACCAGCGGTTCGGAGTGGTCGTGACCGACGCGCAGGGGTACATGACCCGAATCGTGGAGAAGCCGAAGGAGCCGATCTCGAAGCTGGCGAACATCGGTCTCTATTACATCCGCGCGGTGGACAGTCTATGGCAGGGCATCGACCACACGCTCGCCGCGGCGACCAACAAGGGCGAGTACTATCTCACCGACGCCTTCCAGTGGATGATCGAGCACGGGAGCCGGATCTACACCGCCGAGGTCGGCGGGTGGTACGACTGCGGCACGCTGGACACGTTGCTCGAGACGAACGCGATCCTGCTGGCCAAGGGCGCAGCGCGCCGGCGCGACTTCCCCGGTGTCACCATCAGGGATCCGGTGTACATCGAGGACGGCGTCAGCATTGAGCGCAGCACCATCGGGCCCAACGTGTCGGTGGAGCAGGGGACCACGATCATAGACAGCACGGTGGCCAACACGATCGTGGGCCAGGGCTCGACGCTCCGCAAGGTGCGGCTGGACGGCGCCCTCATCGGCAACGAGGTGCTGGTCGAAGGTCTCACGGGCAGCGTCACCCTGGGTGACCACTCCGAAGTCACGGCCAAGCCTGAGCGCTGATGCGGGACATCGATCGGCTGTGTGAGTCGTACTTCGATCTGCTTTGGCACTTCGACCCGGCGGCCGCCAGTGCCGCCGGCTCCGTTTCCTGGGACGGCCGGCTCGGCCGGTTCGATGCGGAGGCGATGCGGACCCACCTGGCCGCCCTCCGCGCCACGGCCGCCGCGCTCGAGGAGATTGACGTCGAGGATCTGGCCGACGAGATCGACCGCACCGCGCTGCTGGACGACGCGCGGGCCACCATTGCCCGCCTGGACGAGGACCGCCCGCCGGCGCGCGATCCCGGATTCTGGCTCGGCCACCTGCGGGATGCGGTGGCGTCGCTGCTGCTCCGGCCGGAGGATCCCGCGTCGGCCGGCCAGCGGGCTCGCGCGGCGGGTGAGCGGATCGCGGGGATTCCGGACTTCCTGAGCTCAGCGCGAGCCGTGCTGCGGCAGCCGCCGGTGTTCCTGGTGGACGGCGCGCTGGCCACGCTGGGGCCGCTGGGCGAGCTGCTGGTGCACACGGCCTTGACGTTCGGCCCCGCCGCACCGGGCGGGCCCGAGGCGCTCAACCAGTCGGTCGCGGTCGCGCTCCAGTCGCTCGCGGGGTTCGGCCACTGGCTCCAATCCGAGACGGACCCGGCCCCCGACGTGACCGCCAGCGTGCTGGGGGCGGCGCGCTTCGGGCGGTGGCTCAATCATCGCTTCGCCGTTCGCTCCAGCACGGCCGAGCTCGCGCGCTACGCCGCGCGGCTCATGACGGAGACCGAGGCCGCGCTGACCGAACAGGCGGCGGCGCTCGGGTCCGAGGGGGGCTGGCGCGGCGCGCTTGCCCGGGTGGAACAGGAGCGGACCGACCCGTTGCCGGCCATGCGCGAGGAGATCGCGCGTGTGCGCGGTCTCCTGACCGAGCGCGGAGTCGTCACGGTGCCGGCCGGCGGGCCCGACCTGATCTCCCTGCCGCCGCCGCTCGTGCCGCTGCTGCCGGGCATCGTCTATCTCCCGGTGGCCGGTCAGCTCGCGGTGGCTCCGGCGCGGCGGAGCCGGTTCGCCATCCCGGCGCTCGTCGCCGCGTATGCGCTTCCGGGCCGCCACCTGCTGGAGATCGCGGCGGGCTCGACCGGGAGCCTGATACGCCGCCGGCTCCGCTCGCCGATCATGGTCGACGGGTGGTCGCTCTACGCGGAGGAGCTGGCGGAAGACCTCGCGCCGTCCGCGGCCAAGCAGACCCGGCTCCTCCGCCTCGCGCGACTGCTCCGGGCGGCGGCGCGGCTCGCGGCCGACGTCGGCATCCACACCCTCGGCATGGCCCCGGCGGACGCCGTCACGCTGCTCAGCGGGCGCGCCGGCGTGGACCCTGCTCGAGCGGAAGTCGAAGTACGGCGCATCGTCGCGCGTCCGACGGACGCCGCCGCCGCGGCCATCGGGCGGCGCGAGATTCTCGCGTTGCGCAGGGCGGCGGGAGCGTCGCCGGGCGACGTGGACGCGCTCGCCCGCTTCCACGACGCGCTGCTCGCGTTCGGCGCGCTGCCGCCGGGACTCGCGGGATGGGGTCTTGGGATCGACCGATGACTAGCGTTGCGTGCGCGATCTGGTCATTCTTCAAGCGTGAAGATCACGGTCCTCACGTATCTCGACAGTCCTGACGAGAACTCCAAGGACTACGATCTGGTCGTGCCGCAGGTCGCGCGGACCTTGAGGCGCCTCGGCCACCGCGTGAGTACCCTTGGAGTCCACGGCGACGTGAAGCGTCTCGTCGCCGGTCTCGCCCGCCGCAAACCCGAGCTCGTCTTCAATCTGATGGAGATGTTCGCCGACAATATCTTCGGCGACATTCCCGTGACCGGGCTCCTCGACCTGCTCGGGGTCCGCTACACCGGCAGCGGTCCGGGCGAGCTGTATCTCAGCCAGGACAAGGCGCTCAGCAAGAAGCTGCTGTCGTACGAGCACATCCTCTACCCGCGCTTCGCCGTCTTCAACAAGGACTCCGAGATCGAGACCGGCGGCAACCTGCGGATGCCGATGTTCGTGAAGCCGCTCCGCTCGGACGCCTCGCTCGGCGTGAGCAAGAAGTCGCTCGTCACCGATGCAGTCCAGCTCATGCGGCGTGTGGCTGCGATCCGCGAGGACTTGAACGACTCGGCCATCGCCGAGGAGTTCATTGACGGACGCGAGTTCCTCGTGGGCGTCATCGGCAACTCGGGGCCCAAGGCACTGCCGCCGGTCGAGGTGGATTTCAGCGGACTGCCGGAAGGCGCCCCCAAGGTGCTCGACAGCAAGGCCAAGTGGGAGGAGCAGAGCGTCGAGTACAAAGGCACGAAGACCATCATCGCGACGCTGCCGGACGAGCAGCGCGCGCGGCTCCAGAAGGTCGCGGTGGACGCCTACCGCGCGGTGCGGGTGCGCGACTACGGCCGGGTGGACCTGCGGCTGACCGACACGGGTGAGATCTACGTGCTGGAGGTGAACGCGAGCTGCTATCTCGAGAAGTCGAGCGAGTTCGCGATGGCAGCCGCCGCGGGTGGCCTGGACTATCCCCGGCTCATCGAGCGGATCGTGAACCTGACGATGGAGCGCTACAACGGGAAGCGGGGCTGAGACCGCTTAACGCCCGCGTGGAAGCAGCGTCCCCACCCGCATGCCCCATCTCATGACCAGCCGTGCCGCGCGAATGGCCGCACTCCTCCTCGCCACCCCGGTCGGCGTCGTGGGGTGCCAGTCCTCCCATGGTGGGACTCCTACCGAAATGCAGGCGGAGCAGCAGATGAGCGGCGCCCTGGCCGAGGGACCGCACATGCTGCTCACGCCCATGCGCCTGGCGACGCCGGCGGACTCGGCCCGGGCCGCCGCGATTGCCGATACGCTGCGGCGGGCCATCGTCCGGTACGCCGACGTGCGCGTGGCCGAGGCCGACGGGTTCCAGCCTTTTGCGCCGAAGGTGAAGCAGCAGAAAGTTCTGCACTACACGCGGTACGCTTGGGCGGCTCGGGCGGTGTTCAGCTTCGACCCGGCCAAGCCGACGTCACTCCTCTACCGCCGTGAGCCCGACGGCTCCCTCAAGCTGATCGGGGCGATGTATACCGCGCCGCAGCGCGCCTCACTCGAGGAGCTCGACCGGCGGGTACCGCTCTCGATCGCCCGGTGGCACCAGCACACCAACGTCTGCATCCCGCGGCTGGGCCAGCGCGACCGGTGGGCCGAGATGCGGGACGGAAAGCCGGTCTTCGGGCCGGCGAGCCCGATCGCGACCGAGGCCGCGTGCAACGCAGTCGGGGGGCGCTTCCTCCCCAAGGTCTTCGGCTGGATGGTTCACGCTAACGTGCTCGAGAGCGACCCGGCGATGATCTGGGGGATGTCGCACGACGGCGTGTCGCACGAGCATCAGCACGAGAGCTAGGGTAGGTACGTCCCGCGGTGGACGTGGTTCATCGCGAGGGCGGTGACCAGGGTCGTGAGCGCGACGGCGGCTTGGGCCTCCTGCGTGGGCGCGTAGCCCAGGTCGAGCTGGTCTGCCCGTTCGGCGAGATGCCTGACCAGCACGCGGGTGCGCTCGGGGAAATGCCCGGTCCAGCGAAACACGTTCTCCATCAGCTCGCGCCGGAGCGACTGGATGAGTGAGCCGGCCCGGCGCCCGTCGCCCGGGGCCGCCGGGTCACCCAGCCGCTCGAAGATGGCCCGGAGCGCGCCATCGAGCCCGGGCGGAAACGCCGGCGGCTCGATGGTCTCCGCTTCTGCCTCCTCGTCCTCGTAGTACTCGCCCACCGAATACTCCAGCTCGGCGACGTCCTCGTCGCCCTCGTCGTCGGTGACCAGGGGATCGCGATCCAGGATGCGCGCGAGGGTCCGGTCGCCGTAGGTGAGCTTCGCGAGCGCCTCGGGCCAGCCGTCGTACTCGCGGCGCCAGTCCAGTCCCGGAGTCATCCACACGGCGAACGTCTCCGCCCAGTCCTCGTCCGGGTGCTTCTGCGCGTACCAGCCGGGGAGGTGACGGACGAAGCGGCGGCTGAACGGCTCCGGGCGGTAGTCGTCCTCGTAGGGTTGGGTGATCGAGCCGAACCGGAGGATCCACTCCTCGTCGTCGTACAGCCGGTAGGCGTAGTTCACCACGTGTCCCATCTCGTGCCGCAGGTAGCGGAGGATGTCGGCGCGGTCGAATCCCTCGACGTGACCCATCCGCTCCTCGTGAATGGCCGTGAGCTCGGGGCGCGCGAGGTAGAACGGGATGGCGATGGCGACCGTCTGGAAGGGCACCCCCCACTCGGTGGAGAGATAGAAGCGCGGCTTGAGCCGGGTCAGGCCGAGGCGCCGAAGCTCGTCCTCGAACTCGGCGAGGATGGGCTCGAGCCGGGTGCTCCCGATGGTGAGCCCGAGGTCCCTGATCGGGGTGGACCACAGACTGGATTCGCGGAACGTGCCGGGCGGCGTGGGGGTCGTCATGCCTCTCCCTGGGTCGGTGCCCGGAGCGGGGTCCGACAAACATATATTGCACGCCAATGCAGGCCACCCCGGCGTCGGGCAAGGCTCCCGCGCGCGCAACCGCCCTTCCGCCGGCCGTCAAGGGCCTCTCCGTCGTCTCGCTGTTCAACGACTTCGCCAGCGAGATGGTCTACCCCCTGCTCCCCGCCTTCGTCACCGGCACGCTGGGCGCCGGCGCGGTTGCCCTGGGCGCGCTCGACGGGGCCGCCGATCTCACCGCCGCGGTGATCAAATGGGTGAGCGGGCGGCTGGCGGACCGGCGCGGCTGGCTCAAGCCGCTCATCCTGATCGGGTATCTCACGGCGGTGCTGGTGCGGCCGCTCATCTCGCTCGCGGGCGCCGCGTGGCAGGTGATCGGGTTCCGGGTGATCGACCGTGTGGGCAAGGGGCTCCGCACGCCGCCGCGCGACGCGCTCATCGCGGAAGTGACGCCGCCCCTGATGCGGGGCCGAGCGTTCGGCTTTCACCGCGGCGCGGATCACCTCGGCGCCGTGCTGGGCTCGCTGGCGGCCTGGTACTGTCTCCGGTCCGGCGCGGACGTCCGCCAGGTGATCTCGTGGAGCGCGTTGCCGGGCCTGGTCGCGTTTCTCCTGCTCACCCTGGTGCTCCGGCGCACTGGCGGTCGCGCGAAGGGTGGGGCCGGCGAGGCCCCCACTCCGTCGGGCTCCGCCGCCCCGCCGCCGGCTGGGCGAGGGCGCAGATTCTGGCTGCCTATCCTTGCCCTCGCCGGGATCACGCTCTGCCGCATCCCCGAGGCTCTGTTGCTGCTTCGACTGCAGGAGGCCGGCGTGGCGGTGGCCCTGGTGCCGCTCGTGTGGGCGGCACTGCACGTCGTGCGGAGCGGTGGCTCCTACCCCGGCGGCTGGCTGGTAGACCGGATCGGGCCCCGGCTCATGGTGGGGGCGGGCGGCCTCCTGTTCGCAGCAGCCATCGCGGCCATGGGGCTCGAGGACGGGGCAGCGGGCGTGACCGCCGCGTTCCTGGTGTTCGGGCTGGTCGCGGGACTCACGGAGGCCGCAGAGCGGACGCTGGTGGCGCGCCTCGCGCCGGCGAAAACCGGCCAGGGCTTCGGGGCGTACCACGGGTTGACGGGTTTCGCGGCGCTGCCCGCGGCCGTCCTGTTCGGGGCGCTCTACCAGCGGCTGGGCGCGAGCATCGCGCTGGTCGCGTCCGCGGGTGCGGTGCTGGTGGCGACCGCCGGGTGGCTGGCGGTGTCTCCCAGAGGCTCGGAGGAGGGAGCGAGGGCGTGAGGCGGGCGTCGCTATTGCAGGCTGGAGCGTTGGCGCTCGGGCTCGCCGCACCGCGGGCCGTGTCGGGTCAGGTGCAGGTCCGGCTCGGCGAGCCCGGGCGGGCGAACTATTCCGAGCTGCACCAGGCGCTCCGGCCGGGAACGCCCGCGGCCGACTCCGTGCTGGCCGTTCTGCGGTCACGCAGCCCCAGGCGGCTCTGGGCGCGGGTCACCGCCGCCATCAACGGCACTGGATCGTGGAACGACGCCCTGCTCGCGACCACCCGGCTGGCGCTCCTGCGCGATCCGCACGTGGCCGACAGCGCGCTCCGGATCCGGCGGTTCTTCGACCAGGCCGGTCCCATTCCCTTCAAGAACAACCCGGGCCTCACGTCGAGCGACATCGAGCCGTCGGTCCAGGCGATCCTGCTCGAGCGCCGCCGGGCCGTCCAGGGAGATTCGGCCGTGCTGGCCGACATCCTTGCCCGCATTCCCCGGCGCGACTACGACCACGGGGATGCCTGGGTGCTGGGCCGGCTCGGCGCCGGCGCACGCGACTCGGTCGTCGCCGGGTTCCTGGGGGCGGATTCCCTCGAGCTCCGGGTGCGCTACCTCACCTTGCTCTCCTACTTCACCGATCCGGCGCTGGTCCCGCTGCTCGCGCGAGTCTACGTCTCGCCGGACAGCTTCGGCATCCCGCCGCAGTATGGCGTGCGGGCCTCGGACGGCCTGCTCTGGATCGGGACACGAGCGAGTCTCGCTGCGCTGCTCGATGCGCGCGAGCGGGCGCGGGGGCGCGGGATCTACGCGGACTCCGCGTTGGCGCACGGCGGGTACGGCTTCCTGGATAACGACAGCGCCGCAGTCGTGGCGCGGACCGGCCGGTGGCTCACGGACTGGCTGCGCATCCTTCCGCCGTAACCGCCCCCAGGCGGCTCAGCTCGGCCGCAAAGTATCCCACGCCAGCTTCAGGATCAGCGCGGCCACCACGGCGAGGAAGAAACCCCGGATGAGTCGCACGCCCCGGGTCAGCGCCAGGTGGCTTCCCAGCGTCGCACCCGCGATGCTCGCCACGCCCATGGGGATCGCCAGCCGGTAGAGCACCTGATCCGTCGCCATGAAGTAGAGGGCGGCGGCGGTGTTCGAGCCCAGGTTCACGACCTTGGCTGCGGCCGATGCGGCCAGAAAGTCGAAGCCGAACACGCCGATGAAGAGAAAAATGAGAAAGCTGCCGGTGCCGGGGCCGAAGAATCCGTCGTAGAAGCCCAATGCGCCGCCGGTAAGGGCGGCAGCGACGAGCGCGCCGCCGCCTCCGAGACGCGGGGCGTGGATCTTTCCGAAGTCGCGGGCGAACCAGGTGAAGAGTGCCACCGCCACAAGCAGCACCAGGATTACCGGGCGGAGCGCGTCAGGCCGGACCGCGCTCACCGCATGGGCGCCGAGCAGCGAGCAGCCGAAGGAGGCAAGGGCGGCGGGGAGAATGATGCGCCAGTCGATCCGGAGCCCGAGCGAGTAGCGCCGCACGGCCGCGACCGTCCCCATCGCCGAGGCGAGCTTGTTGGTGCCGAAGACGGCGGGGATGGGCACCCCCGGCAGGAGCACGAGGAGCGCGGGAATCTGGATCAGCCCGCCCCCTCCGACGACCGAGTCGGTGAAGCCGGCGAGAAAGGCGAATCCGCAGAGTGCGGCGACGGTCGCGCCGCTCAACAACACCGCGTCGGCCCGTCGCCGTAGCGCGTCCGCACGTAGTCGTCGTAGAACTCGCGCTCGGTGGGCACGGGGCGGTCGGGGTGACAGGTGCGGAGGTGAGCGAGGTACCGCTGGTAGTCCGGCATGCCCAGCACCCGACGCAGCGCCGCGAGGGCTCGGCGGGGCAACCCGTCGCCCGACGATCCACCGAGCGCGTCAGCCGGCATACGCAGTCTCCACGAACGGAGTCTCGCGGACCACCGGTGCTTTGCGCCGGGCCAGGATCATCGCCCACTCCCGCAGGCAGGCCGTGACGAGCACCACCGTCACCAGCATGAAGACGGCCGCGACGACCGCGTCGAGCCGGTCGTTGAGGACGAGCCGGGCGCCCTTGGCGGGATCCATCGCACCGGCGACTACCTGCGCGGCGGTCGTGCGGGCGTGCGCCAGGAAGCCCAGCCGCGGATCGTCGGCGAGGATCTTCTGCCAGCCGGCAGTGAGCGTCACCGCCAGGAGCCAGGCGAGCGGACCCAGGGTCACCCAGGCGAAGCGGGCCTTCCCCGCCTTGATCAGGATGGTCGTGCCGACGCAGAGGGCGATCGCCGCCAGGAGCTGGTTGCTGATCCCGAACAGGGGCCAGAGTGAATTAATGCCGCCCAGCGGGTCCAGTACTCCCTGCACCAGGAAATACCCCCAGGCCGCGACGACCAGCGCCGACGAGAGGATCACGCTGGGATACCAGGACGTCCGGCCCATCGGCTTCCAGGCGTGGCCCGCGAGCTCCTGGAGCATGAAGCGGCCGACCCGGGTGCCTGCGTCGAGCGTGGTGAGGATGAAGAGGGCCTCGAACAGGATGGCGAAGTGGTACCACAGGGCCGTGAGGTTCTCCCCGAACGCCCGGCTGAAGATGTGGGCCATGCCGACGGCGAGGGACGGGGCGCCGCCCGTCCGGGCCAGCAGTGTCTTTTCTCCGACCGAGCTGGCGAGTGCCCGGAGCTGTTCCGGGGTGACGGCGAAGCCCCAGCCGCGGATGACCGTGGCCGCCGAGTCCACCGAGCCGCCCAGGGTCGCGAGCGGGGCATTGATGGCGAAGTAGACGCCCGGGTCGAGCACGGCGGCCGCGCACATCGCCATCACCGCGACGAACGACTCCATCACCATGCCGCCGTACCCGATGAGCCGGGCGTCGCTCTCGCGGCGGAGCATCTTCGGCGTGGTACCCGACGCCACGAGCGCGTGGAAGCCGCTGATCGCGCCGCAGGCGATCGTAATGAAGCAGAAGGGGAACAGCTTGCCCGCGAACACGGGGCCGGTACCATCCACGAAGCGGGTGATCGCCGGCAGCTTGAGCGGCGGAAGCACGAGCAGGATCCCGATCGCGAGCAGCAGCACGGTCCCGATTTTCATGAACGTGGAGAGGTAGTCCCTGGGCGCCAGGAGCATCCAGACCGGGAGGACGCTCGCCACGAAGCCGTAGGCCATGAGCCAGCCGGCGAGCGCGGTGCCGGAGAGCGTGAAGATCGGAGCGAGGGTGGGCGAGGTCGCCACCCAGCGTCCGGCCACGAGCGCGAGGAGCAGCAGAGCCAGGCCGACCAGCGAGGCCTCGATCGTCCTGCCCGGGCGGATGACCCGCATCCAGAACCCCATGAGGATCGCGATCGGGATGGTGCAGGCGATGGTGAAGACGCCCCACGGGCTGTCCCGCAGCGCGTTCACCACGACCAGTGCCAGCACGGCGAGGAGGATGACCATGATCGCGAGGATCGTCACCATCGTCAGCGTTCCGGTGAGCGGCCCGATCTCGTCGCGCGCCATCTGCCCGAGGGATTTGCCGTCCCGCCGCATGGAGCCGAACAGGATGACGAAGTCCTGCACCGCGCCCGCGAGTACGACGCCGAAGACGATCCAGATGGTGCCGGGCAGATAGCCGAACTGGGCGGCGAGCACGGGGCCCACCAGCGGGCCGGCGCCGGCAATCGCCGCGAAGTGGTGCCCGAAGAGCACCCAGCGCGAGGTGGGGACGAAATCGCGACCGTTTTCCAGCCGCTCGGCGGGTGTGGCCCGGCGATCGTTCAGCTCGAAGACCCGCTCGGCGAGAAAGCGACTGTAGAAACGGTAGGCGACGAGGTAGGTGCCGACGGCGGCGAGCACCAGCCACGCGGCGCTGATGGTCTCGCCGCGATGCAGGGCAACGGTGCCCCACGCAACCGCGCCGGCCAGGGCAAGCGCCAGCCAAGGGAGGAGTCGCAGGGGCATGGGGTAATTAACAGCGTGAATGGTGAACGGTAAACGGTAAACGGGGAGGCCACCGGTTCTTGCCCTCCCCTCCGTTGGGCCGTACCTTCGACGTCCCATGCCGTCGCCATTCTTCGGGTACGGGCACCGCCCCTCCTGGGAGGACGAAGCGGAAAGCGCGGGTGCCGTGGCCGAGAAGGAGCAGCCGCAGCCCATCGCCGAAGGCTTCAAGGGAAAGGTCGCCCTCGTCAGCGGCGGGGCGACGGGGCTGGGCCGTGCCATCGCGCTCGAGTTCGCCCGCGTCGGCTGCCACGTGGGCTTCTGCTACGTCAACCTGCCGGGGCGGGACGTCACCGAGCAGGCGCTGCTCACCGAGACGGCGCTCATGTCCATGGGCGTCGGCGTGCTCGCGTCCCGCTGTGACGTGCGCGACCGGGACGCGGTGGAAGCCTTCGTGCGCGACGCCAAGGCCCGCCTGGGCGGCGTCCACTTCCTCGTCAACAACGCGGGCATCGCGAGCGACGGCGCGCTCTGGCGCCTCACCCAGGACGCGTGGCGGGAGGTGATGGAGACCAACGTCACGGGCACGTTCAACTGCATCCGCGCGGTCGCGCCGACGTTCCGGTCCCAGCGGTACGGCAAGATCGTGAACGTGAGCGCGCACCAGGCCGAGCGGCCGGGCTTCGGGGTGTCGAACTACGCCGCGAGCAAAGCGGCGCTGCTCGGGCTCACCCGGGCGGCCGCGGTGGAGCTCGGCCCCTCGGGCGTGAACGTCAATGCCGTCGCCCCTGGGTTCATCCGCACGGAACGGATGATGATGCTGCCGAAGGAAGTGATCGAGCGGGCGCAGAAGAGCTCGGTGCTCGGCCGGGTCGCCGAGCCGGACGACGTCGCCCACGTCGTCTCGTTCCTCTGCTCGGAGGGCGCGCGCCACATCACCGGCCAGACCATCACGGTGGATGGAGGTCTCTCGCTCGAGTAGCGTCGGCGTTCTCTTACGTCCGTCCCGTCGTTAGCTTTTCCGCAACACTTCCCGGTCCCGGTCCCATCACCACTCGAGCCCACGCCGTGCGTCTCGCCTTCGCCGCGCTCACGCTCGCGGCTCGAACGAGCGTCGCCGCCGCCCAGGCACCGACCCGGCCGCCGCCCCGCGGTCTCGTAACCGAGGCACTCTCGGGCGAATCGGTTGCGTTGCTGCCGGTGACGCTCGTGGTGGCCGACCCGACGGTGCGGGGCGACAGCTCACTGGTAGCCCTGGGCGACCGGCGGCAGCTTTTGCTCTGGGCCGATTCCGTCGTGGGCGAGGAGTTCCAGGGCCGCGCGCCCGAGGTGAACTGGGTGCCGGCGCGCCGGCTGCGGCAGCTGGCGCACCGGAATCCCGGCATGGTGCCCGACCCCGATCAGATGGGTCAGGCGATTCTGCGGGCGCCGAAGCTCACCAAAGTGCCGGATCCGCTCCGGAGCTCGCTCCGGAGCCTCACGGCCATCAGCGGCGGCCGCTTCGCCATGGTGCCCGCCGCGCTCGGCTTCACCCGGGATCCGGCCGGCGGATTTCGGGCCGATTTGTCGCTCGCGCTCGCCGACACCCGCTCGGGCATCGTCGTCTGGCGCTCGGCCACCTACGGCAGCGGGACCACGCCGGGCGACGCGCTCGCCGCCGCGGTCTCGGCCGTTCTGCCGGCGGCGACCACCGGTCCATGACGTACGACGTCACCCTGATCCCCGGCGACGGGATCGGTCCCGAGATCACTGCCCAGACCGTGAAGGTGCTGGAGGCGACCGGGCTCCGGTTCGGCTGGGACGAGGAGCTGGCGGGCGTCGCCGCGGTCGATGCCACCGGCACGCCGCTCCCCGACGCGACCGTCGCGAGCATCCGGAAGAACGGGCTCGCGCTCAAGGGCCCGCTCGCGACGCCGGTCGGCACCGGCTTCCGCTCGGTGAACGTGGGGCTCCGGAAGGAGTTCGAGCTGTTCGCCAACGTCCGACCGGCCAAGACCATCGTGCCCGGCGGCCGGTTCTCCGATGTGGACATCGTGCTGGTGCGGGAGAACCTCGAGGGCCTCTACATCGGCGTCGAGCATTTCGTGCAGGTGGGTAACGACCCCCGCGCCGTGGGCGAGTCGATGGCGATCGTGACTCGGGTGGGGTGCGAGCGGATCGTGCGCTACGCCTTCGAGTACGCGGTGCGCCACGGCCGGAAGAAGGTCACCATCGTGCACAAGGCGAACATCCTCAAGATGGTGAGCGGTCTGTTTCTCGAAGTGGGGCAGGCTGTCGCGAAGGAATACGAGGGAAGGGTGGTGGCGACCGACATGATCGTAGACAACTGCGCCATGCAGCTGGTGATGCGGCCGGAGCAGTTCGACGTCATGGTCACGACCAACATGTTCGGTGACATCCTGAGCGACGAGGTCTCCGGCCTCGTCGGCGGGCTGGGGCTCGCGCCGGGCGCCAACATCGGAACCCGGGCCGCGATCTTCGAGGCCGTGCACGGGAGCGCCCCGGACATCGCAGGCAAGGGGATCGCCAATCCCTCGGCCCAGATCTTCGCCGCCGCCATGATGCTCGACCATGTGGGCGAGCTGGACCGGGCCCGGCGCATCCGTGAGGCGGTCGAGCACGTGATCGTCCGGCAGAACATCCGCACCCGCGACCTCGGCGGGACGGCGAGCACGCAGGAGTTCGGCGATGCCGTTGCGAAGCGGGTTGCCTGAGGTCCCATGCGCGAAGTGCGGACGGCGGGTGCCGGGTCTCGCGTGGACCGCGCTCTGCCCCGAGTGCCGCTGGGAGCGCGAGGCGCGGGCGCGCCGGTTGTCGAGCCGGGTGGCCCTCGCCGCGACGGCCGTGACGGGCCTCTACGTGATGCTCCGGCTCCCGGCGGAGCCCTCCGCCCGCTTCTACGCCGGTATCGCCGTGGTGGCCACGTATCTGATCGTGCGCCGCATCGCCACCAGGCTGGCCATGGAGTTCCTGCCCCAATGAAAATGCCTTCGCTCTGCACGGCGCTCGTCCTCACCGGGTTCGCTCTTGCGCCGGTCGCGCGGCTCGAGGCCCAGGAGACGAGCCTCACGATCTACAACGACGGGCGGGTCCTGGTCCGCCGGACGCTGATCACGCCCGTCCCCCGGGGAACGTCGGAGCAGCGGCTCGCGCTGGGCGCGCTCGACCCCGCCACGCTCTTCGCGCTCGACTCGGGCGTCACCATCACCGCGGCCGCCTACGACGGCGCCGCCGACGAGGCGAGCGCCATCCGCCGGGCCCTGGGTCAGACGATCGTCTTCCGCAACGGCCGGGACACGCTGAGCGCCACGGTCGTGGGCGTCGATCCCGAGCGCTTCCGCCTGGCGGACGGGCGCATCGTCTTCGGCCGCCCGGGCCAGCCGGCTCTTCCGGCCGACGTCGTCGCGCTCGAGCCGGTGTCGCGGGTGACACTCAAGAGCGACGCGGCTCGGAAGGACCTCAAGGTGGGCTACTTCACCGGCGGCGCAGACTGGCAGGCGAGCTATCAGGCCGTGCTGGGCCGCGCCAGCGCACGCGTCACCGGCACTGCGGTGCTCGGCTCCCAGGCGCTCCGGGCGCGCGACGCCGAGATCCAGCTGCTCGCGGGCGCCGTGAGCCGGGCGGCGCCACCAGCCGCGCCGCGCGCCGTGATGGACCGGATGGCCCTGGGGAAGGTCGCCCTCTCCGAGAGCGTTGCGCCCTCGGAGGAGCGGGTCGGCGAGTTCCACCTGTACACGCTCCCCGGCCGGATTTCGCTCGAGCCCGGCACCACCACGTCCGTCGCCCTCTTCGAGCCCGCGAGCGCGCCCTACGAGCGGGCCTACGTGGTCCGGGGCCAGCTGCCCTACTTCGGGTTCATCCCCCAGCAGGGCGACGAGACCGACGTCCCGGTCGAGGTGAGCTACACCCTCAAGCGCGCCCGGAAGACGAGCTTCGGCGACCGGCCGCTCCCCGCCGGCGTGATGCGCCTCTTCCAGGCGGACAGCGCCGGCCGGCTCCAGCTCGTGGGCGAGGCGTCCGTCCGGCACACCGCACCGGGCGAGGACGTCCGGGTCGCGGCCGGGACGGCGTTCGACCTGACCGCGCGCCGGGTGCAGACCGCGTACAGCACCCGGCGGGACAGCACGCACGCGAACGGATGGCGCACGGTCGCGACGGCGGATTATGCCGTGACGCTCACCAACGCGAGCGACTCCGCCGCGACGATCGAAGTCCGGGAAGAGCGGGCCGGGGAGTGGTCGGTGCTGACGAGCTCCGTACCGGCGGAGAAGATCTCCTCCACCGTCACCCGCTTCCGGGTCCCGGTGCCGGCCCGGGGTGAGGCGAAGCTCACGTACCGGATCCGCGCGCTCTGGTGACCGACGTCTCACTCGTCCACCTGTCGGACCTCCACTTCGGCGGGCTCGCCGACCTGGCGCAGGTGGAGGCACTGGAGCGCTTCGTCCCGACGCTGGGAGCGCAGGCGATCGTGATCTCCGGCGATCTCACCCAGCGCGCCCGACACGGGGAGTTCCAGCGGGCGCTGGTCTTCGTTCAGCGGCTTCGGGAGCATGCGCCGACGCTCGTGATTCCCGGGAACCACGATATCGAGTGGTGGAAGAGTCCGCTCGGCATCCGGGGCACTCGGGTCAAGTACGAGAAGTACCTGCAGTACTTCGGCGACCTGCGCCCGGTGCTCGAGATCCCGGGCGCCGTCATCGCCGGGGCGCTGAGCAGCTACGGCGTGGCACTGGGCTCGCTTACGTGGAACCTGCGGGACGTCGCGGTCAAGGGACATCTGCCGCGATCGGAGACCAACCGGGTGAAGAAGGTGTTCGCCAGGGCGCCGGCGGAAGCCGCCCGCGTCCTCGTCATCCACCACAACATCCTGCCGGGGGCCATTTCCCGGCGGATGGGCCTCGCCTGGTGGCGCTCCGCTCAACGCCGCCTGATCGAGACCGGCGTGGACGTGGTCCTCTGCGGCCACGATCATCAGGAGGGGGCCGGGCAGGTGGACGCCATCACGGTGAGCACATCGGGCACCCACAGCTTCCGCTCGCGCCGGGGACGTCCGTCGGTGTTCAACGTTGTGCGGATCGAGCCCTTCGTCGTCCACGTCCAGCACTACCGCTGGGAGGCGGCGGAGGAGGAGTTCCGCGAGTCCGACCGGTTCAGCTTCGCGCGCCGCGACGCCCCGGAGCCGGTCGTCTCCGAAGCGGGAGGGATGTAGTGGGGTCGGTCTCGTTGCTGGACGGTCCGGACGAGGTTCTCGCCCGTCGGCTGACCGCGCTGGGTCTGCGGCCGATGTCCGGCGTGCGGACCCACCGCAACCGGACCGTGATGGTGAGCCTGAGCGAGCGGCTGCTGCTCCGGTTGCACCAGGGCTACGTGTTCGCGCCCGATCGGGTGCTCGCCGCCATCGTCCGCTTCCTGGACCCCCGCGCCTCGCGGGTCGATCGACGACGGGCCGAGCTCGTTTTCCTCGCGTTTCCGGTCGAGCTGTACGCGCCCCGACCCCGGGAGCGGCCGCCCGAGCGGCCCCGCCCCGGCGACCTGGCGCTCGTCCACCGGCTGCGGGAGCTGCACCAGCGGCTTAACCGGGAGCACTTCGGCGGCGCGCTCGGCGAGATCCCGATCCGGCTCTCGGGCCGCATGCGCACCCGCCTGGGTGAGGTGAGCGTCGACCTCCGCACCGGGCAGCCGATCGAGATCGCGCTGAGCCGCCGCCACCTCGCCGACCACCCGTGGAGCGAGGTGGAGCACACCATGCTGCACGAGATGGTCCATCAGTGGCAGGCCGAGTCCCGGCGTCAGATCGACCACGGCCCCACCTTCCGCAAGAAGGCGCGAGAGGTCGGTGTGCTCCCGGCGGCGCGTCGGGCTGTCAGCCCGTCGGCCGGGCCGGCGGGGCGGCGGGCCGTGGGCTCCGCGGCGCGCCACCGGTCGGAGCTCCTGGGGCACCGCTCCCGCGACTAGCCCGCCTGCCCGCCGCTCCGCCTCGCGGCTATCATAATCTCAGACCCGATCCCGAGGCTCCCGATGGCCACCGCCGCTTCCACGGTCCGCTTCACGGGCGTGGACTTCTACGACTCAGATTCACTGCTCTCCGAGGAGGAGCGCGCCGTCCGGGACACGGTGCGGCTCTGGGTGGACGAGCACCTGATGCCGATCATCGGCGACTGCTACGTCACCGGGCGCTTCCCTCGCGAATTGATCCCCGGGATGGCCGAGCTGGGCCTCTTCGGCGCCAACCTGCCGGAGGAGTTCGGCTGCACCGGCCTCAACAACGTCGCCTACGGTCTGATCATGCAGGAGCTGGAGCGAGGCGACAGCGGGATCCGCTCGTTCGCCTCGGTCCAGGGCGGGCTGGTGATGTACCCGATCTACGCCTTCGGGTCGGCCGAGCAGAAGCAGCACTGGCTCCCCGCGCTCGCCGCGGGGCACGAGATCGGGTGCTTCGGCCTGACGGAGCCGGACTTCGGGTCGAATCCGGCCGGCATGATTACGACCGCGCGGGAAACGGCGGACGGCTGGGTGCTCAACGGGACGAAGATGTGGATCACCAACGGGTCGCAGGCGACGGTCGCGATCATCTGGGCCAAGGCGGGCGACATCGGGGATCCGCGGTCCATCCGTGGCTTCATCGTTCCGACCGACACCAAGGGATTCACGGCGAAGGACCAAAAGGGAAAGCTGTCGCTCCGCGCCTCGGACACGAGCGAGCTGCACCTCGAGGACGTACGGCTGCCCAAGGACGCGATCCTCCCCCACTCGGGTGGGCTCAAGAGTCCGCTCATGTGTCTCACCCAGGCGCGCTACGGGATCGCCTGGGGCGCGATCGGTGCGGCGATGGCATGCTACGAGGAGGCGGTCCGGTACGCGAAGAGCCGGATCATGTTCGGGAAGCCGATCGCGCAGACGCAGATCCAGCAGGTACGGCTTGCCGACATGCTGACCGAGATCACCAAGGCGCAACTGCTCGTGCTGCAACTGGGCCGGCTCAAGGACCTGGGCACCATGACGGCCGAGCAGGTCTCGCTCGCCAAGCGCAACAACGTGGA
Organism: Gemmatimonadota bacterium; assembly: GCA_041498715.1. Taxonomy (GTDB): domain Bacteria; phylum Gemmatimonadota; class Gemmatimonadetes; order Gemmatimonadales; family GWC2-71-9; genus DASQPE01. The sequence goes on along the minus strand of JBGQIW010000002.1, from coordinate 66,491 downwards.
CATGGCGTGCGAGTGCGCCCGGGAAGCGCGCCGGCTCCTCGGGGCCAACGGGATCCTCGCCGAGTACCACTCGATGCGCCACCTCGCCAACCTCGAGTCGGTCTATACCTACGAGGGCACCCACGACATGCATTCCCTCATCCTGGGACAGGCCATCACCGGCCTTGGCGCCTTTGCCTGACCGGAGTGGTGACAGCGGGAGCGGTGGGTCGTATCAGGGTGGAATGACCCCGAATCCGCCCGCGACCCGGGCTCCTGATGCCGCCCCTGCCCCCGCCCCCCCCGCGGGCGAGCAGTGGTACACCGAGTTCGGCACCCGGATCTACCGGTACCTCCGCTATCACGTCGCCTCGGCGGACGACGCCGAGGAGCTCACGGCGGAGACCTTCCTGCGCGCGGTGCGCGCGGCCGGGCGCTTCGATCCGGCTCGCGGCAACCCCAAGGCCTGGCTCTTCCGGATCGCGCAGAACGTGCTCCGGGACGCCCGCCGCCGCGACCGGCGGCGCGGATCGGTCCCGCTGGAGTCGTTCCGCGACCTCGTCTCCGACGCGCCGTCGCCCGAGGAGCGGGTGCTCCACCAGGAGGAGGTCCGGCGGCTGCTCACGGCCGTGGACGGGCTCGCCGAGCGCGACCGCGAAGTCGTGAGCCTCCGCTATGGAAGCGAGCTTGAGTACGGCGAAATCGCCTCCATCCTTGGCATCCGCGAGCCGGCAGTGCGCACCCGTCTCTGGCGTGCTCTGGGACGGCTGCGGGAGGCGATGACCCAATGACACCCGGCGAGGTGCCCCCCGATCTGGCGCCGGTGGATCGCCTGCTCCGCCGGGCACGGTTCGAGCCGAGGGCCTCGCTCGGGCCGGAGGTGACGGGGCGGCTTCGGCGGGGGGAGGCACCGGCCGTTCCGCACCGGCGCACACCCCTGGTCTGGGGGGCCACCGCCGCCGGGTTCGCCGGCCTCGCGGGCGCAGTATGGCTGATGGCGGCGCGCCCCGCGCCGACCCGCACGATCGACCGGTGTTGCTTCGATCTCGATGGCGGGGGCAGCCTCGACGACGGTGTGCTGGTGGTCACCACGCCCGGCCAGCGCGTTCAGCGGCTCTGGGTCTACGAAGACGTGGACCACTCGGGCGGTTGGACCGCGGGCGATCGGCTCCGGTTCGTGCGCGGCGCCGCGCCGGTACTGATCGGGCCGCCGGTTTCTGGCGCCGTGGCAACGCAGTGCTGTCTCGACTGGGACGGCGGCGGCGCCGCCGACGACGGCCTGATGGTCGTCCGCTCGTCTCCCGACCGCGTCGTCATGGCCGCGATCTACGAGACCGGTCCGGACCCGGCCTCCATCGATGGCTGGCAGCTCCGTTAGCGCTCCGCTTCCTCACTGCAGACCCCGCATGCTCCCGACCGAGGCTCCCCTCCGGAACCCCCGCGCCCTACGTGCGTTCGTGTCGCTCACCTTGCTGGCCGGGGCCGGCCGGACGGCCGGGGCCCAGGTCCCCGATTCCGCGCGGCACGACACGACTGCCGTGGCGCTTCCCGAAATCGAGGTGACCGGCTCGATCGTCCCGGCCGCGGGGCCGTCGATCGGCTCGGGCGTCCCCGCGCGCATCTCCATCATCTCGGGCGACGTGATCGACCGCTGGGAGCCTCGCGTGCTCCCCGACGCGCTGGGCACGGAGCCGGGGTTCACGTTCTACGACGATCTGGGCTCGGGGTACAAGATCTCGCTGTCCACCCGCGGGTTTTCGGCCGGTCCCGTGCTCGGCACACCCCAGGGCGTGTCGGTCTTCGTGGACGGCGTGCGGCAGAATCAGCCTGACGCAGCGGAAGTGAACTTCGACCTGCTGCCGCTCGATCACGTGAAGCGGGTCGAGTTTCTGCACGGAACCGGCTCCCTCCTCGGCCCGAACTCGCTGGGCGGGTCGGTCAATCTGATCACGGAGCGCGGCGCGGGTCCGCCCCACGGCGAGTTCGAGCTGTCCGGCGGATCGTACGGACTGGTGAGCGGGGAGGCGTCGGTCGGGGGTGCGAGCGGGCCGTGGGATTACTACGTCGGTGCGGGCGGGGAGCGCGACGGCGGCTGGCGGGAGGCCACCGGTGCGCGGAACGGCAACATCTTCACCAACCTCGGCCGCCGCTGGCGCCGCGGCGGGCTGGTGCTGCAGGCCTACTACGCCGGCTCCCGGGCGGAAACAGCGGGGAGTCTTCCGGAGTCGCTGTTCGACACCGACCCGAGTGTCAACTTCACGCCCGGTGACTTCGAGAACATCAACCAGTTGCAGCTCAGCCTGTCCGGTTACCACCTCGTGGGGCCGGGCCGACTGGAGTTCCGCTCTTACTTCCAGCGCAACAACGCCGAGCGGTTCAACGTCAACCAGGCGCCGGACCCCGATGTGCGGAGCCGCTCGGAGAACCGTTCAGTGGGCGGCACGGTGGACTACCGCTGGGAGCATTCGCTGGGCAAGGCGACGCTGGCGCTCCGCGCCGGCGTCGACGGCGTCGTCAACCGGGTCACGGTCGGCATCTTCACCGAAGCGCCCGGGGACACGACTCAGACCACTTCGGTGAAGAGCCCGAGCTGGGATCTGTCCCAGTTCGCTATCGCCGACCTGACCATCTCGCGCGTGACGCTCTCGGCCGGGGCCCGGTACGACTACATCAGGCTTCCATTCCAGGACCTGCTCGATCCCGCGGCGGACACGACCAGCACGTTCCAGCGGCTGAGCCCGCGCGGTGGCGTGAGCGTGGATCTTGGCCGAGGGGCCTCGGCCTACGCGTCGGTGGGTCAGAGCTTCCGGGCGCCGGCCCTGCTCGAGCTCACCTGCGCCGATCCGGCGGCGCCCTGCCCGCTGCCCTTTGCGCTCTCCGACGACCCCCCGCTCAAGCCGGTGGTGGCGACGACGATCGAGGCGGGCGGTCGCTGGGTCGTCGGGCCGGCGATTATCGATCTCTCCGCCTATCGCACCGCCGTGCGGGACGACATCTACTTCATTGCGTCCGACGCCGCACTCTTCTCCGGCTACTTCGCCAACATCGGAGACACCCGGCGCGAAGGCGTGGAGCTGGGCACCCGCTTCATCTTCGACCGGTTCTCGGTCTACGCCAACTACGCCTACACCCGCGCCACCTTCCAGACGCAGGCCCAGCTCTTCAGTCCCCGGGAGACGGCTGACCCGACCAGTCCGCTGTTCGGACTGAACAACGCTCAGCCAGGAGACCGGATCCCGCTCGTGCCGGATCACACGGTGCGCTTCGGCGGGCAGGTCCGCCTGCCCAAAGGCCTCGAGGCCGCGCTCGACGCGCGCTTCACCGGACACCAATGGCTCCGGGGCGACGAAGCCAACGAGACCAGCCCGCTGCCGAGCTACTTCACGGCCGATGTGCGCCTGGGGTGGACCTGGGCCGACTGGGAGGTGCAGGGGATCGTCGCGAACGTGTTCAACAGCCGGTACGCGACGTTCGGCACGTTCAACGAGAACCGGCAGACGGGTGAGGTCGAGCGGTTCCTGACGCCGGGCATGCCCCGCAACCTCAAGCTGATCATCCGGCGAAGCTTCGGTCGAGAAAGCTCCTGATCGTCTCGCCGGCCGCGAGAGCCGGGACGGTCATGGAGCCTCGACGAGGCCCAGGAGGTTGCAGTAGAGGCCGGTGAGCGTGGCGGCGAGCTCGTCGTCAGCGACCGAGAGATCGGGTGGACGGCCGTCGCCGAAAAGAATGGTCTCCTTGATGGCGGCGTCTACGATGAGCAGGCCAATCAGGACGGCGCGCTCGGGAGCCGGATGGGTGATGGCCGCTCGATGCTGGAGCAACAGGCCGGTGAGGCGGCGCACGAAGTCCCCGTTGAAGGCGGCGGCCTCCGCCTGGAACTCGGTGTCGGGGTGGGTGCGGACGTACAGGTAGAGGGCGCGGAGCAGCGGGCGCTTGGCCCGGTAGCTCTTCACCAGGACGCGGACGATCGCAGCGACCAGGGGACGGGGCGGCATGGCGCGCCAGCGGGTGTCGTCGAGCAGGGAGTCGGCGGTGCGGCGGGCGCGATCGAAGAAGGCGACCGTGAAGGCCCGGAGCAGGGCGTCCTTGTTCTCGAACCGGGTGTACAGCGTGCCGGTGGCGAGCCCGGCCCGCCGGGCGACCTCCTGGACGGTGAGGCGCGCTACCCCGCGCTCGGCGATGACCTGCTCGACGGCGGCGAGCAGGCGGTCGAGGGAGGCCTGGCTGCGGGCCTGGCGGGGCGGGCGGGGCTGGTGGCTGGTCGCGGTCATCCTGTGAGCGAATAACAAGAACCTGAATCCATGTTCACTTTACTGTATGTTCCGGAGCCCGTCAACCCGCCGCCAGCCCAAGCCGCTCCCCCGCTCCCCCGCTCCCCCGCTCCCCCGCTCCCCCGGTCCCCGTCCCGCTACCCCGCCACCGCCCCCGCCGCTACCTTTGCCGCGGCTTTGCCAGCCACCAGGTCCTCAGGCGCGAGGGTGCTGACGTTGAAGATCGCGGTCTGCCTCAAGCGGGTTCCGGACACGGTCGCCAAGATCACCATCGGCGCCGATCGCAAGAGCATCGAGGAGACCGGCCTCAAGTTCGTCCCCAACCCCTACGACGAGTTCGCGGTGGAGGAAGCGCTCGCGCTCAAGGAGAAGGCGGGCGCCGGCGAGACGGTCGTCTACGCCCTGGGGACCGACGCCGCCCAGGAGACGCTGCGGACCGCGCTCGCCATGGGCATCGACCGCGCCGTCCTGCTCCAGTCCCCCGGCTCTCCCGACGGGCTCGAGGTGGCGAAAGCCATCGCCGCGGAGCTCAAGGATGGAGGCTATGACCTGATCCTGTTCGGCAAGCTCGCGGTGGACGACTACAACCAGCAGGTCGGTCCCATGGTGGCCGAGCTGCTCGGCCTGGCCTGCGTGACGTCGGTGGCGCACCTCACGATCGCCGACGGCGCGATCGAGGCGGAGCGGGAGATCGAGGGCGGGATCGAAGTCGTGAGCTGCCGGCTGCCCGCCGTGCTCACCTGCGACAAGGGCCTCAACAATCCGCGACTCCCGTCACTCAAGGGCATCATGGCGGCCAAGAAGAAGCCGTTCGAGACCAAAGCCGTCGCCCTCGGGCCGGGCTCGATCGACGTGCTCGGTCTGGAGTACCCGCCGGAGCGTCAGGCCGGCCGGATCGTGGGTGAGGGCCCGGACGCCGTTCCCGAGCTGATCCGTTTGCTCCGGACCGAGGCGAGGGTGCTCTGATGGCGCCCCGAATCCTCGCGGTCATCGAGGCGCGGGACGGTGCCGTGCGGAAGATCTCTCACGAGCTCCTGGCCGCCGCGCGCGAGCTCGCCGGCCCGAGCGGCGCGGTCGACGCCCTCGTGTTCGGGGCAGCGCTTCCCTCGGGCGCCGACGCCCTGCCGGCTTTCGGTGCCGATCGTGTCCTCTCGGCCGCGCATCCGGATTTCGCCCGCTACAATCCGGACGGCTTCTCGGCGACGGTGGCGTCGCTCGCCGCCGGCTGCACGGCGATTCTCTTCGCGGCGACCGCGACGGGGAAGGATCTGGCGCCCCGTGTCGCCGCGCGCCTCGGCCTGGGGCTCGCGAGCGACGTCACCGGGCTCGCGCTCGTGGACGGCGCCGTGATCGCCACCCGCCCGGTGTACGCCGGTCGCGCGATCCAGAAAGTGAAGCTCCGCGCCAGCCCCGCACTCGTGTCGGTGCGACCGAACACGTTCCAGCCCCGCGCGCGGGACGACGGCCGGACCGGGGGCGTGGAGCCGGTGAGTGTGCCCGCGTTCGAGGCCCGGGTTCGGGTCACGGCTGTGAAGGCGCCGGAGAAGGCTGCGCTCGACGTCACCGAGGCCTCGATCGTCGTGTCCGGCGGTCGCGGTCTCAGGGACCCGGCCAACTTCAAGCTGCTCGAAGAGCTGGCAGACGCGCTGGGCAACACGGCGGTGGGCGCGAGCCGGGCGGTGGTGGACGCCGGCTGGCGCGACCACGCGGCCCAGGTGGGACAGACCGGCAAGACGGTGAGCCCGGGCCTCTACATCGCGGTCGGGATCTCGGGCGCGATCCAGCATCTCGCCGGGATGCGCACGGCGAAGACCATCGTCGCCATCAATCGGGACAAGGACGCGCCGATCTTCAAGATCGCGGACTACGGGATCGTGGGGGATCTGTTCGAGGTGCTGCCGAGATTGACCGAGGAGATCAGGAAGGTGAGGAGTGAGAAGTAAGAGAGACTGCGTTTACGCTGTTCTGACCAGCTCCTGAATCCGGCTTACGCCCTCCATGACCTGGCCCTCCTCCGCTCCGAACGAGAACCGCACGTAGGTCTTGAACCGGGACGGCCGGTTGCTCCGCCGCTTGCCGGGGTTCACGTCGAAGAACTCGCCCGGCACGCAGATCACCTTGTGCTCCAGCAGTCTTCGGAACAGCGTCATCCCGTCGGAGAGGCCGCCCGGCAACGCGGAAAGATCGGCCCAGCAGTAGAACGTGCCCTCGGGGTCGAGATCGAACCGCATGCCCGTCGCGCGGAGGCCTTCGAGGAGGATCCGGCGCTTCCGTCCGAATGCCCGGTGGATCGCGGCCGTCTCACCGCAGGCGACGTCTGGCGCGAGCAGGGGCACGGCCGAGCGCTGGAGGGGCTTGCTCCCACCGCCGTCGAGGAAGGAGCCGCTGCTCGACACGGCGTCTATCACCTGTTGCGGGCCCACGATCCAGCTGCACCGCCAACCCGGATAGCGCCAGTTCTTGGTGAGCCCGTCGAACAGCACGACCGGGTCGGTCTCGACGTCCTCGACGTAGCGGGCGGCCGAGACCATCTCGCCGCCGTCGGCCCAGACGTAGTGGGAGTAGAACTCGTCGATCAGGAGCGAGCACTGGAGCTCCCGCGCCGTCCCCACCCAGGACTCGAGCTCCGCGCCGCGGATCACCTTGCCCGTCGGGTTGCACGGGTTCGACAGCAGCAGCGCCGAAAGTCCGCGACCGGTGATCTCCCGGCGCAGCTCGTCGAGCCCGAAGTGGTATCCCTTGGCGGGGTCCAGCAGGATCGGGATGGCCGTGAACGCCTTGAAGATGTCGAGCAGCTCCTCGTACGCCGTATAGTCCGGCAGGAAATGACCGAGGTTGACGTGCCCGAGGGCGGCCACGGCGCGGGTCAGGGATCCCCGCCCGCCGCCGCAGATGCAGACGTTCCGCTCGGTGTAGCGGGAGGCCCGATCCGTCCGATAGAGGTGATTGTAGAGCTCGGCCACGGCTCGCCGCAGCTCCCAGATGCCGGGGATCGGCGCGTACTCCTGATCGTCGAGGCTGATGTCCACGTGCTGCACCCGGGGCGGCGCCCCGGGCAGCGGTCCGGTCTCCGGCATTCCCTGGCCGAGGTTGCACCAGTCGGGGTGGCCGTGGCGGTAGCCCTGGCGCGCGGCCTCGGCCATGACGTAGATGACGCCGGTGAAGGGGACCGAGCGAAAGCCGGGGATGCGGGGGGGGCCGGTCATGCAACAACGTAAACAATGAACGGTGAACAGTGAACGGGGGCTCCGACCCGGCCGGGATTCACTGTTTACTGTTCACTGTTCACGCAGTTCTCTCACGGGTTATGTTCTGTCGCCCGGAATCCCGCCTCCCCAAGGAGACCCGTGGGCTTCATCCTGCCCCTCCGCCACCAGCCGCCCCTTCCGCTCGACCGTCTGATCCTGCGTGATTCGCCTGGCGCGGAGGCGCTCGAGATGGACATCGTCATCGTGGGTGGAGGACCGGCGGGGCTCGCGTGCGCCATCGAGCTGTCACGGCTCGCCACGCGGGCGCGTGAGGCCGGCCGAAACCTGCCCGATCTCAACGTTGCCGTGCTGGAGAAGGCGGGCAGCCTGGGTGAGCATAGCCTGTCGGGCGCGGTCGTGAACCCGCGGGCATTTCGTGAGCTGTTCCCCGATCTCCCCCTCGACCGGCTCCCGTTCCGCCAGCCGGTGAGTGGGGAGGCGGTGTATTTCCTCTCCGAACGCGCCGCCCGCCGCATCCCGACGCCGCCCACGATGCACAACAACGGCTTCTACACGGCGTCCCTGTGCGAGATCGTGCGGTGGCTGGGCGAGCGGGCGGAAGAGCTCGGTGTGAACCTGTTCCCCGGGTTCCCCGTGGCGTCACTCCTGGTCGAGGGAGACAGGGTGCGCGGCGTGCGCACCGCCGCGTCCGGGCTCGACCGCAACGGGGAGCCCGGCCCCGCGTACCAGGAGCCGACCGATGTCACCGCGAAGGTCACGGTGCTCGCCGAGGGCACGCGGGGGATGCTGACGCAGGCCTGGCGTGACTGGCGGAAGGTCGGCGCGCCGAACCCTCAGATCTTCGCGCTCGGCGTGAAGGAAGTCTGGGAGGTGAAGCGCCCGCTCGACCGGGTGATCCACACGCTGGGGTGGCCGCTGCCGACGGACGCGTTCGGCGGGAGTTTCATGTATCCGCTGGGCCCGACCCAGGTCGCGATCGGGCTCGTGGTGGGTCTGGACTACCACGACGCGTCGCTGGACATCCACGTGCTGCTGCAGCGGATGAAGCTCCACCCGCTGTTCCGCCGCTATCTCGAGGGCGGCCAACTGCTGGAGTGGGGAGCGAAGACGATTCCGGAAGGGGGCTATTACTCCCTGCCGGAACGGCGCCACGGCGACGGCATCCTGCTCGTGGGCGATGCCGCCGGGTTCGTGGACGTGCCCTCACTCAAGGGGATCCACTACGCGATGCAGTCCGGGATGTTCGCGGCGCGCGCCGCGTTCGAAGCGCTTGCCACGGGCGACACCGGGGCGGGCGCGCTGGCCGCGTACGACCGCAGGGTGGATGGGAGCTTCATCGCGCAGGATCTCTATCGCACGCGGAACATGCGGCTCGCGTTCAAGGACGGGCTCTACCTGGGTGCGGTGAAGGCAGGGCTGATGACGCTGACAAGGGGGCGCTTTCCGGGAGCGAGGATCGCGGTGCCGGAGGACGCGGCCGCGCCGCGCGTGGTAGGGAGGGCGGAGCCTTTCACGCCCGATGGCACTCTGACCTTCAGCAAGGTGGACGCGGTGTTCAAGTCCGGCAACGCGACACGGGACACGATCCCCAGCCACCTCGTCGTCGGTCGCGACGTGAGCCCGGAGGTTGCCGACTTCTACGCGCACGTGTGCCCGGCGGGAGTCTACGAGCGCGTGGGCGACGCGCTCAAGGTCAACGCGCCCAACTGCGTGGACTGCAAGGCGACCGACGTGCTCGGGCCGCGCTGGACGCCGCGCGAGGGGGGCAGCGGGCCGAAGTATCGCCTGATGTAGCCGTCAGGTGTCGCCCAGTACCTTGATGATCACCCGCTTCCGCCGCTGTCCGTCCCACTCGCCGTAGAACACCCGCTGCCAGGGCCCGAGGTCCAGCTTTCCCGCCGTGATGGGGACGATGACCTCGTGCCCGATCGTGAGGCTCCGGAGGTGCGCCGCGGCGTTGTCCTCGCCGGTCTCATTGTGCTCGTATCGTGGGGGATCCCAGGGCGCGATAGTATGCTCGAGCCAGTGCAGGATGTCGTGCCACAGCCCCGACTCGTGGTCGTTCACGAAGACCGAGGCGCTGATGTGCATGGCACTCACGAGCACCAGGCCCTCCTTGATGCCGCTCGCCCGCACCTGCTCCGCCACCTGATCCGTGATGTCCAGGATCTCCTGGCGGCGCTTGGTCTCGAACCAGAGGTAGTGGGTGAGGGATGCCATAAACAGCGTTTCCCGTTTACCGCAAGAGGTCTTCCAATCTCACCGCCGTCTCCGTCTTCTCGTCCCGATACTTGACGATCACCGGCGCGTAGAGGCTCACTCCCCGCGCCTTCCCGACCCCGCTGCTCACCGGCCGGCTCCCGGGAACGACGACGGCGCCCGCGGGGATCTCGAGGGGCCGCTCGCCCTCGCGGCGATAGATCCGGTCGTGCACCAGGTCCAGCACCGGCGTCCCGCCCGTCAGAAGCACGCCGGGGGCCAGCACTGCGCGCTCCCGCACCACGGTACCCTCGTAGATCCCGCAGTTGCCGCCCACCAGCACGTCGTCCTCGATGATCACGGGAAGCGCGCCGGCCGGCTCCAGCACGCCGCCGACCTGGGCCGCCGCGGAGAGGTGGACCCGCTTGCCGATCTGGGCGCAGCTGCCGACCAGCGCGTGGCTGTCCACCAACGTGCCGTCGTCCACATAGGCGCCGACGTTGACGTACATCGGCGGCATGCAGATCACACCCCGGCCCAGGTAGCAGCCGTCGCGGATGGCGGAGCCTCCGGGCACGATCCGCACGCCGTCATCGAGCCCGACCTTCCGAAGCGGGAGCGTGTCCTTGTCGATGAACGGAAACGGGCTGCCCGGCGCCGCGGGCGCGAGCTTGCCCAGGCGAAAGCCGAGGAGGATGCCGCTCTTCACCCAGGCGTTGGCGCGCCAGACGCCGTCCGAGCCGCGCTCAGCGGCACGCGCCTCGCCCCGGTCGAGGCGGGCCATCAGCACGCGAAACACCTCGAGCGCCCGAGCTTCCTCTCCCGGCGGGACGCCCCCGGCGTAGCGCTCGATCTCGGCGCGGAGGTCCGCGACGTAGGTAGGCGGCGTCTCAGACATTCGCCACGCCGGCCTGCCGGAGCCCGGCGCGGAGCGTTTCCCGCGTGGCGTCGGTCACGGGGACGAGCGGCAGCCGGAGCGAGTTCTTGATCTTGCCCATCAGCTCCAACGCCGCCTTGACCGGTGCCGGGTTGGTCTCGACGAAATTCGCGTCTATCAACGGCAACAGCCGGTGGAGGCACGCCTGCGCGTTGACCAACTCGCCCGACAGCGCGAGGTGCACGAGCATCGTGGCGGCGGCCGGGACCTCGTTCGACACGACCGAGATCAGGCCGTCCCCGCCCGAGGCGATGATGCCGAGGGCCAGCCAGTCTTCGCCCGAGAGCACGGCGAACCCCTCAGGCCGGCCGCGGATCAGGTCCACCGCCTGGCGGAGGTCACCACTCGCCTCCTTGATGGCGAGGCAATTGGGGTGCCGGGCGAGCCGAAGCGCCGTATCGGGCTTGAGATTGACGGCCGTGCGGCCGGGGACGTTGTACAGGCAGACCGGCCGGGTCGAAGTGTCCAGCACCGCCATGAAGTGGCGGTAGAGTCCTTCCTGCGTGGGCTTGTTGTAGTACGGTGTGGCGCTCAGGATCCAGTCCGCGCCCAGCTCACACATTCGTTTGGTCTCGCTCACCGCTCGGGCCGTATCGTTGCTCGTGGCCCCCGCCATCACCGGCACCCGCCGCGCCGCGACCCGCACCACGGTTTCCACCACCCGCGCCCGCTCGGTCTCGTCCAGGGTCTGGGCCTCGCCGGTGGAGCCGCAGGGCACCAGGAAGTCGATCCCCTCGACGATCTGCCAGGCCACCAGGCTCTCGAGCGCGGCGTAGTCGACGGCACCCGACGCGGTGAACGGCGTGACCAGCGCGGTGCCGCAGCCCTGGAGCCGGCTCATTGGCCCTCTCCGAAGAGCACATCCTCGAACGTGAAGACCCCGAGCCGTCCCGGCAGCCACTCGGCGGCGCGCAGGGCGCCCGCCGCGAAGCCCTCGCGCGAGCGGGCGGTGTGGGCAAGGCTGACAGTGTCGTGCGCGCCGTCGTACGTCAGGGTGTGGATGCCGGGGATCGCGCCGGCGCGGACCGACGTGATGGGAAAACGACGCGCCGGGTCTGCTCCGGTCACCAGGCGCTGGAGCGTGAGGGCCGTGCCGGAAGGAGCGTCGAGCTTCTTCGCGTGGTGCTCCTCGAGGATGAACGCGTCGAAATCCGCGTGGCCGGCGAACCGCCGGGCCAGCTCCCGCGCCGCGCGGAGAAAAAGATGCACCCCGACCGAGAAGTTGGTGGCGTGGACCAGGGCGGAGCGGCGCTCGCGGAACAGGGCCGAGATCCGCGGCAGCTCGGCCTCCCACCCGGTGGTGCCGCAGACCGCCGGCACCCCGGCCTCCGCCAGTCGCACGAGATTGGCCGGAGCCGACGCCGGCGTGGTGAACTCGAACGCTGCGTCGACCCCCGCGAGTCGCTCGTGCCCGAGCGCCCGTCCCGCCGGATTCTCGGCCTCGTCCACGACCAGGGCAATCTCGTGCCCGCGGGTCTCGGCGAGCGCCGCGATCGCCCGTCCCATCCGTCCGTAACCGACCAGCGCGAGGCGCATGGGTTGCACGATAACCGGTTTTCGTGGGGTCGGGAGCCCATCGCTCCCGGTCAGCAGCTGCCGAAGAACTCCTGGTGCAGACGCCGCACGACCTCGGGGCCGTCCTCCTCCTTCACGGTGAACGTCATGTTGATCGCTGATGCGCCCTGCGAGATGACCTCGACGCAGGCGGGCCCGACCGCGCCGAACACCCGCGCGGACAGACCGGGCGTCGTCTTGAGCCCGATCCCCACCACCGCGATGATCGCGCGCCCGTGGTCTACCCACACCTCGCCGAGGTCGTCCAGCTCGCGGCGCACGAGGTCGAGGTGGCGCGGGTCCTCGATCGTGAGCGAGACGCTCACCTCGCTGCTCGCGAGGACATCCACGACGACCTCGTGCCGCTCGAAGATCTCGAACAACTGTCGCAGGAAGCCGTAGGCGCCCAGCATGCGTGGCGCCCGGATGTTGATGACCGTGATGCCTCTCTTCCACGAAATCGAGCGGATGGGCGAGTCGCCCAGTCGCGAGACGTCCGCGCTGGGCTCGATCACCGTGCCGCGGCGCTCGGGGTGGCGCGAGTTCAGCACCACGATGGGGATGCCTTCGTGCACCAGCGGAACCGCGGTGGCGGGGTGGAGCACCCTCGCGCCGAAGGTGGCCAGCTCGGCGGCCTCCTCGTAGCTCGCAACCCCCAGCGTGCGGGCCGAGGGCACGACCCGTGGATCGGCGGTCATGAGGCCGTCCACGTCGGTCCAGATCTCCACCCGCCGGGCGCGGAGGGCGGCGCCGATGAGCGAGGCGCTGAAGTCCGAGCCGCCCCGGCCGAGAGTCGTGGGGATACCCGTGGCGGTGGCGCCGATGAAGCCTTGGGTCACCGGCACGACTGCCCGCTCGAGCATCGGTGCCAGGCGCTCGCGGGCCCGGACGCTCAGCACCTGCGTGTACGGCGTGGCTCGGCCGAAGCGATCGTCCGTCACCATGATGGTCCGGACATCCACCCACTCCGCCGGGACCGCAGCACCGCAGAGGGCCGAGGTGATCAATCGGGAGCTCCAGAGCTCGCCGCGGCCGGTGATCGCGTCCAGCTCCCGCGGCGACGCGCGCCTTCCCCCCAGAGCCTCGAGCTCGCGGGCGAGCCCGTCCGCGTCCCCGCGGATGAAGGTCATCGCCGGCTCGGCGCCGGGCAGCTCGCGCGCCATGCCCTCGTGCCGGTCGAGAAGCTCGGCCAGCCGGTCTCGGAACCCCGAGCCCCCCATCTCCGCGAGCCGGGCGAGGACCAGGAGCCCGTCGGTGATACCGGCGAGGGCGGACACGACCACGATCGGGCGCTCCGCCACACGGTCGCGGATGGTCCCGATGAGGCGGCGAATAGCCGGCGCGTCCTGGACCGACGTGCCACCGAATTTGCAGACGATCATCGCAGGCTCAAATGAACATCACAGAGCCAAAAAGCACGGAAAAATCTCTGTGCCTCGGTGCCTCTGTGGTTGCGGGTTAGTCACACAACGTGCCCCTCAGCGACCAACAGCTCCGCGATCTGCACCCCCGCTCCAGCAGCACCGCGGACCCTGTTGTGGCTCAGTAGCACGAACCGGAGGTCGAGCAGCGGGCAGGGGCGCACCCGGCCGACCGTCACCGTCATGCCGCCCCCACGCTCGAGGTCGAGCCGCGGCTGAGGCCGGTCGGGCCGGAGGTCCACCTCGACCGGAGCCGCGGGCGACGAGGGCAGTTGGCGCACGATTTCCGGCCCGCGGAACCCGCTCAGCACGCTGATCGCCTCCTCCGGGGTCACACGCCGACCGAGTCAGACCGACACCGCCTCGAGGTGGCCGTCCACGGTCGGGACCCGGTTGCACTGTGCGCTCAGTGTGATGGGGGCCGGCTCAACCGTCCCGTGGGCCAGTGTGCCAAGGATCTTCCGGGTCTCGCGCTCCATCTTCTCCTCTTCGCCTCCGATCAGCGGGACGACGTTGCCGAGGATGTCGAGCGACGGCACACCGGGATAGCCGGCGCCCGAGACCGCCTGCATCGTGGTCACGAATACCTTCTCCACGCCGAACGCCTGTTGGAGCGGCGCCAGGGCCAGCACCAGCCCCGCGGTCGAGCAGTTGGGGTTGGCCAGAATGGCCCCCGGCCAGCCCCGCGCTGCCCGTTGTCGGTCTACGAGCGCCACGTGCCCCGCGTTGATCTCGGGGATCATCAGCGGCACGTCCGGGTCCATCCGGTGGACCCGCGTGTTGCTGACCACCCAGGCCCCACACTTCGCGAACGCCTGCTCGATCGGCTGGGCGACGTCGGCGTCGAGCGCGGAGAAGGCGATCCGCACCGGGAGCGGCGGCACCGAGCGCGAGATCGTCATTCCGGCGAGCCGGTCCGGGAGCGGAGTCGTGTCCCGCCAGCGCACCACCTCCCCGTACGGCTTGCCGGCGCTCGCATCAGACGCCGCGAGGGCCGTGATCTCGAACCAGGGATGCTCGGCCAGGAGCCGGACGAACTTCTGCCCCACGGTGCCGGTGGCACCCAGCACGGCGACGGGCACCTTCGCCTTCATGTCGCCTCCTCTGCGAGCAGGTCGGTCGCGAGCTTTACGTACAGGTCGACGCCCTTGAGCAGGTCTGCCTTCCGGATACGCTCTTCGTCCGTATGCGCCACACGGATGGTGCCCGGGCCCAGCTGGTAGCCCCGGCCCCAGGCGCCGTAGAACGGGAGGTCGCTGGCGAAGGCCACGAACGTCGTGTCCCAGCCGGTGGGGGCGGCGCTCTTGTAGGCCGGCAGCTCCGCCGCTCCCGTAATGACGACGCCGGGACCGAGCGCCGCATCGACCGCGTTCTTGAGCTCCCCCGTCGGTCCCACGGTCCGGAAGTGAATTTGGGCCTTGGCGCTCGGAGGAATGACGTTGGGCGCCACCCCGCCCTGGATGGTGCCGATGTTGAGCGTCGAGGGGCCGAGCAGGGGATCGCTGGGCAGGGGGAGACCGCGGATGCGCTCCAGCGTGTCGAGCAACGCCACGATGGCGGAGTGGCCTTCTTCGGGATAGGCGGAGTGGGCCGCGCGCCCTTCGGCTGCGAGATCCAGCCGGAGCGAGCCCTTCTGGCCGATGGAGAGCCGGTTCTCGGTGGGCTCGCCGTTGATGAGGAAGCGGCCCTTGGGCTCGAGGGCAGCCGCCGCCAGCGCGCCGTCCGACCCGTTCTCTTCGCCCACCACGAAGAGGAGCCCGATGCGACGCTCTCCGCGCTCGGCCAGGCGCTCCGCCGCCGCCACCATCGCGGCGGCGAGGCCTTTGGCGTCGCAGGTGCCCCGGCCGTGCAGCCACTCGTCGTCCTCGCGGAAGGGCACGTAGGGAGGGACGCAGTCCAGGTGGGTCGAGTAGACCAGAGCGGGTGCTTCCCGGTAGGCGTACACGTTCTCCCGCCCGTCCGTCACCCGCTGCCGCGTCACGCGCCAGCCCGCGCGCTCCAACACACCGGCGATGTAGTCGGTCGCCGGCGCTTCCGCGAAAGTGGGGGACTCCCGGGCGACCAGCGCGCGGGTCAGCTCGATCGGATCCATGAGCAAAGAACCCCGCCGGGCTCAGCCGCGGCGGGGTTTCCGGTACGGGGGTGACCCATGCCCTCTACGCCGATCCGCGCGCGCTCCGCCGTCCGCGCACACGCTTGAGCCCCGTCCGCCCGCAGTTGGGTGCGGTGCGGCCCGGGGTCCGGCGCATGGTCGTCGGACAGCTCGAGAAGGACGCGCAAGGCATACGGTCGGGTAAGCTAGGCCGAGGGGGTGGCGCGGGCAAGAGCCGGGGAATCACGCCGGGCGTTGCTGCACGCTCCGCTCCGCCTCCAGCGCCGCCCGCTCCCCTTCGGGCACGTCCACCAGGGTGAGCAGCGCCGCACCTACCGCGAAGAAGGCGATCACCGACAGGATGGCGACTCGGCTCGACCCGGTGATCTGGATGGCCACGGCGAAGAACAGCGGCCCGAAGATCCCCGCGAATCGCTCGAACACGCTGAAGAACCCGAAGAACTCGCCCGACTTGTGGGGCGGCGTCATCCGGGCGAAGAGTGAGCGGCTCAGGGCCTGCGTCCCCCCTTGCACCATTCCCACGAGGAACGCCAGCAGAAAGAAATGGGTGGCGGTCTTCATGAAGTAACCCAGCACGCTGATGAACGTGTAGACCAGGAGGCCCAGGAACACCGCCCGCTTGGCTCCGATCCGCCCCGCCAGCATCCCGAACAGAAAAGCGCATGGAATGCCGACGAACTGCACCAGCAGAATCGCGGTGATCAGGGCGCCTTGCCCGATGCCCAGCTCGGTGCCGTAGGCGGTGGCCATCTTGATGATGGTCTGGATGCCGTCGTTGTAGATCAGGAACGCCAGCAGAAAAATGGACGCCTGCCGGAAGCTTCGAAGCTCACGCAACGTCTCCAACAGCCGGATGAACGCCGCTTTGACCGGATTCTCCCCCTGTCGCTCGTCGCTCTCCAGCCGACGGGGCGGCTCCGGCACCCGCCGGAACAGCGGGATCGAGAACACCAGCCACCAGAGCGCCACTGAGAGGAACGCGAGCCGCACCGGAAGCGTCGCCGCGGCCTCCGACAGTCCGGTCCCGCTCGGCAATCCGAACCAGCCGGGTCGCTGGATCCAGGCCAGGTTGAGCGCCAGCAGCACGCCGCCGCCTACGTAGCCCAGGGCGTACCCGGCGGTGGAGACGCGGTCCACCTCGTCGCGCGAGGCGATGTGAGGCAGGAGCGCCTCGTAGAAGACGAAACTGCCGGTCGCGCCGATCAACGCGAGGATGAAGAGGACCGACGCGAGCGTCACATCGCCCGTGTGGATGAAGAACATGCAGGCGATCGCGGCCAGGCCCAGCAGCATGAAGGCCGCGAGGAAGCGCTTCTTGGCCGCCACGAAGTCCGCCACCGCACCGAGGATCGGCGAGAGAAGCGCGACGAACGCGAGCGCGATCGTGTTGGCCGTGGCCAGATACTGGGTGGCCCGGCTCTCCCCCAGCCCGGCGCCGGCCACCTTCACGAAATAGATCGGGAAGATCGCGGTGACGATCCCCACCTGCGTGGCGGAGATGGCCCAGTCGTACATGGCCCAGGCGCGGAGCTCGGGACGGTGGAGCCCAAGGCGGTCCAGCAGGCGCGGCGTCGGCATGAAGGGGGAAGGGTGGCGGAGGGAGGCTGGCCGCGGTAGGGGGGACACTCGGTCTCGATCTTCGATCCGGCCGGAGGGACTGAGCTCAAGCGCCCTCGCCACCAAGCACAAGGTGGTCTAGGGGGGTGGCGGCCGCTCCCGACGATCGCTACGCCTCCGTCTCGGTGGAGGGCATCGGATCGGAGCGGGGAACCGTTCGGTCAGCGCGCCGGGCGAGTGGAGCCACGCCAGAGCGATAGCAGGACCGACCCCGCCAGCGTCGCCACAATCACGCCGAGCGAGAGGCCGGTCGGCAGGCGGACCCAGTAGCTCAGCGCCATCTTGAGTCCGACGAAAATGAGAATGAGGGCGACGCCGGGCTTGAGATAGGCGAAGCGGTCCATCGCGCCGGCCACGACGAAGAAGAGCGCGCGCAGCCCGAGAATCGCGAACACGTTGGAGCTGAAGACGAGGAACGGGTCGCGGGTGACGGCGAAGACGGCGGGAATGCTGTCGATTGCGAAGACCAGGTCGGACCATTCGACCACGAGCACCACCAGCAAGAGCGGCGTCGCGAGCCAGCGACCGTCCGCGGCTCTGGTGGAGAAGCGTGCCTGGTCGTATCCCGAGGCGAAAGGAAGCACTCGCCGGGCGAACCGAACCAGCGGGTTTTTCTCCGGCTCGATCCGCTCGTCCTGCTGCTGCCAGACGCGGATGCCGGTGACGATCAGAATTCCCCCGAAGACCCAGACGATCCATTCGAACCGTTGGAGCAACAGGGCGCCGAGCGCGATCATCACGAACCGCAGGACGATAGCGCCGAGGATCCCCCACTTGAGGACCTGCGGGCGGGCCTCGGCAGGAACGCCGAAGTAGGCGAAGATCAGGATGAAAACGAAGAGATTGTCGACGCTGAGCGACAGCTCGACGAGATAGCCGGTGTAGTACTCGAGCGCCGCCTGCCCCCCCTCCCGCCAGAGCACAAACAGACCGAACAGCCCGGCGAGCCCGACCACGCTGGCGCTCCACTTGAGCGCCTCCCGCAGGCCGAGCGTGTGGGGGCGCCGGTTGAGTACGCCCAGATCGACGGTGAGCAGCACCACGACCAGGGCGGAGAAGCCCAGCCAGACGGCCGGCTCGTGCTGGCCCAACTAGCGGCCCGCCGCCATCGCTTCGAGCCGGGCGACCCGCTCCTCGATCGGTGGATGGGTGCTGAACAGCCGTGCCATCCCGCCGCCCGTGGCGGCCAGCGGATCGACCTGCGCGAGCGGTGCCACGGCGGGGGCGACGTCCATGGGAATCCTGTGAGCCAGTGTGTCCAGCCGCCGGAGCGCGTTCGCGAGCGGGAGCGGCCGCCCGAGGATCGCGGCGCCGACCCGGTCCGCCTCGTACTCGCGCTGGCGGGAGATCCCGAACTGGATCAGCATCGCGCCGATGGGACCGAGCAGTGCCAGGGCCAGACGGGCCGCGGGATGGGCGTTGTCGTCGTCTCGGCCTCCGAACAGCAGGAGGTACGGGAGGTTTGAAATGGCGCCGGCGATCCCGGCCGCGACGGTCGAGATGAGCATGTCGCGGTTCTTGACGTGGGCCAGCTCGTGCGCCAGCACGCCTTCGAGCTCCTCCTGCGGCATGTACTTGAGGATGCCGGTCGTCACCGCCACGACAGCGTGCTCCGGATCGCGTCCCGTCGCGAACGCATTGGGCTGCTCGTGTTGCGCGACCGCCACTTTCGGCATGGGAAGCCCGGCGCGCTGCCGCAGGCGGTCCACCATGGCGTACAGCTCGGGCGCCTGGTCCGGCCCGACCACCTGTGCCCCGTACATCCGCAGCACCAGGCTGTCGGAGAAGAAATACATTATGAAGTTGAAGAGGCTGCCGAAGGCGAGGGCGAGCAGCAGGCCCTGCGATCCTCCCAGCAGCTGGCCCGCGAGCAGGAACAATCCCAGCAGGCCGGCCATCAGCACGAATGTCTTGACGTTGTTCATCGTTTGGTTTCCTCGAACCCTATAAAGAAGCGAGACCTTCGTCCGCTGCCGGGGCAGCGTGGACGAAGGTCTCGCTCTGAACGCGCGGGGTCGTCCCACGCTTCCTGCCGGACCGTGCCCGCCACAGCGGACAGTCTTGACGATCCGGGCGTCCGCCCCGAGGCGGATGAGCTACTCCCCTTCTACGGGCGGTAATTTAGACGGGGAAGCGTTGCGGCGTCAACGCCGGCCAAGGTCGCCGGCCGGTGCTTACCCCCAGCTCGCGATCTCGCTCCAAGTGCACCGGCCGACCGTGACGCCACTGGGGAAATGCGCCGCGAAGTCGGCCCGGAATACGGCCGTGTGGTCCCGCAGGTACCGCTCGAGATCCTGCTGGGTCAGGGCCTCGTACACGGTTCGCAGCGTGGTGGGGCCGGCCCGATCGAGGCGGATCCGGCGGAAGCAGCCGGTGGCGAAGATCTCAGGGATGTGCTTGTCTCGCATGTACCGGACGAACCCGTCCACCAGCGGCGGCTCCACCTCGACCGTCACCTCGTACCGTACCGCGCTCAAAACCCGGGCTCCGCCTGATGGATCGGATCGTCGAGCACGATCGCCTGCACCAAGGCGCCGGCCGGCGTCTCGAACTGGCCCTCCGGCAGGACCAGCAGGGCGTTCGCCAGGACCATCGAGGTGAGGATGCCCGAGCCCTGCGGGCCGGTGAGGCGGGCCTCGGGGCCGGTCGGTGTCTCGTGCACGATCCCCCGGAGAAAGTGCTGCAGTCTCGGCTTCACGCTGATCGGCTCTGCGGCGCGGACGGAGATGGCCCGGCGGAAGGGAAGCGCGTGGCCGCTCATCGCGCGGATGGCGGGCCGGACGAACAGCTCGAACGTCACCATCGTGCTGACCGGATTGCCCGGCAGCCCGATCCAGGGGATTCCGCGCAGCAGGCCGAAGCCGACCGGCGCCCCCGGCCGCATCCGGAGCTTCCAGAACCGCTGCTCCGCGCCCAGCTCCTCGAGCACCGTGCGCACGTAGTCGTGCTCACCGACGCTGATACCCGCGGTCGTGACGAGCATATCCGACTCGAGCGCCCGAGCGAGGTGGGCACGCAGGCTCTCCGGGGTGTCCCCCGCGATGCCGAGGTTCACCGGCTCCCCGCCCGCCTGTCGGACCAGAGCCGCCAGGGTGTGGGTGTTGCTGCTCGCGGTCTTTCGCCCGCTCAGGATGGCCTCGGGCTGATCGATGTCCACGATCTCGTCGCCGCTCCCGAGGATCGCCACCCGCGGCCGCCGGTGTACCAGAGGGTGGGCCACCGCGAGCGAGGCGAGCACGCCGAGGTGCGCCGGCCCGAGGGGAGTGCCGGCGCGGAGCACCGTTTGTCCCTTCCGGATGTCCTCGCCGACCTTGCGGATGTTCACCCCGGCGTCCCGATCTTTGAGAACGGTCACCGTCTCGGTGCCGAAGTCGGTGTCCTCCTGGCGGATGACGCTATCGGCGCCCTCGGGGAGCGGGGCCCCCGTGAAGATCCGCGCGCTCTCGCCCGGTCCGAGCGTCCGGGTGGGGAACCGGCCTGCCGGGAGCTGCTCCAGGACCTGCAGCCGTACCGGCGCCTCGGCCGACGCGCCCCGCACGTCGGCGGCGCGAGCCGCGTACCCATCCATGGCGGAGTTGGTCCAGGCGGGGATGTCGAGGGGGCTCACGATGTCCTCGGCGAGCACGCTGTCGAGCGCGTCGTCGAGCGGGACGCGAAGCGCCGGCTGGCGCCGGACCTCGGCGAGGATTCGCCGCGCGGCGTCGGCCGCGGCGAGCGCCGTGTCGGTCACAGGACCAGCGCCCGCTCCCACGCGATGTTGGCGAGCGTCTGGAGCCAGTTGGTGTCGCTGAAGGCGAGGACCGGGCACCGCACCGTGGCGCCGATCTCCCGGTCGTCGCTCACCAGCGCCACCCATTCCTTTGCGTTGGCTGCCGTGGCGTCGTAGAGCGGGCCTCCCCCGACGGCCTTGCGCCAGACCTCGATCTTGGGAAGCGGCGCGCGCTTGTACCCCTCGCACAGCACGAGGTCCGCGCCGTCCATGTAGCGCCGCGCGAGGCCGACGGGATCGTAGTCGTCGGCGCTGCGCTCGAAGAGCACGCGCAGCTCGGGCGCCGCGATCAGCGTGCGCTCCGCCTTGGCCTCGGTGAAGTGGCGAAACGTGTCGCTGCCCGGCCGATCCACATCCGCGGGGTGGTGGCCGTGCTTGATGGTCATGACCCGCCGGCCCCGGCGCACGAACTCGCTCGCGAGCGCCACGGTCAGCGTCGTCTTTCCCGCGTTCTTCCGCCCGATCACCGAGATGATTCGCATGGTCAGAGCGCGTCCGCGCGCGCGAGGTCGTCCGCCGTGTTCACGTTGAAGAAGAGCCGCGCCGGATCACCGAAGCGCCGCACCGCATCGAGCGGCAGCCGCCCGGCGCGGATCGCGCCGTGGAATCCGATCGCCCGCAGGTCGCCGGCCTCCAGGCTCGCGACGATCGCAGCCGCGCACGCCGGGCCGTACGCGGCGCAGAGCGGCTCCACGCCGCGCCGGCCGTCGCTCTCCGGGAGGAAGGCATCCCACTCCGCCAGGCCCGCAGCCAGCCCCTGCAGCAGCGCCGGCGTCACGAACGGCATGTCCCACGCGACGCAGACTACCGGGGCCGGCGCCTCGACCACCGCGGTGTAGATGCCTCCCAGGGAACCCAGGCCCGGCCGCACGTCGGCCACGACGCGGAGATCCGGGCGCCAGACCGGCGCTTCGGGCGCGTTGGCGACGAGCAGTGGTGCCGCGCCCAGCGCCTCGCCGAAGACATCCACGAGGCGATCCAGGATCCTGACCCCGCCCACCCGCTCCAGCCCCTTCGGCCGGCCGGCGAAGCGGGTGGCCCCGCCGCCCCCGAGAATGGCGCCGGTTACTCGCGCCACACCTGGGGCTCCCCGCTCACCGCCCGGCCCACGAGGGCCATCCCGCTCCGGCGAGCGATCTCGACCGCGAGCGTGGAGGGGACCGACGGCGTGGCGACCCACGCAATGCCGGCCCGGGCGGCCTTGAACGCCAGCTCGGCCGAGATGCGCCCAGTCACCAGCAGGCCGAGGCCAGTGATCGGCTGTTGGGCGAGCAGCGCACCGCCAATGGCCTTGTCCACGGCGTTGTGCCGGCCAATATCCTCCGCATGCGCGATCAGCGTGGCGCCGTCCGCCAGCGCGGCGGCGTGGATGCCGCCCGTGTCCTTGTACCGCTCGCCCTGGGCGAACAGCTGCTTGAACAGGGCGCGTAGATGCTCGACCCCGGGCGGCAGCCCGCGCGCCGGCTCCGCCTTTACCGTGGCCGGGTCCGCCAGGTAGGTAGAGACCGCCCCGCAGCCGGACGCGAGCACCGGGCGGCGCCCTTCCGCCTGCACCGCCGCCAGTCGCTCCTCCGGGACCTCGGCCCAGAAGCCGAGGTCGGTGGCGCAGGGGCGGAGCTTCACCTCGGTTATGGCGTTGATGTACCCCTCGCCGTGGAGCCAGCCGACGGCCAGCTCCTCCAGCTGCGCCGGGGTGCACATCCAGGTGACCGCGGGCCGCCCGTTCACCTCGAGCCAGACCGGGGCTTCCTCGACGGCGGCATGCGCCGACATCCGTCCACCGCGCTTGGCGGGGCGGGCAAGGTCAGGCGATTCCGGTGCAGTCGGCATACAGCGTGGGGTCCTCCATCACCCGCACCCCCTCGAGCCGCGTGCCGGCGGGGAGCCGGGCGGCCAGCTTGGCGAACACGTGCTCGGCCATCGCCTCGCACGTCGGCAGCGTCCGCGCGAACGCAGGAAGGTCGCGGTTGAGATACTTCCCGGCGAACGGCTCGACGACTTCTTCCTGCAGGATGCGATCGAGCTCGGCCAGGTCGACGAGCAAGTCCCGCGCGGCTCCCGGCGCCCCGCTCACGGTGACCGCGCAGCGGTACTCGTGGCCGTGGGGCGGCTCCTCCGAGAGGGGGCCGAACGCCTCACGATTGCGCTCTGGGCTCCACTCGGGCCGGTAGAGCCGGTGGAGAGCGAAGAAGCTGACGGTACGGGTGAGCGTGACGGGCATGCCGCGCACTAAATGATGAGGCCGAGCCCGACCACGAACCACGGCGTCAGATTCCACTCCGAGACGTTCGCCGTGACCGGCGTGATGCCTGCATTGAAGCTAGGCGGATACGAGAGCTTCCAGAAGCTGCCCCGGACCTCAGCCCGGAGGTGCAGCCGGTCGCCGAGGAACATGCGGAAGCCCGCGGCCGGAGCGAAGAAGAACTTCTTCCCGAAGTTGTAACCGCTGGTGTCCGCGGGCGTGCTGCTGGCGAACGCGACGCCGCTCACGATGCCGGTGAAGGGCGCAAAGCCGTGCCACGTCTTGCCACCGGTCAGGTTGAGCGTGATGAAGGCCTCGGCGAAGGTCACCTGCTGGTCTACCGGTCCGGAGGTGCGCTGGGCCACCGGCTGGCTGGGGGTGATGATCAGCCGCTGGAGGTTGCCCCGCTCGACGCCCAGGCCCAGCGCGAGGGCGCGTGAGGCGCGGAAGTCATACCGGATGCCGAAGGTGTACCCGCTGTTGGGCCCCACGCCCAGGCGGCCGCCGTCCCCCATGAACCGCCCCCCCAACACCGTGAAGCTGTTGCCCTTGGCGAGGTCGGAGTACGGGCTGCTCTGGGGCGGATGACCGACCTGCGCCGCGAGCAAGGGCGGGCAGGCGAGGGCCGGGATCAGGAGCGCGGTCGAGAGTCGCATCGGGGTCAGCCCTGGCGCAGGTCGCGGCCGGTCATCTCCGCCGGCTGGTCGAGCCCGAGGAGGCCGAGCACCGTCGGGGCCACGTCGCAGAGCGCGCCGCCCGCGCGAAGCTCGGTGCACCCGCCCCGCACGGCCACGAAGGGCACGGGGTTGGTCGTATGGGCGGTGTGGACGCCGCCGGTCGTGGGATCGATCATGGTCTCCGCGTTGCCGTGGTCGGCAGTAATGAGGACGGTGGCCTCGACCTTTCCCGCACTACGGAGCACCCGGTCGAGACAGCGGTCCACCGTCTCCACTGCCTTGACGACGGCGGGGACGACGCCGGTGTGACCCACCATGTCGGCGTTGGCGTAGTTGCACAGCACGAAGTCGTGGGCCTTCGACTCCAGCGTCCGGCAGAGCGCCTCGGTCACGCCCGCGGCGCTCATCTCGGGCGCCAGGTCGTACGTGGCGACCCGCTGCGAGGGAATCAGACAGCGCTCCTCGTTCGGATAAGGAGGCTCGACGCCGCCATTAAAGAAATAAGTGACGTGGGGATACTTCTCGGTTTCCGCGGTGCGGAACTGGGTCATCCCCGCGTCCGCGAGCACCGGCGCCAGAATCCGCGCCAGCGTAAACGGAGGAAACGCCTGTGGCAGCGGGAAGGTCTGGTCGTACTGCGTCATCGTCACGCACCGCAGGGCCGGACGGTCTCGGACGTCGAAGCCCCCGAAGCTGTCCAGGCACGTCGCCGCCACGATCTGGCGCATCCGGTCGCTGCGGTAATTGAAGAAGAAGACGCCGTCGCCATCGCGCACGTGGGCCACCGGCACGCCGTCGCGGTAGTGCACCACCGGCTTGAGGAACTCGTCGGTCTCGCCCCGCTGGTAGGCGGCCTGCACCGCCAGCACCGGGTGGGTGATCGTGCCGCCTACGCCGTGGACCATGGCGTCGTACGCGATCTTGGTACGCTCCCACCGGCGGTCGCGATCCATGGCATAGTAGCGGCCGCAGAGGGTGGCGAGCTCGACCCGCGTGCCGGCGATGCGCCGCATGTCCTGGAGCAGCGTGCGCACCACTTCCGCGCCCAGCGTGGGCGGGGCGTCCCGGCCGTCGAGAAAGCCATGGATCGCGATCGCCGGGACCTTGAGCCGCACGCCGAGCTCGATGCAGGCGAGGAGATGCCGGTCGAGGGCGTGCACGCCGCCCGGGCCCAGCAGGCCCACGAGATGGAGCGTGCCCCCGGTTTGCCGGAGGTACGCGCCCAGCTCGACCAGCGCTCCGAGCTGGTAGAACTCCCCGCTGCGGATGCTCTCGGAAATGCGGACGAGATCCTGCGGAACGACGCGGCCGGCGCCGAGATTCAGGTGACCGACCTCGCTGTTTCCCATCTGTCCTTCGGGGAGCCCGACCCGGAGCCCGCTGGCGGCGAGCAGGGTCCGCGGCCGCGAGGACCAGAGCCCGTGCCACACGGGTGTGTCGGCCAGCTCGATCGCGTTACCCTCGCGCGCTTCCCGGTAACCCCAGCCGTCCAGGACGACGAGCGCAACCGGGCGGCGCCCGCTTCGGTTTGACATGGCTCTCCGCGGACTCTACTATGCGCGACGGTGATTCAAGCGCCCCAATCTAGTCCCACCCTCCGCCGGCTACCAGCCTGTTTGCTGGCGTTTCTCCTGCTCGCCGCGGCGCCGCTGAGCGCGCAGGCACGGAGCCGGCTCGGCGGCGCGACCGAGCTTCGCCGCGGCATCGGCGGCATGGTGCTCGGCAGCCTTCCCGACGGGGCGATGGTGACCGCCGGGAGAGCGCAGGGCTCCTGGGTCGAGGTCACCCTGAACGGCTGGATCGTCGGCGGCTCGGTCGGCCCCACGGCGCGCGACGGATTCGATCTCATCGTGACGGCGACCGACGGCGAGAACCTTCGCGAGGCGCCCAACGGCTCGGTGCTGGCGCGGTTTCGCAAGGGCACGCTGCTCCGGAAGCTCGGGGCCCGGAGCGGCTGGGTCCACGTCAAGCGCACCGGCTGGGTGCCTCGTCGGCTGTTGACCACTCCGCCGATCGAGACGGCCTCGTTGTCCCCACGCCAGAATCCAGCGTCGGCAAAGCCGTCACCCGCCAAGCCCGCGCAGAAGCCCGGCTCGGCGCAGCGCGCGGGCGTGCAACGCCAGCCGCCGCCGCCCGCGGACACGCCGACGCCGGCCGGCCAGGAGATTCGGGTCGAGGCGGCCAAGTCCGCCGCGCTCGCGGCGACGCCGGATGGCGGGCAGCTCGCCACGCTCGAGCCCGGCACCGGCGGCCGGATCGTCGGCCGGGCCGGCGCCTGGGTGCGGGTCCAACTCGAAGGCTGGGTGCGGGAGAGCGATCTCAAGCCCGCTTCCGACGGCGCCGAGGTCGGTGTCACTGCGTCCGAGATCCGGGCCGACCCGGAGCGTTACGTGGGCAAGACCCTGGAGTGGCGGGTGCAGGTCATCGCCATTCAGACCGCCGACGAGCTTCGCTCGGAGCTGCCTCCGGGGCAGCCGTTCCTCCTCACCCGCGGCCCGTTGCCGGAGCCCGGGTTCGTTTACGTCATCGTCCCCCGGGACCAGCTGGCCCAGTTCCAGTCCCTCCCGCCGCTCCAGGAGCTCACGCTGCGCATCATCGTCCGCGCGCCGCGGACCAAATACCTGGCGACGCCGGTGGTCGAGCTGGTCGGGGTCATGAACGGAGCGCCACGATGAACGATCTTCTGAGACAACGCATCCTCCGGGCGCTCGACACGCTGAGCGACGAGCGGGCGTACGAGGTGCTGGACTACGCCGAGTTCCTGTCCAGCAAGTACGCCGAGCGGGCCCGGCCCGGCGGTCTGCTCGCGCGGCTGACCGAGACGGTCGAGGACACCATGCGGGCCGGTAAGCTCCCCATCCAGGCCATCAGCGGGACGGTGGGGCTCATGGACAGCGCCGCCCGGGTGATGAAGGGGCTCGCCGCGGCCGGTCAGGCCGTGGTGGAGGAGGCGGTCCGCGCCGCGGACAGCGGGCGCAAGGAGCTGCCACCCACGCCGCCGGCGGATCGCAGCGCCGGCTGACGCCGGTTTCCCTCTCACCCCTCGTCCCTCATGGCCGCTCCCGCCGTCGCCCAGACCGACGCGTCGCCTCCCGGCGAGGTGCAGTTCGTTCGGGGCATCGGCCCGCTCGCCGCCGTCTCCCTGGTCGTCGGCTCGATGATCGGCTCGGGGATCTTCATCGTGTCGGCGGACATCAGCCGGCAGGTCTCGGCGCTGGGTCCGGCCGGGCTTCTGCTCGTCTGGGCGATCACGGGCGTCATCACCGTCATCGGCGCGTTGGCGTACGCCGAGCTGGCCGCGATGATGCCCAACGCGGGCGGGCAGTACGTGTTCCTGCGGGAGGGGCTCGCGCCCTCGGCAGGCTTCCTGTACGGGTGGACGCTCTTCACCGTCATTCAGAGCGGCACGATCGCGGCGGTCGCCGTGGCGTTCGGTCGGTTCCTGGGGGTGCTGATCCCCGGCCTCACGCCCGATGTATTCCTCAAGCTCGGGTCGTTCCAGATGCCGGGCGGGACCATCCAACTGGGCCTCTCACCCCAGCGCGTCGTCGCGATCGTCATGGTGGCCGTGCTCACCGCGGTGAACGTCCGGGGCGTCCGGCTGGGCGCCGCGATCCAGAGCTTCTTCACCGTCGCCAAGGTCGGTGCGCTGGCCGCGCTCATCCTGCTCGGGCTCACGATCTTCCGCCAGCCGGACGTGGCTGCGGCCAACTTCGGCTCCTTCTGGGGGACCGGGGACTGGACCCTCGGGGTGCTGCCGGTGATCGGGGCCGCCATGGTGGGCTCGCTCTTTGCCAGCGACGCGTGGAACAACGTCACCTTCGCCGCGGCCGAGGTGCGCGACCCGAAAAAGAATCTCCCGCTCGCGCTGGGGCTCGGCACGGGGCTGGTGAGCCTGCTCTACGTCGTCGCCAACGTGGCCTACCTCAACGTGCTCCCGTTCTACGGTGATCCGCACGGCGCCGACGTGCTGGCGCGCGGCATCCAGTACGCGGCGCAGGATCGGGTGGGCACGGCGGCAATGGAAGTGATGCTCGGCCCGCCGGGCGCGATCCTGATGGCGATCGCCATTCTGATCTCGACCTTCGGCTGCAACAACGGACTCATCCTGGCGGGGGCGCGGGTCTACTACGCGATGGCGCGGGACCGGCTCTTCTTCCAGCGGGCGGGGCGGCTGCATCCGGAGTTCCGCACGCCGGTGTTCGGGCTCGTCGCCCAGGCGCTGTGGACTATGGTGCTCTGCGTGAGCGGCACCTACAGCGAGCTGCTCAACTACGTGATCTTTGCCGCGCTGCTCTTCTATCTGTTGACGGCGGTGGCGCTGTTCCGCCTCCGCCGCCTCCGACCCGACGTCCCCCGTCCGGTGAAGGCGTTCGGCTATCCGGTGCTGCCCGCGCTCTACATTGTCGCCATTGCGTTCCTGCTCGTCGTACTGCTCGTGGATCCGAAGCAGCGGCTCTACTCCGAGCTCGGGCTCCTCATCGTGCTGCTCGGCGTTCCGGTCTACGGCCTGTGGCGCCGGACGGCGCGATGACCCGATCCCCGGTGCTTGATTTCGCCCGGCCCGGTCCGTAGACTTCGAGATGGCACCGTTACCCTCCGGCCTGCTGGTCGTCCTGCACCGACGTCGGCGGGCCGTCGTGCATCCGCATCCCGAGCCGGCATGAGCCGTATCCGCCAAGCCGCTGGACTCACCTTCGATGATGTGCTCCTCGTGCCCCGGCACTCCACGGTGCACCCGCGCGAGGTCTCGACCAGGAGCCGCTTCACCCGGACCATCTCGCTGAACGTCCCCCTGATCTCCGCCGCCATGGACACCGTGACCGAGGCCGAGATGGCCATCGCCATGGCGCGCGCCGGCGGCATCGGCGTCATCCACAAGAACATGTCCATCGACCGGCAGGCGGCGGAGGTGGATCGGGTCAAGCGCAGCGAGAGCGGGATGATCCTCAACCCGATCACGCTGGGTCCCGACCGTCCGGTGCGGGAGGCCTACGCCCTGATGCGCCGGTTCAAGATCTCGGGCGTGCCGATCGTCGATGGCGATGGACGGCTCATCGGAATCATCACGAACCGCGATCTTCAGTTCGAGCGGAACCTCGACCAGCCGATTCGCGAGGCGATGACCCGGGACAAGCTGGTCACCGCGCCGGTGGGGACCGATCTCGACGAGGCCGAGCGGATCCTGGCCCGACACCGGATCGAGAAGCTGCCCGTCGTGGATGCCAAGGGGATTCTGAAGGGCCTGATCACCGTCAAGGACATCTTCAAGCGACGCGAGCATCCCGACGCCAACAAGGACCAACACGGGCGGCTCCGGGTCGCGGCGGCCCTAGGGGCGGCACCGGACACGGTGGCCCGGGCCAAGGCGCTCGTGGCCGCCGGCGTGGACGTCCTGGTGGTGGACTCCGCGCACGGGCACAGCGAGGGCGTGCTCAAGACGGTGGACGCGGTCCGCGAGGCCTTTCCCGACGTGCAGTTGGTGGCCGGCAACGTGGCGACCGAAGCGGGTGCCCGCGAGCTGGTCAATCGCGGCGCTGATGCAGTGAAGGTCGGTATCGGTCCCGGGAGCATCTGCACGACGCGGGTGGTGACGGGCGTCGGCGTGCCCCAGATCACCGCGATCATGGACGCGGTCCGAGGCGCCGGAGACGTCCCCATCATCGCCGACGGCGGGATCAAGTATTCGGGCGACGTCGTGAAAGCCATCGCTGCCGGAGCGTCCGCCGCGATGATGGGCTCGATGCTCGCGGGCACCGAGGAGAGCCCGGGCGAGGCCGTGCTCGCCGAGGGCCGGCGCTACAAGATGATCCGCGGCATGGGCAGCCTGGCCGCTATGCAGGACGGCTCCGCCGACCGCTATTTCCAGGAAGGCGAGATGACGCCCACCAAGATGGTACCCGAGGGCATCGAAGGCCGCGTTCCCTACAAGGGGCCCGCGGCCGACGTTCTTTTCCAGATGGTCGGCGGGTTGCGCAGCGGCATGGGGTACGTCGGCGCCGCCGACATCCCCGCGCTCCAGTGCGAGGTCGAGCTCATCCGCATCACCTCGGCCGGCCTCCGCGAGTCCCACCCGCATGACGTCACGATCACCCGGGAAGCGCCGAACTACAGTGCATGAACAACCGTAAGCGGTGAACGGTGAACGGTAAACGGGGGCTCGATCGTCATCGGGTCCCCCGTTCACTGTTCACCGTTTACCGCTCACCGCCGTCCTCCCTCGCCCCGGACACCTCATGAGCCTCTTCCGCCGCAAGGACATCGCGGGCCTTCAGGCCGAGGTCGCCACCGACCAGAGCCTGAAGCGCGCCCTGGGCCCCGTCAACCTCGTGTTCCTCGGCATCGGCGCCATCATCGGCGCCGGCATCTTCGTGCTCACGGGCCAGGCGGCCGCCGCGTACGCGGGTCCGGCGATCGTCTGGTCGTTCGTGCTCGCGGGGAGCGCCTGTGCCCTCGCCGGCCTGTGCTACGCCGAGTTCTCCTCGATGATCCCGGTCGCGGGCTCGGCGTACACCTACGGCTACGCGACGCTCGGTGAGCTGATCGCCTGGATCATCGGTTGGGACCTGATCCTCGAGTACCTCTTTGCGGCGTCCACCGTGGCGGTCGGCTGGTCCGGCTACGTGGTGTCGTTCCTGAAAGACCTCGGCATAACCATTCCGGCGCAGTTCACGTCGGCACCTTACGTGCATGCGGTGGTGCCGGGCGCGGCCTGGTGGAACGTGTGGCAGTTGTTCACGGAGGGCTGGTCGTCCACCGGCGCCGTGCTCAACCTGCCCGCCATGTTCATCGTCGCGTTCATCACCATCCTCCTCATCATCGGCATCAGCGAGTCGGCGACCTTCAACAACGTCATCGTCGTGATCAAGGTCACGGTGGTCCTGCTTTTCATCGCGTGCGGGATGGCGTACATCAACCGGGACAACTGGGTTCCGTTCATCCCGCCGCAGGAGGGCCCCGGGAAGTACGGCGTGAGCGGCATCCTGCGCGGCGCGGCGGTCATCTTCTTCGCCTATATCGGATTCGACGCGGTCTCCACGGCGGCGCAGGAGGCGAAGAAGCCGCAGCGCGACATGCCGATCGGCATCCTCGGCTCGCTCGCGATCTGCACCGTCCTCTACATCGCGGTCGCGCTCGTGCTCACGGGCATCGTCAAGTACACTCAGCTCGCCGTGCCCGACCCGATCGCGGTCGGCGTCAACGCAGCCGGACCCGGCCTGGCGTGGCTTCGTCCGATCGTGAAGGTTGGCGCCATCGCGGGGCTCACCTCGGTGATCCTCGTGATGCTCCTCGGCCAGCCGCGGATCTTCTACACGATGTCGAAGGACGGCTTGCTCCCCCCCGTGTTCGCGGCGGTCCATCCGAAGTTCCGGACACCGTGGCTCGCGAGCCTTCTCACCGGCGTCTTCGCGATGGCGATGGCCGGGCTCTTGCCGATCGGTCTCCTGGGTGAGCTGGTATCCATCGGCACGCTGCTCGCCTTTGCGATCGTGTGCGCCGGCGTCCTCGTCCTGCGGTATACCGATCCGGAGCGCCCCCGACCGTTCCGAACCCCCTGGGTTCCCGTCGTGCCGTTTCTGGGCATCCTGGCATGCGTCTATCTGATGGTTCAGCTGCCCAAGGACACCTGGGCCAGGCTGATCGTCTGGATGGCCATTGGGCTCGCGATCTACTTCTTGTATGGCAGGCAGCACTCGAAGGTGGGGCGCACCGCCGGGTGAACGGTAAACGGTGAACGGTCAACGGGGGGCCGCCAGCTCCAGGGCTCCCCGTTCACTGTTCACCGTTCACCGTTTACTGTTTTCCCCATGCCCTTCACCCTGACTGACGCCGACCGCAGCGCCGCGACCGGGCTCGCCGAGATCCTCCGGCCGGGCCAGCGGATCTGCCTCACGACCCACGTCAATCCGGACGGCGATGGTCTCGGCAGCGAGGCCGGCCTTGCCCACCTGCTCCAGGCGCAAGGCTACGACGTGGCGATCACCAATCCCTCTCCCACGCCGCCCCGCTTTCGCTTCTTGCTGGACGATCTGCCCGGTGTCGATCACACCGCGGAAGCCGTAAAGGAGTTGCGGCGGTCCGACGTCATCATCGTCCTGGACATCTCCGATCTCGGGCGGCTGGGCATGCTGGCGGAAACCGTGCGCGACCGCGGCGTAGCTGTCGCTTGCGTGGACCACCACGTGAGCCCGGGCTCGCTGCCGGCGGGACCGCGCTACCTCGACCCCACCGCCGCCGCGACCGGTGAGCTGATCTTCGAGCTGGCGGTGGCCAATGGATGGCCTCTGACCCGGGCGGCGGCCCGCGGGCTCTACGTCGCCCTGCTCACGGACACGGGCGGCTTCCGGTTCAGCAACACCCATCCGCGCACGCTTCGCATCGCCGCCGAGCTGCTCGAGACCGGCCTCGACCCGGAGCAGATCTACCTCGACGTCTACGCCCGTGCCCCCGAAGGTCGCCCTCGCCTGTTTGCCGAAGCCCTCCAGACACTCGTGGTGGAGCCCGAGATCGGTCTGGCCTGGGTCACGGTGCCGCCGGGCGCGATCGAGCGGCTCGGGGTGTCCTCGGACGATCTGGACGGCGTGGTGGAGTTTCCCCGGTCGATCGACGGCGTGCGGATGGCGCTCCTGTTCCGCGAAGTGTCCCAGGGCCGGGTGAAGGTGTCGCTCCGGTCGGTCGGGGACGTGGACGTCGCGGCGTTCGCGAAGCAGTTCGGCGGTGGCGGGCACACGAAGGCCTCGGGCCTGGCGCTGCCGGGCACCCTCGCCGAAGTGCAGGGTACGGTGCTGTCGGCAGCCCGCGCCTGGCTCTGCGGCAACGGGCGGGTTTGATCCGGCTCCTCCGGGTCTTATATTGCCGAATCCGACTGTAGGAATTACGGCCCCGGCCCTTATGGACACGATCGAACGCATTGAGCGCACGCTGGATACGCTCCGCCCCTACATCTCATCCCACCGCGGTCACGTCGAGGTCGTAGACTTCGACGAGCAGGAGGGTCGGCTGCTCCTGCGTCTCGGCGGCACCTGCCACGGCTGCTCCGCGTCGTCGGTCACCCTCAGGCAAGGTATCGAGCATCGTCTCCGCGAAATGGTGCCGGAAGTGAAGACCGTTGAAGCTGTCTGAGGACTGACGTGACCGATTCTCTGGAAGCCCGGGTCACCTCGGCGCTCGCCCGCATTCGCAATCCCCGCCTCGACGCCGATCTTCTGTCAGCCGGAATGATCCGGGACCTGAGCGTCACGGACGACGGCAAGGTCGCCTTCACGTTTCTGCTGTCCAGGGAAGATCCTGCCACGCTGGTGCGCGAGGCGCGGGCGGCCGTGGCCGCGCTCGGGGGCGTGCGCAAGGAGGACGTGAAGATCAGCGTGGTCGATCCCTCCGGCCCCCCGCGTGCGACCCATGCGCCGCCCGGTGCGACGCCGGCGGCCCCCCAAGCCCCCTCGGCGCCGGCGGAGCAGCCCAACCTCGGGCGCATCATCGCCGTGTCTTCGGGTAAGGGCGGCGTGGGCAAGTCCACGGTGTCCGCCAATCTCGCCGTCGCCCTGGCGGCCGCCGGACACGCGGTCGGGCTGATGGACGCGGACGTCTATGGGCCGAACATCCCCCGGATGTTCGGGACCTTCGACAAGCCCCCCATCGTCGCCGGCAAGATCCATCCGATCGAGGCGTACGGCGTGAAGCTCATGTCGCTGGGGTTTCTGGTCGAGCGCGACGCCCCCGCGATCTGGCGGGGCCCGATCATCATGAAAGTCGTGCAGCAGTTCCTGCGGGACGTGGAGTGGGGGCGGCTCGACTACTTCATCGTGGATCTGCCGCCGGGCACGGGTGACGCGCAGCTGTCGCTGGTGCAGGCCACCCACGTGTCCGGTGCGCTGATCGTGACCACCCCGCAGGAAATGGCGGTCGGCGACGCCCTGCGCGGTGCCAAGATGTTCGAGCGGGTCGGCGTGCCGGTGATCGGCGTGGTGGAGAACATGAGCGGGTTCACCGATCCCGAGACCGGGCGGCGCATCGACTTCTTCTCGACGGGGGGCGGGCGCCGCCTCGCCGCGGAAATCGGCTCGCCCCTGCTCGGCGAAGTTCCGCTCCAGCCCGGGCTCGCCCAGCTGGCGGACGCCGGCCGTCCGATCGTGGTGGCGGAGCCCCGGAGCCCGGCCGCCACAGCCCTGCGCGCCGTCGCGGAATCGCTGCACCAGAAGGTCGGCGGCCGCTCCGTCGCCCTGCCCATCCTCAAAGGCTAGCGACGGGCCGTCGGCCATGCCGGCCGTCACCCTCCTCACCGACTTCGGCCTCTCGGACGCGTACGTCGCGGAGCTGCGCGGGGTGCTCCTGTCGTCGGCGCCCGGCATCACCCTCGTGGACATCACGCACGCCATCGCCCCCGGCGACGTCCGGGCCGCCGCCTACGTGCTCGGCCGGGCCTGGCACCTGTTTCCTCCCGGCACCGTTCATCTCGCCGTCGTGGATCCGGGTGTGGGAACGGCGCGCGGGGCGCTCGCGCTTCGGGCCGGCGGCCACTTCTTCGTGGGCCCCGACAACGGGATCTTCAGCCGCGTCCTGCACGACACGGTCGTGGAGATCGTAGCACTCCCCACGCCCCCTGCGGCCTCGCCCACCTTCCACGGCCGGGACGTCTTTGCGCCGGCGGCGGCGGCCATCGCGTTCGGCAGCCCGCTCGATTCGCTGGGCCCGCCCTTTCTCGGAATCCCGGAGCGCCTCGCCACGGCGGAGCCGCGCTACGAGGGCAAGAGCGTCGTCGGCGAAGTGATTTACGTGGACCGGTTCGGAACGCTGGTCACCAATCTCACGACCGAGCACGTGCCATCCTACGCCACGCTCGAGGTCGAGGACCTCGATCTCGGCCCCTTGAGGCGCACGTTCGCGGAGGTGGCGGCCGGCGGACTGGTGGCGCTCGTCGGTTCGGACGGCGCGGTCGAGATCGCCGTGCGCAATGGTTCCGCTGCGCGCCGGCTGGGCCTCGGTGTGGGCGGGGAGGTGAGGGTGAGGCTGGGTTAGGGCCCGGCTCCCGCCGCGGGCGCGGGGCCGGCGAGCTTGGCGAACGCCTTCCGGAACAGACCCCACAGCTTCCAGATCAAGAGCGCGGACAGCACCAGGAGCACCAGGACGATCGCGCCGGTGAGAATCGGATGGGTGCCGGCGAGCCACGACAATCCGACCGCGACGGCGTCCTCGACCACGCTCAGGAGCCAGTTGCTGAACGGCTCGGGGCTCGTGTTCGCCGCGGCCCGGGTCGTGGCCTTGGCGCCATGGGAGGTGAGTGCCACCCCGCCCGCCAGGAGCGCTGCGCAGATCTTCCACGGCTCGGGCACGTCGCCGAAGGCCGCGTAGCCCAGCAGGGCCGCCGCCGGGGGACGGATGAAGGTGTGGAGCGTGTCCCAGGCCGTGTCCACCAGCGGGATCTTGTCCGCGAAGAACTCGACGACGAAGAGCGCCAGCGCGATGCCCCAAACCACCGGCTGGGAGAGCACCGCGAGCGAGGGGGGCAGGTGGATGATACCGAAGCGGTCGAGTAGTCCGGCCGCCGCGATGGTCGCGTAGAGGTTGAGTCCCGACGCGAAGGAGGTACCGAGGGTGAAGCCCAGCGTCTCGAGCGGCGACATGGGGCCTCCGGTGTGCCGGCCGCCTGAAGCATAGCAACGGGCGGGACGCCGTGCCTCAGTTGGTCCAGTCGATCCGGACGCCGCCGACCGTTGTCTTGAGCGCGAGGTCGAGGTGCCGCTCGGCCTGATCGTAGCCGGGCGTCACCCACTCGTTCCCCCGGCGGATCAGGCCCCCCGGGTCGAAGCTCGCGAGGAACCGGTCCATGGTGATCCGCACACCCACCTTGCGGGGGAGCTGAAGCCGGAGCTCCGTCACCGCGAGGCTCAGCTCCGCCCGCTGCGAGCCGGTCCACGTCCCGCCGAAGTCGAGGGTCATCCGGCCGATCCCGCCCTCGACCCGCAACCGATCGCAGCGGCTGTTGCCGAGCTTGAGAATGGAGACTTCCGCCGCTCCGGCGGAGATATCCGCGGTCCGGCACCGGATGGGGTTGGGCCGGGAGAAGCGCACCACCGAGCGGCTGGCGCCCGCCTCGAGCCGCAGCTCCGTTAGACGCAGACCGCCGAGGTCGAGATCGGCCTCCACCGCGCCGAGGGAGACGGCGAGGGCGAGGTCGGTCTGGGGCGAGAGCTCCACCTCGGCGTCCTGCTGGAGCTGGTGCCGCGACACCACGCGCAGTCCCGGTCCGCCGACGGGCTCCACGCCGAGGAGCGCGGTGCCGGAGGCGGCGTCATAGCGGGACAGGGGGACGAACCGGTCCGCGTCATAGGCGAGGTTCATCCGATACAGCTCGGTACCGCGGCCGGGCCCGACCCGCAGCCGGCCCGCGACGAACTCGAGCCGTGCGTCGAGCCGGGTTTCACCGTGCAGCTGACGGAAGGTGGTGAACGGCCGCATCGTCTGGGCCCGAAGCGCTCCGGCCCAACAGACGAGCGCCACGCCGACGAGGGCGGCGCGCATCGGGGTCAACGGCCCAGGTCGTGACGCGTGCCCGGACGAGCGCCCGGACCCGCCTCCGGTCGCCGCACCGCCGGCACGCCGAACTGCGGCGTGGCCCACAGATATTCGTCCGTGAGCGCTTCCGGCGGAATCAACCGGCCCGCGAAGCTTTCCCGCACACCGGCGCGGCTCAGCAGCGCGGCCCCGAATCCGACGGTGGCCATGAGCCAGGTCACGAGCACGGCAGCTCCGCGCACGATCTCCCCGGCCAGCGGCACCCACCCGAACAGGCACCACGCCGCCCAGAGGACGAATAGGCTGCTCAGCCCGACGAGGAGGTATCGGTAGCTGTTGGGCGACCCGAGAGCCGCGCCCTGGGCCATGCGACGCCGGGTGTAGGTCTCTCCGAGCGCGTGCGCCACGGCGAGGTAACCGCCCACCACCCCCAGGATGGCCAGCAGCACGTACACGACGACCGCGAACGGCAGCAGCAGGATCCCCGCGACGCTCAGGATGAGCCCCACGATCAGCATGCCGAAGGTCGGCAGGATCAGGATCTGGCCGACGAGCCCGGTGACGAAGGAGCGTCCGAAGGAGTGCGACACGGTGTCCGACACGACTTCGAGGTTGGGGCGGGCGAACGTCACCAGGCCGACGCCAAGGGCCAGCAGGGTGAGGAAGACGCCAGCCACTCCGGCGACGTTGCGACCGAACGAGGCCAGCGGCGAGAGCGCCGGCACCGCGGGTGCGAGCGGCGCGCTCAGGGTCCGGACCTCCCCGCCGATCTCACCTCCCTGGTCCCTGACGTCTCCGTGCAGCGCCAGGATGTCGCCGGAGACCGCGCCTCCCGGATGGACGAACACGTCGCCGTCCACGGTGACCAGGTTGCCGAGGAGATGGCCGTAGATGTTCGCGTTTCCCCTGAGCACGAGCAGGTGCCCGGTCACGGTCTCAGCGGACCCGATCGAGAAATCTCCCAGTCGGGCTTGGCCGTTCGTCACCGTGAGGCGGCTCTCCGGCCCCGGGTCGGGAACGGCGCTGCGAAGCGCGCGCTCGACGGCTTCGGGCCGGCTCAGGTCGCTCAGGTCGACGGTGGGGCCGCCCGGCGCCGGCGCGATGGTGGCGGGCTTGGGCTTGGGCGGGCTCTGCGTGATTTGCTGGACGACGAACGCGCGGAAGGTCTCGATGACGTCGCTCACATGGCCGAGCCCGTGCGGGCTCGCATGGGCGGCCGGGGCCAGCACGAAGACGAAGAAGCCCAGGGCGGCCGGAACGCGGCTAGCTGTTGGCATGGGCCACCCGCTGCGTCGGGATCGCGAGGAGGCGCCGGAGTGCGAGGATGCCGCTCACGTACATGAGGGACATCGCCGCCGAGGCGAGGGCCAGCCGGCCCGGCGCATCGACGAGGCTCCGGAAACCGCTGAACCAGGGTTGCTCGATCAGGTTCAGCGCCGCGCCACGCAGACCCACCCAGGCCCACCGAGCGGACTCGCTCGCGAGCCAGTTGCCGGCCCCGAGCAGCGTGTCCCGGTGGGCGAGCGTCCACGCGGCGCTGGCCGTCATGGAACCCAGCAGCACGAGGGCGAGCATGGCCGCGATCGCGATCGACTTGCGGGAGGCGAACAACCGGCGCCGGGCCGCCTGAAGCGAGCGGATCGCGAACGGATCCGGGATGTACACCGAGGCCATGACCCGGTCGCTGAAATCGGCCCGCGGGGCGTAGAGTGGAAGCGCCCCGAGCCGCGCGATCAGCGCCTCTTCGGTGCGCACCAGCTCGAGGCAGTCGGAGCATTCGTTCAGATGCCGGCCGAGCTCGGGCGTGCGCACGCCGGCGAGCCAGCCGTCCAGCTCGTCGGGACCGAAATGCTGCGGGGAAGAATTACCGGTCATCGTGGACCCCTTTACGATGGCGACAATGGGAAGGTTTCACTCGCGCAAGTGTGCGAGCGCTTGCCTCAACTCATTGCGCGCCCGATGGATGTACGTCTTCACCGTGCCCAGCGGAAGATTCAGAATTTCAGCGATTTCCTCGTATGCCCGGCCCTCCACGTGGCGGAGCAGAATGCACGAGCGGTACTCGGGCCGGAGCCGCGCGATCGCCTGCTCGATCTGCCCGCCGAGCTCCCGCGCCTCCACCTCGTCGAGCGGGGACTCCTGCCGGTCGCCGATTTGGAGGGCCGTCGCCTGGACCGCCTCAGGCGTCTCTGCGTGCGGAGAACCCTCGAGCGAGAGCGTGTCCAGCTCGCGCCGCCGGAGATGATCGATGGCCGCGTTGTTCGCGATCTTGAAGATCCAGGAAGAGAATTTGTACTCCGGGCGGTACGATTCGATCGCGTTCAAGGCCTTGACGAAAGTTTCCTGCGCCAGATCCTCGGCCAGCTCCCGGTCGCGTACCATGCGGTAGAGGAGGGAGAACAGCGGCCGTTCGTAGCGGCGGATGAGCTCCCGGTAGGCGGCCTCTTCGCCCGCCCGGGCGAGGGCGACGATGTCCTGATCGCTCCTCCCGGCCAGGTCCGCCCTAGGCGCCACGCGGCGACCTCGCGCTTGCGGAGCGGTTTCCGTGCGGGCTACATTGAGCGGCTATGTTAGCCTCAGATCAGAAGTTACCGGTCGCCGGCGGCGCCGAGAAGCGGGCCTATGTCCGGGCGATGTTCGCGGCTATCGCGCCCACCTACGACCGCCTGAACCGGCTGCTGAGCCTGAGGCTGGATCTGCGCTGGCGGCGATACGCGGTCGATCGGCTCGGCTGGGAACGGATGCCGCAGGGAATTTACCTCGACCTGTGCGCGGGCACGCTGGATTTCGCGGCGATTCTCGCGAAGAAGCCGGGGTTCGCGGGGCAGGTGGTCGGCGCCGACTTCGTGCCGCCCATGCTCGAGCTGGGCCGCCGCAAGGCGGAACGGCTCGCCCCGGTCGGAGCGGACGCGCTGGAGCTCCCGTTCCCCGATGCGGTATTCGATGGGGCGATGGTCGGCTGGGGTATGCGCAACCTGGTGGACCTGGACGCCGGTCTGGCGGAAGTCGCTCGCGTGCTCAAGCCCGGAGCTCGTCTCGTCATCCTCGATATGGCGACTCCGGCACGGGAGCCGTTCCGCCGACTCTATCTTTTCTACTTCGAGCGTGTCTTGCCGCGTGTGGGCCGGTGGGTCTCCAAACATAGAACCGCCTACCAGTGGCTTCCAGAGTCCACGCGAACGTTCCCGGGTCC
Organism: Gemmatimonadota bacterium; assembly: GCA_041498715.1. Classification (GTDB taxonomy): domain Bacteria; phylum Gemmatimonadota; class Gemmatimonadetes; order Gemmatimonadales; family GWC2-71-9; genus DASQPE01. The sequence goes on along the minus strand of JBGQIW010000002.1, from coordinate 26,797 downwards.
TCCGGAACTGGCCGGTCGCATGGCGGGGGCGGGTTTCGAGCACGTCCGTTTCCAGCTCTTTCTGGGCGGAGTCACCGCATTCCACGTCGGCACCCGTCGGTGACGTTTCCCGACCTCCAATCCTATGTGGCGGAGCTGGAGCGAACCGGACAGCTTCGCCGGGTAACGGTCGAGGTGGACCCCCGCCTCGAGGTTTCGGAGATCGTGCAGCGGGTGGTGCGCGAGGAGGGGCCTGCACTGCTGTTCGAGCGGGTGCGCGGGGCGGCCTTCCCGCTGGTGATGAACCTGTTCGGCTCCCGTCGGCGCATCGAGCTGGCCCTCGGCCGGCACCCCGAGGCGATCGGTCAGGAGCTGATCAACGTGGTCCAAGGACTCAACCCGCCCTCGCTGGGGGCGCTCTGGCGCTCGCGCGGCGTGCTGGCGCGTGTCCGCTTCATGCGGCCGAGCGTGGTCCGGATCGCACCGGTACAGGCAGTGGTGGAGGCGCCCGCGCTCACCCGTTTCCCCAACGTGACGAGCTGGCCCCGGGACGGCGGTCCGTTCATCACCTTCGGCCCGACGCTGACCGAGGCACCCGGCAGCCGCCGGCGCAACTTCGGCCTCTACCGGCTCCACGTCTTCGACGACGGCACGACCGGCATGCACTGGCAGAGCATGAAGGGCGGGCGAGGCCACTACTTCGAGGCCGAGCGACGGGGACGGGCGCTCCCCACGGCCGTCGTGCTCGGTGGCGACCCGATCACGATGCTCTCCGCGATCCTCCCTCTCCCGGAGGACATGGACGAGCTGGCTCTTGCCGGATTCCTCCGCGGGGCGCCAACTCGCATGGTGCGAGCAGTCTCGATGGACATGCTCGTCCCCGCGAACGCCGAGTTCGTGCTCGAGGGCGAGGTGCCGGTCGGCGAGCGGCGGATGGAGGGACCGTTCGGCGACCACTTCGGGCACTACTCGGAGGCGACCGAGTTTCCGGTCTTCCACGTCCGGCAAGTAACTCGCCGCCGGACTCCGCTCTATCCGGCCAGCGTGGTCGGCAAGCCGCCCCAGGAAGACAAGTACATGGGCATCGCGGCAGGGGAGATGATCGGGCCGCTGATCCGGGTGATCAACCCGAACGTGGTCGATCTGTATGCCTACGAGGACGCCGGCTTCCACAACCTTCTGGCGGTGGCGCTCAAGGAGCGTCATCCCAAGGAGGTGCTCAAGACCGCACTCGCGCTCCTGGGGACGGGCCAGCTGGCGCTCACCAAGGTGGCGGTGATGCTCAGGGAGGACGTGCAGGTGCGGAGCTTCCCGGCCGTTCTGCGGGAGCTGTGGTATCGCTTCGAGCCGGAAGAGCGCATGCTCCTCTTGCCGATCGGTGCGCTCGACACCCTGGACTACACCTCCTACGTCATGCATATCGGGAGCAAGCTCGTTCTGGATGCCGCGGGTGAGCCCGTCACCGACCGGCCGCCGCCGACGGTGGTGCCCGATCCAGGGGCGTTCGACCGCCGGGTGGTGGGTCATCGCCTGCTGGACGGCGGGTTCCTCGTGGTGGCGGTCCGGCAGGAGCCCAGGGCTGTGCTCGAGGGTCTGGTTCGATGGGACGGGCTCGGGCCGGTGAAGTTCGTCGTCGCGGTGAGCGACGACATCGACCTCCGGGACCAGTCCAGCGTGGTGTGGGGGATCTTCACCCGGTTCGACCCGGCGCGAGACATGATCTTCGGGCGCCAGGCGTTCGTCGGAGCACGGCCGGTCTACGGCGGGCGCATCGGGATCGACGCGACCTGGAAGACCGGCTATCCTCTTCCTCTCACGATGTCGGAGGAGATCGTGCGGCTCGTGGACCGCCGTTGGGGCGAGTACTTCCCGGCCCAGGCATCCGCTCGATGAGCAACCTCGGCGCCAACGGCTCCGCGGCGGCGGACGGGCACGTCCTGCCCGGCCGCTCGCTCCTGGTCCGCTATCTCAACTTCGTGAAGCTGCCGCACACGCTCTTCGCCCTGCCGTTCGCGCTCGTGGGCGTGGTGGCGGGCTCACTCGGGGCTCCGGTTGGCTGGCGCACCGTGGTTCTCGTGGTCCTCGCGTTCACCTCGGCTCGGTGGGTGGCGCTCGGCTTCAACATGGTGGCCGACCGCCGGTTCGACGCACTCAACCCCCGGACCCGGCAGCGCGAGCTGCCGCGGGGCGCGCTCTCGCTGGCTCAGGCCTGGACCTCGATCGTCATTGCCGCCGCGGTATTTCTGGTCAGCGCCGCACTCATCAACCCCCTCTGCCGGGCGCTGAGCCCGTCGGCCCTCGCCTGGGTGATGACCTACAGCCTCTCCAAGCGCTTCACTTACTGGCCCCACCTCTGGCTCGGCCTGAGCCTGGCCATCGCGCCGGTCGGAGGGTACCTCGCGGTGACCGGGCGGTGGAGCGAGCCCTGGTGGGCGCTGGTGGCGATCACGGTAGCGGTCGCCACCTGGGTGGCCGGCTTCGACATCTACTACGCCCTTCCGGACGAGGGGTTCGATCGGAAGATGGGTCTGCGGAGTGCGGTCGTGCGCCTCGGCCTGGCGCGCAGCATCATCGCCGCGCGGGTGCTGCACGCCATCACCATTCCCGCACTGGTCCTGTTCGGGCTGGGTGTGGGGTTCGGCCGGTGGTACTTCGCCGGCGTGGCGGTGGCGGCCGGCATTCTCGTGTACGAGCACCGGCTGGTCCGGCCGGACGACCTGTCCCGGCTCAACTCGGCGTTCTTCACCATGAACGCGGTGATGTCGGCGACGGTGTTCGTGTTTGCGATGGCGGACCGGGTGCTGCGACGGTGACGCGCCTCCCGATCGTCCTCGCGATCACCGGCGCGTCGGGGGCGCCCTACGCCGTCCGCCTCCTGGAGGTGCTCGCGCGGAGCCAGATGCCGCTGTGGCTCATCGTGTCGGGGCACGGCCAACGGCTGCTCGAGCACGAGTGCGGCCTCGCCTCGCTCGACGCCCTGCGCGAAGCCACCGGCGGTGATTGGTCCAGCGTGCGGGTCTTTCCCGACGACGACCGGGGAGCGCTCCCCGCCTCGGGGTCACAGCGCACCGCGGGGATGGTCATTTGCCCGTGCTCGATGGGCACGGTCGCCGCGGTCGCGGCGGGCACCAGTCGGTCACTGGTCGAACGGGCCGCGGACGTGGCGCTCAAGGAGCGGCGCGCGCTCATCCTGGTCCCCCGGGAGACGCCGCTCTCGCTCGTGCATCTCCGCAACCTCGTCGCGGTCACCGAGGCCGGTGCCACGGTCATACCGGCCGCGCCTGGGTTCTATCACCGGCCCACCCGCGTGAGCGATCTGGTGGACTTCGTCGTCCAGCGGGTGCTGGATCACCTCGCCGTCGACATCACGGTGGCCGGGCGGTGGCAGGGCTGACCGGTCCATGCGGCTCGGCGTCATCGCGGACACGCACGGACTGCTCCGGCCCGAGGTGTTCGACGTCTTCCGCGACGTCGATCACATCCTCCACGCCGGAGACCTCGGCCCGATCGACGTCCTGACCGAGCTCGAGAGCCTTGCCCCCGTCACGGCCGTGTATGGAAATACCGACGGCCCGGAGGTGCGCTCCAGGCTGCTGCAGGTCGCCCAGGTCGAGCTGGAGGGCTTCCGGATCGTCGTCACCCATGGCGACCAGCTCGGCTCCCCCACGCCGGACAAGCTCCACGCCGCGTTTCCCGAGGCGGAGATCCTCGTGTTCGGCCACACTCACCGGCCGCTGCTGACGCTGGTGGACGTGGTGGTGACCGTGATCAACCCGGGGGGAGCGGGCCCCCGGCGCTTCGATCTCCCGCCCTCGGTCGGCATCCTGGAGCTGGAGCCGGGCATCCCGCCCCGCGGCCGCCTGGTGCCGCTCGTCCCGGCCGGGGAGTCCTGACGGGTGCTAGCTCGCCCACTGCTCGAGCGGCGTAGTGCGGCGCAGCGCCTCCGGGTGCGCGCGGAACCAGGCCATAATGAGCAGCAGCTCGTCGATCGTCTCCACCGGCAGTGGCCCCGGCGGCGCGTCGGGCCGGCCGAGCTCGTCGGCGACGACCCCGCGAAACGCCTCGTGCTCGATCGGCGTGGCGGGGTAGGGAAACGTCGCCCGCACGACCCCTCGGCGGACCACGTAGACTCGGTCGTCGCCGAACGCCCCCGGATCGCGATACACGAACGTGAGCAGATCCACCGCCATGCGCGCGCGCACGATCGCGCCGAACAGCCACTCCAGCTGCTCGAACTTCTCCCGCCATTTAGCCGCGAGCTCGAACTCCGCCCGCCCGGCCGCCTCCTGCATCGCGGCCACGACCCGGTCGATCGGCTGGAGCGTGCGACCCTCGAGAAACGCAATCGCGGAGTCCACCCGGCACCGGTAGTCCCACTCCGCCACGAATCCGGCGCAGGGCCCGGCACAGAAGCCGAATTCGTGGCGCATGCACGCGGCGCGGCGCCTCTGGTCGAAGAGGTCACCCTGCCCGGCGAAAACGATGGGCATGCTCGCGGCGCAGTCGCGGAGACCGAGCAGATCGGCCAGCGTGCGCACCGCGTCCCCTGTGCGGCCAAAGGAGCGGAAGGGACCGTAGCAGCGGGCGTCATCCCCGCCGATCGTGGTACCGCTGCTGATGCGCGGTGCCGGGCCGCCGGAGAGCTTGACGAACACCGCACGGCGGGTGCGGTTCAGCCTCAAGTTGAAATGCGGGCGGTGGCGGTGAATCTGACGCAGCTCGGTGAGATAGGCGGCGAACTCGCTCGGGACGTAGTCCCAAACGACATCGTGCGCCGCGTGGAGGATCCGCGCGGCCTTGTCGTCCGGGTATTCCGCGCGGAAGTAGCTGAGCAGCCGGTTCCGGAGCCGTTTGGCCTTCCCCACGTAGAGCACCCGCCCCGTAGCATCCACCATCCGGTAGACGCCGGGCCGGTTCTCGGCAAGTGCGCGCACCCGCTCCTTGAGACCCTCGAGGTCGGTGGCCGGGAGCGGCAGGCGCAGCGCACGCGCGCGTCTCATGACTGGCAGCGGTGGCAAAGCACGGTAATCCGCGCGTCGATGAGGTGCGTGCCGACGAGCCGGGTGCCGCAGACCTTGCACCGCTCCCCCTCGCGGCCGTAGACGAACAGCTCCAGCTGGAAATTGCCCCGCTCGCCGGTTCCGGTGCGGTAATCGCGGAAGGTGGTTCCGTTCGAGGCGATAGCGGCCTCGAGGATCCGGCGCACCTCCGAGTGCAGTCGGTGCGCCGCGTCGGCGCCCACCCGGTTGGCGGCGCGGGAGGGGTCGATCCCCGCGGCGAAGAGGGCCTCGTTCGCGTAGATGTTGCCGACGCCCGCGAGCCGTCGCTGGTCCATCAGCACCTTCTTCACTGCCTGGCGCGAGCCGGCGAGGATGGTGCCGAGGCGCTCGGCGGTGAAGGCGGGATCGAGGGGCTCGGGTCCGATGGAGCGGTCGTAGGCCTGCCAGCCGCGCTGATCGAGGAGGAGCAGGGTGCCCAGCCGGCGCACGTCGCGATAGACCAGTCGGCGTCCGTCGTCCAGCCGGGCCGAGAGCACGGCGTAGCGCTTCTGATCCGCGGAGAGCGGGCCCTCGTGCACCACCAGCGAGCCGGTCATGCCCGGCTGCACCACCAGGCGGCGATCGCCCAGGTCGAACACCGCGTGCTTGGCCCGGCGGCCCAGCGACCGGACCTCCGCCCCTTCCAGGCCGCGCAGCAGCCGGCGGCGGGTCACGCCCCGCAGCACGTCGTCGTGGGAGAGCCTGACCTCGTGGAGCGAGCGGCCCACTACTCGTGGGCGCAGCTCCCGCACGATCGTCTCGACCTCGGGCAGCTCAGGCATTGCTGCCACACAAACTACAATGGCCGCGGGCGACACGCCCGCGGCCCCGGTCCGTCGCGACCGACTGGGAGCGCGGGACGACTGCCCGCGCTTCCGGTCAAGCTACGGCGTCACGGTGATCGTTCCCACCATGTTCGGATGGATCGCGCAGTGATACGGGTAGTCGCCGGCGGCGGTGAGTGCCTTGGTCGAGGACTGGTTCCCGCCGAGGAGTCCCGTGTCGAAGCTCGTGCCGTCGTTCGAGACGATGTGGTGCGTCACCGAACCGCCGTAGGGGGGACTTTCGTTGACATCCCGGTTAACCCAGCGCACGCTGACGCTTGCGCCGCCGCCGAGCGCGACCGTTTTCGTGTCCGGGCTAAACGCTCCCGTGGTCATCGTCGACGCGCCTTGGACGATCGTGATGTCGGCGGGTGTGGGCGTGGGTGGCGGCGGTGCGTTCGAGGTCGACGTTCCGGTGGTGTTGCTGCTGCACCCGGCGGTGACGGCGAGCAGGACGGACGCGAAAAGCAATCGGAAAGAGCGCATGGATGCGCCTCACGGATGATGGAAAACAGGCAGCACCGGGGTTGCCCGACGCGGCAGGGGCTCTCGACTTCGCCTAATGGGACGATGACGGTCGCGTGGACCGCACACTCGGCGACGCCGGGAATTGGATCCCGGCTCGGGCGGTCTAGCTGCGAATGGGGAAGGGAGGAGGCGCGCTCAGACGGGTGCCAGCCTGGCGGCCTCCCGCCAGCCGATGTCGGCCCGAAAGATTTTCCCGGCGAAGCTGATGCGCTCGGCCGTCTCGCGGCTCAACCGCTGCGCTTCCGCGAAGGACGCGGCCACGCCGGTCACGCTGAGCACCCGGCCCGCCGCGACCCGAAGCATCCCGGCGTCATCCAAGACCGTTCCCGAGTGGAACACCGTCACCCCCGGCGGCAGGTCCGGTGGGATCGTGATCGCGGCTCCACGCTGGGGTCGGTCGGGATATCCTGCCGCGGCGAGCACGGTAGTTACCGCCGCGCCCGCCCGTAGCCTGATGGGAGATGGCGTTTGGTCCTTGGCGACCCGCCAGCAAGCGTCGGTGAGCCCGCCCACGACGAGCGGGAGCACGGCCTGCGCCTCGGGGTCGCCCAGGCGGCAGTTGAACTCTACGACCCAGGGGGTTCCGGCATGGTCCACCATGAGGCCCGCGTAGAGCACGCCTGAAAACGGTGCGCCGCGGCGGCGAAGCTCCGCGAGGACGGGGAGGTAGACCTCTCGCCGTGCGCGCTCCAGCAACGCCGGCGTCGCGATGGCCACCGGGGTGTACGCCCCCATGCCCCCGGTGTTCGGCCCCTGGTCGCCCTCGAGCAGGCGCTTGTGATCCTGCGCGGCCGGGAGAAACTCCACGTCGGTGCCGTCGGTGAGCGCGAGAAGAGAGATTTCTTCGCCTTCGAGAAAGGCCTCAATCACGACGATCCGACCCGCCTCGCCAAACTTTCTGTCGCCCAGCATTGCCTGAACCACGTCGCGCGCCTCGGCCCGCGTGGCACAGACGACCGCGCCCTTCCCGGCCGCGAGGCCGGACGCCTTGACGACGAGCGGCTCCGGCTGACGGTCCACCCACGCCAGCGCCACGGCGAGGTCGGTGAACGTGCGGCTGGCTGCCGTCGGCACACCCGCCGCCGCCATCACATCCTTCCCGAACGCCTTCGATGCCTCGATCTGTGCCGCGGCAGCTCCAGGGCCGAGCACGGCCCTCCCCTCGGCCCGCAGTCGGTCCGCCAGACCGAGGGCGAGTGGCAGCTCCGGCCCGACGATCGTGAGGTCGATGCCCAGCATGTCGGCGGCATCGGCGATGCGGTCGATGTCGTCCGCCGGAATGGGGAGATTCTGCGCCAGCGCCGCGGTGCCGGGGTTGCCCGGCGCGCAATGCAGGTCGGCCTCGGGGTTCTCGCGACGGAGGGCCCAGCAGAGGGCGTGCTCCCGCCCGCCACCCCCGACGACCAGGATTCTCACCGGCGCTGCGCCGAGCGGAAGGCTTCGGCCGCACGCTCCGCGGCGCGGCGGGCCGCGTCCGCCACCGCGCCCGCGAACTCCCGCGCCTCCGCGGCGTAGTGGCTGCCGGCCGCGCTGAGGTCGTCCACCAGCGGACGCTGTTGCTCCGGCTGGCCCCGGCGGATGTACTCGCCGCGGAGAATTCGGTCGTACTCACCGGTCGACACCCACTGCTGGAGCTCTGCGGCACGGATGGTGTTCATCGGGTGGGTGAGCGCCAGGGTGTTGAGGATCTTGTAGACGGCGTCGAACCCGTCGCGGTTGGTCAGGTACTCGTTCGCCTGCACCATGAACGCATCCACGCTTAGCTGGCCGCTGTTGATCTGGCCGCGGGTACCGCCCGCCATCTTCATGAAGAGTCGCTGTGACGCGACGACGTCCTGGCTGCCGAGGAGGCCGGCGCGGTCGGCGGAGAGCTCCGACTTGCGGGCCCACTCGAGGATCGCGAGCCGGATCGGGAACAGCGCGATGCCGGCGAGAATCGGCAGCGCGGAGAGGCCGATGCTCAGGAGGATCTCGGCGATCGTGCGGTAGAGCGCGTGGCCGCTCACCACGTGGCCCATCTCATGTGCCAGCAGCACCCGGAGCTCGTCGTCATCCAGCATCTCGAGGGCGGCGGAGTGGACCACGGTGAACGGGTCGTCGACGCCGTAGGCCCCGGCGTTGAAGACGGGCGTCTGGGACACGTACAGCTCCGGTACCCGGGGCCAGTCGAAAGTGCCGGCGACTTCCGCCTGCAGGGTCCAGAGCTTGGGGAACTGGGCGGCGCCTGCGCGGACCGCGTTGCCCTGGAAGAGCAGGCGAATGCCGCGCTCGCCGCCGAGGAACCCGATCACCTTGCGCACTACATCATCGAATCCGGGGACGGCGCGCAGCGCCTGCAGCGCTGCCCGGTCGGCAGGATGCTCCCAGGAAACGGCGGCGATCTCGGGAAACCGCTGGCGGGGCCGAGCGGTGGGGACGGTCGTCATGGTCGGCTCACGGCTGGGGGGTGCCCTAACCTACGCTTCGCGTGCCTCGTTGTTTCAACTTGCACCACCGCTTTCAGCTTCACTGCAAACCACAGAGAACACCGAGTCACTGAGATCTGCGTGTTTGGCCTCTGTGCCTCTGTGGTTCGCAGTTGCAGTTCACCGGCTGGCCTCGAAAGCCTGCTCCAGATCCCGGATCAGGTCCTCGGGGTCCTCGCACCCGCAGCTCAAGCGCACCAGACTTTCGGTGAGTCCCATCGCCTCCCTGAGCCCGGCGGGAACCGAGGCGTGAGTCATCGAGGCCGGGTGCCCGATCAGGCTCTCCACGCCGCCGAGCGACTCGGCCAGGGCGAACACCCGGACCGCTTCGACGAAGCGACGGGCCCGTGCCGCGCTGCCGAGATCGAGCGAGATCATCCCGCCGAACCCGGTCATCTGGCGGCAGGCGAGCTCGTGCTGCGGGTGGGAGGGGAGGCCGGGATAATAAAGCTTGGTGACTTCGCGCCTTCCGTTGAGCCACTGGGCCAGCCGGCGGCCGTTGGCGTCATGCTGGCGCATGCGGAGCGGAAGCGTCTTGATACCCCGGAGCGCAAGCCAGCAGTCCATGGGCCCCGGCACCGCCCCCGACGCATTCTGGAGAAACCCGAGCCGCTCCGCCAGATCGTCCCGGCGGGTGACCAGCAGGCCGCCCACAATGTCGCTGTGCCCGTTGAGGTACTTGGTGGTCGAGTGGAGGACGATGTCGGCGCCGAAGGCGAGCGGGCGCTGGAAATAGGGCGTGGCGAACGTGTTGTCCACTACGTACAGGAGGCCGCGGGCCTGCGTCAGGTCGCCCACCGCCGCGAGGTCGGTGAGGAACATCATCGGGTTGGTGGGCGTCTCGCAGTAGACCATCTTCGTCGCCGGGGTCAGCGCCTGCTCGATGGGCTCGATCCGGCGCATATCCACGAAGGAGAAGCGGAGGCCCAGGTCGGTGTACACCTGCGTCATGAGGCGCATGCTGCCGCCATAGACATTCTCGCCGCAGACGACGTGGTCGCCCGCCTTCAGGAGCTTGAGCACGGCGTCGAGCGCGGCCAGCCCGGACCCGAAGGCAAACCCGTGGGCGCCGCCTTCGAGGCTCGCCACGTTGCGCTCCAGCGCTTCGCGGGTGGGATTCTGCGTCCGGGCGTACTCGTAGCCTTTGTTGCGGCCGAGTCCCTCCTGGATGTAGGTCGACGTCTGGTAGATCGGTGGCATCGCGGCGCCGGCGAGCGGGTCGGGCACCTGCCCGGCGTGGATCGCCCGGGTGGCGAAGCCGGCATCGGGAACATCGGGGAGCACGCGGGTCATGTCTCAGGCCTCAGAAGTGCCGGAAGCGTAACGGCTTTCGACGCGTCCCGGCAAGCGCCCAGGTTGAACATTTCCGGAGCCGCCGGTACCTTCGCGGAGTGACCGCCCCCTCTTCCCAAGCGCCCACGACGGCCCGCTGCCTCGTGGTGGACGACGACGCCCAGGTCCGGGGCGCGCTGGTGCGCGTCATCGAGTCGCAGGGCCTGGCGTGTCTCGAGGCCGCCTCGGGAGCGGACGCGCTCGATGTGCTCCGGATCCAGGGGGAAGTGCCGGTCTGCATTTCGGATATCTACATGCCTGAGATGGACGGCGTGACCTTCCTGCGCGAGGCGCTGCGGCTCTACCCCGACATGGCCATCATCATGCTCACTGGGGTCGCCGAGGTGAGCACCGCGGTCGAATGCCTGCAGCTCGGGGCCCTGGACTACATCTCCAAGCCGGTCCTCATCGACGAAGTGCGGGCCCGGCTCCAGAAGGCGCTGGAGAAGCGGGAGCTGATCCTGCAAAACCGGTTCTACCAGCAGCACCTGGAGAGCCGGGTTGGGGAGCTGGACCGGCGGAACAAGCAGTCGCTGATCAATGGCGTGCAGATGCTGGTGCACGCGCTCGAGGCCAAGGATGCCTACACCAGCGGCCACTCGGCCCGGGTCAGCCGCTACGCGGTGAAGACGGCCGTGCACCTCGGCTACACCGGCGACCGGCTCGAGGCGATCCGCCTCGGCGGGGAGCTTCACGACATCGGCAAGATCGGCACCCGGGAGGCCATTCTGAACAAGCCGGGGCCGCTGACCATAGTTGAGTTCGAGCACATCAAGGTCCACGTGATGCTCGGCGAGCGTATCCTTGCCCCGTTCCTGACCGAGTCGCCCTCGGTGCTCCGGATCGTCCGGTCGCACCACGAGCGGATGGACGGGGGGGGCTTCCCCGACGGCCTCCGGGGCGACGCGATCCCGGCGGAAGCACGGCTCGTGGCGGTGGTGGACGCCTTCGACGCGATGACCACGACCCGGGCCTACCGTCCCTCGCGCACGCCCGCCGAGGCAGTCGAAGAGCTCCGGCAGCACGCCGGGCTGCATTTTGATCCCGACGTCGTGGAAGCCTTCCAGGCGGCGTTCCCCGACGTCGCCGCCTTGCCGCTGCACGTCTAACCCGCCGCACATCGTGTCAGACACCCTGATGGTGAGTGTCTCGGGGATGCGGGGCCATGTCGGCACCGACCTCACCCCCGAGCTGGTGGCCCGTCACGCCGCCGCGCTGGGCGCGTGGGCCAGCCGGGCCGGGCGACCGCTGGTCGTGCTCGGGCGGGATTCGCGCACCAGCGGTCCCATGTTCGCGCGCGCGGCGGTGGCCGGCCTGATGTCGACCGGTGTGGACGTGGTGGACCTAGGCATGGTTCCGACCCCGACGGTGCAGCTGGCGGTCGAGCACCACCACGCCGGCGCGGGTCTCATCGTCACGGCGAGCCACAACCCGATCGAGTGGAACGCGCTCAAGTTTGTCGGCCCGGACGGGATCTTCCTCGACGCGGCGGCGGGCGCTGCCGTCAGGGCGCTCGCGGACGCGGGCCCGCCCCGGGCCGACTGGAGCCGAATCGGTCGCGTCCACGAGGACCCCGACGCGGTGACCCGCCACCTCGATGCGGTGCTGGCCTTGCCGGTGATCGACGTCGCAGCGATTCGCGCGCGCGGCTTCCACGTTGCCCTTGACTGCGTGCGCGGCGCCGGGGCCGTTGCGATCCCGCCGTTGCTCGAGCGCCTCGGTGTGCGCATGACGGGGATCCATCTCGAACCCGACGGGCGGTTTCCCCATCCGCCCGAGCCGATCCCGGAGAACCTCGGTGATCTCGAACACTTGGTCCGCTCGAGTGCGGCGGACCTGGGCCTGGCGGTGGATCCCGATGTGGACCGGCTCGCGCTGGTCGACGAGACCGGCACCGCGATCGGGGAGGACTACACCCTTGCCCTCGCGGTCCGCGCGGTGCTCTCCGGGCGGGGGAACCCGCAGGGAGGCAAGCCGGTTGTGGTCGCAAACCTGTCGACCAGCCTGGTAGTAGAGGACGCGGCCCGCGACTTCACCGCCCGGTTCGTGCGGGCTCCGGTGGGCGAGGCGAACGTCGCCCGCGCGATCCGGGAAGAGGGGGCCGTGATCGGCGGCGAAGGGAACGGCGGCGTCATCCTTCCCGGCCTTCACATCGGGCGCGACGCCCCCCTTGGGGTGGCCTTGATCTTGCAATATTTGGCCAAGGTTGGGGCTCCCCTGTCTCGCGTGGTAGCTTCCGCGCCGCGATACACCATCCTCAAGGCGAAAGCCCCGCGCGCAGAAGATCTTGGCCCGTCCTTCGACCGGATGCGGAAGCGCTTTCCGGATGCGAGTGTGGATGACCGGGACGGACTCCGGCTGGCATGGCGGGATCGCTGGCTGCACGTCCGCCCCTCCGGTACCGAGCCGGTCGTCCGGCTCATCGCCGAAGCCCCGACGGCCGTCGATGCAGAGCGGTTGGTAGCGGCAGGGCAAGAACTCCTGACCTAAAGGACCACGCGCGGATGTGTGGCATCGTTGGATACATTGGTCCTCGGCCGGCCGCACGGCTGCTGCTCGAGGGACTGAAGCGGCTTGAATACCGCGGGTACGACTCCTCCGGCATCGCGATCGTCAACGGCAAGGGCCTGGAGATCGTGAAGGCCGCGGGCAAGATCTCGGCGCTCGAGCAGCAGCTCGACGGCAACCTCCCCACCGGCACGCTCGGGATCGCCCACACCCGTTGGGCGACGCACGGCGCGCCGACCACCCCGAACGCCCACCCCCACACGGACCAGTCGGGCCGGATTGCCGTCATCCACAACGGCATCATCGAGAACGCCTCGGTCATTCGGAAGGCGCTCGAGCACCGCGGGCACAGCTTCAAGTCGGAGACGGACACCGAGGTGCTCGCCCATCTCGTTGGCGAGTTCTATCGCGGGAATCTCGAGGAAGCGGTCGCCGCGGCGCTCCGCGACGTCGATGGCGCCTACGGCCTGGCGTTCGTCTGTGCGGACGAGCCGGGCGTCCTGGTGGCAGCGCGCAAGGGCTCGCCGCTCCTCGTGGGCGTGGGTGAGAACGAGTGGTTCGTGGCTTCCGACGCGTCGCCTCTGCTCCAGTACACCCGGTCGGTGATCTACCTCGACGATGGCGAGATGGCCGTCCTCACCCGCGACGGCTATCGAATCCGCAACCTCGAGACGGCCAAGATCGACAAGCCGGTGGACCAGATCGAATGGGACCTGGCGACCATCGAGCGCGGGGGATACCCGCACTTCATGCTCAAAGAGATCTTCGAGCAGCCGGAGAGCCTGCGCAACACGCTCCGGGGCCATTTGCTCGAGGACGAAGGCACCGCCCGCGTCTCCGGTCTCAATCTGACCGACGACGACCTGAAGCAGATCCAGCGCATCATCATCACCGCCTGCGGCACCTCCTGGCACTCGGGTCTCATCGGCGAGTACATGCTGGAAGAAATGGCCCGGATTCCGGTGGAGGTCGAGTACGCGTCCGAGTTCCGTTACCGGAATCCCGTCGTGGACCCGAAGACCCTCGTGATCGGGATCTCCCAGTCCGGCGAGACGGCCGACACGCTGGCCGCGATCCGGGAAGCGAAACGGCGGGGCGCCCGGACCGTCGGGGTCGTGAACGTGGTCGGCTCCACCATCGCCCGGGAAGTGGACGGCGGGATCTATCTGCACGCCGGGCCCGAGGTCGGGGTGGCGAGCACCAAGGCCTTCACCAGCCAGGTGGCCGCGCTGGCGCTCATCTCCCTCAGGATTGCCCGCCTCCGCAATCTCAGCATCCTGCAGGGGCGGCAGTTCATTCACGCCCTGAGCCGGCTGCCGGAGCAGATGGCCGACATCCTGGCCCGCTCGGCCGAGATCGAGCGCCTCGCGGACCGCTTCCTGAGCGTCACGCACAATGCGCTGTATCTCGGGCGCGGGGTGAACTTCCCCGTAGCCCTCGAGGGCGCGCTCAAGCTGAAGGAGATCTCCTACATCCACGCCGAGGGCTATCCCGCCGCCGAGATGAAGCACGGGCCGATCGCCTTGATCGACGAGAACATGCCCGTCGTCTTCATCGCGCCGCAGGATGCCGTGCACTCCAAGATCGTGTCGAACATCGAGGAGGTGAAGGCGCGTGGTGGCAAGGTTATTGCTCTGGTAAATGCGGGCGACGCGGAGATCGAGCGGCTCGCGGATGCCACATTCGTGATTCCTGAGACGCTGGACGTCCTGACGCCGATTCTGACGAGTATCCCCCTGCAGTTGCTGTCCTATTACGTGGCGGTGCGCCGGGGGTGCAACGTCGATCAGCCGAGGAACCTGGCCAAGTCGGTGACGGTGGAGTAGCGGGCGAACAAATAACGCCCCCACATCGGCATCGATTTGGTCGATTCTTCCGCCCCCGGGCTTGGTGCCCGGGGGTTTTCGTCGTTTGGGGGGGGGAAGGGCTACTCGGGGAGGACCCAGGTCTCTCCGACCCGGGTAAGCGCAACGCGGTCCTGCTCGGGTCCCGCGGCTGCCATCAAGCGGGCGATCGGCTCCTCGGCCGGCTCCCGGCTCAGCCGGAAGGTCGAGTGGTGGACGGGAAGCACATGCCGGGCGTCCATGTCCCGGGCCATGCTCCAGGCCTGCTCGGGCGAGGCGTGGTTGTAGATCCAGGGGTCATACGCACCGATCGGCAGGATGGCGAGATCGATGGGCCCCGAGCGGCCAAGGGGCGTGAGCGCGTCGGTGAACGCCGTGTCGCCCGCGAACAGAATCGTGCGTCCGCGGTTTCGGAGGAGGTACCCGCCGTAGCCCCGGTGCCGGTCGGTGATCATCCGCGCACCCCAATGCTTCACCTCCACCGACTCGATCTCCAGATCGTCCAGCTCCAGCCGACCGCCCCACGGCAGCTCATCCACCTGGCGGAACCGCCGCACCAGGTCCCGGTTGCCCGGCTGGACGATCACGTGCACGTCCCGGGAGAGCCGCCGCAGCGTCCCGAGGTCGGTGTAGTCCATGTGGGCATGGGAAAGCAGCAGGAGGTCGAGCGCTGGCAGGTCCCGGGGCCGGAGCGCCGGCGCTACCAGCCGCCGGGGACCGAGTTTGGCGACGCCCCGGCCGACCCCGATCCGCGTCTCCAGCGCCGGGTCGGTGAGGATCCAGGTCCCGTAGAAGTTGGCCAGCACGGTGGCGTGTCCCAGCCATGCGAACGTCGCCCGGTCGTCAGGCCACTGTTCCGGCGTCGGGCGAAACGGCGCCGCGGGGACCGGACACCGGGTCCGGCGTCTTTCCGCCAATGCGGCCCGCGCGTAGCGCCGCGCGAATCCCAATCTGGTCGTCAGTGTTCCCGTTCTCATCGGCCCTTCCGTCTCTGGGTGCCCGGTTAAGTTAAACCGCTTTGAGCCCGCCCTGGTTTCGGGCGTCCGGCCCTGGGGGAGCGTCATGCGAGTGGTGCTGCAGCGGGTCTCGAGGGCGTCGGTGACCATCGCGGGGCGAGTGGTCGGGGCCATCGGCACCGGGTTCTGCCTGCTCGTGGGGTTCACCCACGGCGACACCGCCGCGCAGGTGGACTGGATGGCGGAAAAGGTCTCGGGACTCAGGCTTTTTTCCGACCCGGAGGGGAAGCTGAACCTCGGCCTCGCCGACGTGCGGGGCGCCGTCCTCGTCGTCTCCCAGTTCACGCTCTACGGCGATGCCGGGAAGGGCCGGCGTCCCTCCTTCATCGAGGCGGCCCGGCCGGAGGTGGCGATTCCTCTCTACGAGGCCTTCGTCGCCGGGCTCCGGGCGCGCGGGCTCGAGGTCCAGACCGGCGAGTTCGGGGCGATGATGGAGGTGGAGCTCCTCAACGACGGGCCGGTGACGCTCATTCTGGAGCGGTCGGCATGAGCCCTCCGCTGCTGGTGCTGGCGTCGGGGTCTCCCCGGCGGCGCCAGCTGCTCGAGATGCTCGGCATTCCCATCGAGGTCCGGCCCTCGCATATCCCCGAGGTCCGCGCCGCGGGCGAGTCGCCGCGGGGCTACGCCGAGCGCCTGGCACGGGAGAAGGCAGCGAGCGTTCCCGGGCGTCTCGTCCTCGGAGCGGACACCACGGTTGTCGTCGACGGCGACATGCTGGAGAAGCCGGCCGACGCCGCCGACGCGCTCCGGATGCTCCGCCGGCTCCAGGGGCGCCGCCACGAGGTGATCACGGCCGTAGCCCTGAGCAGTCCCGAAGGGCTCCTGGCCGCGACCGACGTCACCGCGGTGACATTCCGCCCGGCGGACGACGACTTCCTCCGGGCCTACATCGCCACCGGCGAGCCGATGGACAAGGCCGGCGCGTACGGGATTCAAGGGTATGGCGCGGCGCTGGTCGAGCGGATCGACGGCGATTTCTTCGGCGTGATGGGCCTTCCCGTGCGGCTGGTGCTGGACCTCCTGGCGCGGGCCGGGCACCGCTACGACTTTGGACGCGCCTAGCCGGGCGCGGTCCCCAATCAGTCCCCTTCGCCCTTCACCCGATAGACCTCGACTGCCCGGCTCTTGCCGCGCAGCTCCGACCCGCCCAGGTGTTCCGCCGCGTCCTTGCGCCCGAGCGCAGCGAGGAAGGCATCACTCACCAGAATCTCCCCCGCGGCCGCGGCCGAGGACAGCCGCTGAGCGACGTTCACCGGATCGCCGATGGCGGTGTACTCGAGGCGGCGGAGGCTTCCGATGTTGCCGACGAACACTTCGCCCCGATTGATCCCGATGCCGACGCCGATCGCCGGACGGCCGGCGGCGGTCCAGCGGGCATTGAGTCCGGTCACCGCCCGTTGCATCGCGCGAGCGGCGTCGAGCGCGCGCCGCGGGTCGCTCTCCCGTGCGAGGGGCGTGCCCCACAGCGCCATGACGGCGTCGCCGATGAACTTGTCGAGGGTGCCGCCGTGCTCGAAAATCACGTCCACCATCTCGCTGAAGTACTCGGTGAGGAGGTGGGCGATCGCGTCGGGCGACATCCGCTCCGCGATGGCGCTGAACCCCCGGATGTCGGCAAAGAGCACTGTGATGGCCCGGCGCTCGCCGCCGGGGCGAATGGGGGTGTTCTGGCGGACGATCTCCGCCGCCACGTTGGGGGCGAAGTAGCGCTCGAAGTTCGACCGCACCAATGCCTCGCGCCGGGTCTGTTCCGTGTATCGGGAGTTGCGGATGGCCACGGCGGCGAGTCCGCTGAAGGCGACCAGAAACTGCAGGTCCTCGTCGGTGAAGGCGTTCTCCGCCGTGAGGTTGTCCACGTAGAGCACGCCCACCGCCTCGTCCGCGGAGGCCATGAGCGGCGAGCACATCGCGCTCCGCACGTTCTGCATCCGGATGGACTGGCCCTTGAATCGGGGATCGGTCGCGGCATTCTGGGTAAGCACCGCCACCTGCTCCTCGAGCGCCTTGCGGGCGATCGAGCGGGGCACATGCTCGGGAAGCTCGACGTCGGCCAGCCGGGTTCGCGAGAGCCGTGGCACCAGATCGTCCCGCCCCTCCCCCCGTAGGAGAATCGAGACCCGGTCCACCCGCATGACCTCGAAGGAAACGTCCGCGATCGTGTCGAGCAGACGGTCGAGATTGAACTCGCCCGAGAGCTTGTGCGCTACGGAGAGCAGGAGCGACAGCTTGCGCGCGGCCCCCTCCCCCTCCGCGACGCCCCGGGCCGCGAGCTGCCGGACGATCGTCTCTCCGCCTGCAGCCGGCGGGGCGGGTGGCGGGGCCGGCGCGGGGACATCCGGGGCCGGCGGCACCAGCTCGAGGTGGTAGGACACCTTTCCGAACGTGACCGAGTCACCGGGGGTGAGCCGGCCGGCGGCCAGCCGGCGTCCGTTCACGTGGGTCCCGTTCGACGAGCCAAGGTCCTTCACCACGACGCCGTCCGCCTCGGCCGTCAGCTCGGCATGACGGCGGGAGATCGTCGGGTCGAGGACCGTGAGATCGCTCTCGACCCCGCGTCCCACGACCACGCTCCTGCCCTGGGGCAGATCGAAGCGTTGATCGTCGGTCGTTGAGACGAGGCGATACGCGGGCATGACGGTAAGATGAACGCCGCTTCGGCAGTTGGTCAGGTGGGCGGCGGCCCGCGACGGTCCGGCGGCCCGGCGGGGCGGCCGAGCTCCGTCGCCAGCGCGAGCGCCAGCAGCACCGCCCTGGCCTTCGCCTCGGTCTCGTGCCATTCCGCGGCCGGATCGGAGTCGGCCACGATGCCGGCGCCGGCCTGCACCCAGGCGCGGTCGCCGCGGATGATGCAGGTGCGCAGCGCGATCGCCGTGTCCATCACCTGACCGCCCCAGCCCACGTACCCGACCGCACCGGCGTACGGGCCGCGGCGCACGGGCTCGAGCTCGTCGATGATCTGCATCGCCCGCACCTTGGGAGCGCCCGACACAGTGCCCGCGGGAAAGCAGGCGGCGAGCGCGGCCACGGCGTCGAGGCCCGGCTTCAGCCGGCCGCGCACCTCGCTCACGAGATGCATGACGTGGGAGTAGCGCTCGATCGTCATGAAGGCCGTGAGGTGCACCGACCCGAACTCCGCCACTCGGCCGACGTCGTTCCGGCCGAGATCCACCAGCATGAGGTGCTCGGCCCGCTCCTTGGGATCCGCCTCCAGCTCGGCGGCGAGAGCGACGTCGCGCTCCGGCGTCTCGCCCCGGGGGCGGGTGCCGGCTATCGGCCGCAGCGTGACCTCCCCGTCTTCCACCCGCACCAGAATCTCGGGCGAGCTGCCGACGATATGGACGTCGTCGCAGTGGAGATAGTAGAGGTACGGCGCGGGGTTGAGCGCCCGCAGATACCGGTAGGTCAGGAACGGGTCCGGCGCCGGGAGGTCGAGCCGGCGGGACAGCACGGTCTGAAAGACGTCACCGGCCGCGATGTACTCCTTGATCCGGCGCACATCGTCCCGGAACCGCTCGTCGGCGTAGGGCGAGGTCGCTGGCGGCAGGGTTGCCGGGAGCTCGACCGGCAGCGGGCCCACCATCACGGGCGCGGCCAGGCGGCGGAGCCAGTCCTGGATCCGTGCCTCGGCGGCGTCGAACAGCCGCGCCAGCTCGGCGTCCGGCGCCTCGGCGGACACCTCGACGTTGGCGATGACCCGGGCCCGGTTGTACACGTTGTCCAGCACGAGCAGCGTGTCGGCCACCATGAGCAGCGCGTCCGGCAGGCCCCGGTCGTCCCGCGGGGGCGCCGGGAGCGACTCGATGGTGCGGACGATGTCGTAGCCGAGGTACCCCACGGCGCCGCCCGTGAAGCGGGGCAGCCCCGGCACGTCCACCGGGGTGTGGCGGCGCATCGTCCGGCCGAGGTGGTCGAGCGGTGCCTCGTCCTGCTCCACCGTCCGCCAGCCCTCGGCCGGCGTCCAGCGCTCACAGGTCCGGCCGCGGTAGCGGAACACTTCGCGCGGGTCGGTGGCGAGAAAGGTGTAGCGGGCCCAACGTTCCCCGCCCTCGAGCGACTCCAGCAGGAACCCGTATGGCCCGCGATGCAGCTTGGCGAAGGCGGTCACCGGCGTGTCGCCGTCCAGCACGACCTCGCGGGTCACCGGGATCATGCCGCGGCCACGCCGGGCGCGATCGCGAAACGCGGCGAACCGGTCGGTCACTTCGGGGCTCCGACGACGTAACTGCCGGCGGCGGCGAGCGTGGTGGACAGGTTGTCGGCCGCGGGACGGTACGAGCGTTGGAAGACGACGGTCTCGCCGGGCCCCAGCTTGCCGATGGCGAGGGCGCGCTCGAAGAGCACGTCCGAGCCGAACGCAGTGCGGGCCTCCGGAGGCGCCTGGAAGTGCACCGCGTACTTGACCGTGAGGGTGGCGGACTTGAGCGGGGCGGAAGTCGTGACGTCCACCCCGTAGATGCCCGGCCGAACGTGAATCGCAACGTCCACCGAGTCCGCGGCGGTGCTGTCGAAGGCCACGGCGGGGATCGCCAGTTCGGCAAACGTGAGGTCGTCGGGCGCGGGGTGGCGGAGGACGATCACCCTGGGGACGCCCCGCCGAACCCGAACGCTGGTGTCGGGCACCGCGGGCTCGGACGCGTGCAGCAGGTACACCTGGGTCAGGGCATAGGTCCGGGCCGGGTCTCCGGTGAACGGCGCCGGCGGCTTCCCGGCCGTGAGCGGCGCGGATGCACAAGCGATCACTCCCGCCGTTGTCGCGGCGACGAGCAGCCGGGATATTCGAGCGGTGAGCGGTGGGCCGAAGGCGGTGAGCCGGGGGAGATCCGATTCCATGCAAAGCTCCGTTGCGCGCGTCCTCGGCCTGGCCCTCCTGCTTCTCGTGGCTCGCGTCTCACCGCTCGCCGGCCAGACCTGGAACTCGCCGGAAGTCTTGGCGCTCGTGCGCCGCGGCGTCGAGCGGCGGCAGGCGGCGCAGGCGGACTCGGCGCTCCGCAGCTATCACACGCGGGCCCACGGGTTCGTGTTCTTCCTGGCCCAGGTCGGGAACGGACTCGTCGGGCCGCCGCGCCTCGTCAAGGCCGACGAATTGGAAGTGGAAGTGTACTGGCAGGCCCCGAACCGGAGCAAGCAGGTCATTCGGCGCTGGCGAGACGGCACCTTCCTCCCGACCGATATCAACTACCACCGCGATCACCTCGCGATCGTCACCAACAACTTCGGCGACCTCATCCGGATCGGCGAGGGCGACGAGGTCAGGGACGCGGTCCATCCGCTGTCCCCCATCGGGCTCGCGGCCTACGACTTCGCGCTGGGCGACTCGCTCGCGATCCAGGGCCCCCGTGGACTGGTCCGGGTGCGCGAAGTGCTGGTGCGCCCCCGCGACTACACCCGGCCGCTCGTGATCGGCACCCTCTCGCTCGACGCGGGCTCGGCCGATCTGGTCCGCTTCCGCTTCAGTTTCACGCCCGCTGCCTACCTCGAGCGCAGCCTCGAAGACATCAGCGTCGTGCTGGAGAACGCGCTCCGCGAGGGCCGATTCTGGCTCCCCTACCGCCAGGAGATCGAGATCAGGCGGCGGACCACCTGGCTCGACTTCCCCGCCCGCGGGATCATCCGGGGCCGGTGGGAGATCGGCGACTACGACCTCGACGTCGCCCTCCCGGCCGAGGCACTCGCGGGGCCCGACATCGGGGGGCTCGAGCGGGCCCAACCGGACGACGGGGCCTGGCCGGAGCCGCTCCGGGACGCGATCGCGGGCGAGGCGGCGCCGCTCGACGAGCGGGACATGGACGCGGTGCGCGTGGAAGTGGCACGGCTTGCGGGTGCCCGCATCCTGAGCGGCCTGCCGGGCGCGCGGCTCGGCGTCGGGTCGCTGAGCGATCTGGCCCACGTGAACCGGGTCGAGGGCCTGACGCTCGGGCTGGGCGGCACGGTGCGGCTCGGCGCGAGTCCGGTGCGGGCCGAGCCCCGTGTCGCCCTCGGGACGTCGGACCAGCGGGTCACGGGAGGGTTGACTCTCGCGGCGACCCTGGGCACGACGGAGGTGGAGCTATTCGGGCGCCGCCTGGTACGAGACCTGAGCGACGTTCCCGTCATCTCGCCCCTGCTCAACTCGTTCCTCTCACAGGAGGGCGGGGACGACTACGGTGACTACGTCTTGCTGGACCTGGCCGGCGCCGGCGCGCGCCAGCGCCTGGGCGGGGGAACCGCGCTCGGTCTCCAGTTGGCCGTGGAGCGCAGCCGCTCGCTCGACGTCACCGCTACGCCGGCGCGCGGCCGCTATCGCCCGAACCCCGCGCTCGGCGCCGGGACGTACCGCGTGGCCCGGCTCCGGCTGGAGCAGGCGGGAGGGAGCCCGCTCCGAGCCGGCCTCGCGGGCGCGCTGGCACTGGAGGTGGGCGACGGTCCCACGACCTTCGTGCGCGGCTCAGCCGACGGCAGGTGGCTCGTGCCGCTCGGCGCCAGCGCGCTCGCCGGCAGCGTACATGCCGGCGTGGGCAGTGCTGGCCTGCCGGCCTATCGGAGCTTTGTCCTCGGGGGGCGCGGGACACTCGTCGGCGAGCCGTTCCGCGCGTACGGCGGCCGCTCGTACGCGCTCGCCGAGGTCGAGTGGCGGGTGGAGCTGCCGGCCCCCTCGATCCCGCTCGGGTCGTTCGCCTCCACCGGCCGCACGATGACGGTCGCACCGTTCGTGGCGGCCGGCTGGGCCGGCCGCCCCTACGACGGGCTGCCGTGGCAGGCGAGCGGGGGCGTTCGGCCGGTGGCGGGGATCGCGCTCGAGCTGTTCCTGCGGCTCCTCCGGATCGAGGCCGGCGTTGGCCTGCGGGACGGCAATGCGGGCCTCACGATCGACGTCCATCCGGACTGGTGGGGGGTGCTGTAGCCCGCTCTACCCGACCGCCGCCGTGCGGTCTTATCTTGCGACTTACGGGAAATTCTCGCGTGCGGATCACGCTCACCGCTACCGGGCGGCGCATGCAGTTCACCGATGAATGGCTGGTCCCGACCCTCGAGCCGCTCCTGCCGGCGGACGCCTTGAAGGCGCTCCGCGCGGCGGACGGCGCTCCCCTGTCGCTCTGGGAGACGGCGGTTCGGCGCAGGCTCGCGACCGACGCGCAGATCCTCTCCTCCATCGCCGGGCGGTTCCGTTTCCCGCTCGCGGATCTCGCGGCCCTGGACCCGTCGGTCAAGGTGGCGATCCCCGAGCAGCTGGTCCGCAAGTTCAACGTCCTCCCACTCAAGGTCACCGACGCCTATCTCGAGGTCGCCACGGCCAACCCGTTCGATCTCGACGCGGAGAAAACGCTGGCCTTCGCCACCGGTCGCGAGGTCCGCATGTCCTTGGGCTCGCCCACCCGCATACGGGAAAAGCTCGACGAGCTGTACGGGGGTGACGACGTCGTCTCCAAGCTGCTCGAGGGTATCGGTGGCGACTTCGAGGTGAAGGAGATCGTCGAAGAGAGCGACGCCGCCGTCAGTGCCGAGGAGGCCAGCCAGCGGCCGATCATCCGGTTGGTGGACATGATGCTCGCCGACGCCGTGACCACCCGGGCGAGCGACATCCACGTGGAGCCGGCGGAGGGCGGGATCGTCGTTCGCTACCGTATCGACGGAGTGCTGCGCCAGGTGATGAAAATCCCGCGGACGGCGGGTGTCCCCCTGATCTCGCGGGTGAAGATCATGTCGGGGCTGGACATCGCCGACCGGCTGCGACCGCAGGATGGGCGGGCGCGCATCACCGTGAACGGCGAGCCCATCGACCTGCGCGTGTCCACCCTTCCCGCCTCGCTGGGCGAGAAGGTCGTGATCCGGATCCTGACTACCAAGGGCTCGATTCTCACCCTCGACGGGCTGGGGATGTTCCCCGACGAGGGGGAGCTCATTCGGAGCCTGCTGCAGCACAAGGAAGGGATTCTGTTGGTCACCGGCCCGACGGGCTCGGGTAAGACGACCACGCTGTATTCGGCCATCAAGGTGATCCAGGGCGAGGGCGTCAACATCGTGACGGTCGAGGATCCGGTCGAGTACCGGCTGGGGTCGAACATCGTGCAGGTCCAGGTGCACGAGAAGGCCGGGCTGACGTTCGCCTCCGCTCTGCGCTCCATTCTCCGGCAGGACCCGGACGTCGTGCTGATCGGCGAGATCCGCGACCAGGAGACCGCGCAGATCGCGGTCCAGGCCTCGCTCACGGGCCACCTCGTGCTCTCGACGCTGCACACCAACGACGCGGCCAACGCCATCACCCGGCTCCTCGACATGGGCATGGAGGCCTACAAGATCGGATCGGCCTTGCGCGGCATCGTTGCCCAGCGGCTGATGCGCCGGCTATGCGCCGCCTGCAAGCAGGCAAGCACGGAGCCGGTGCCGGAGCGAGTCGCCCGCTTCATCCCCGCCGGCGCGACGCTCTACCGCGCCGTCGGCTGTCCCGAGTGCGCCATGACCGGGTACCAGGGGCGGTTCAGCATCGTCGAGATCCTGCTCATGACGCCCGAGCTGGAGCGGCTGATCGGCTCCGGCGGTACGGCCGACCGGATCGCGGAGCTGGGCCGCAAGAACGGGATGCGTTCCCTCTGGGACAGCGGGTTGCGGCACGTCCTCGACGGCGGCACGACGATCGACGAGCTGCTGCGTGTGACCGACGTGCCGGTCGCGACGGAGGCCGCCCCTGCGAGCGCGCCAACGGCCCCCAAGCCGGGCCGGGCCCCCCGTGCAAGCGGCGCGCGGGCGGCTCCGCCTCTGCCGGCTCCCCCGGCCGGTGCGGTGCCCGCCGCGCCGCCGGCGTTCGACGTGCCCATGGACATGGAGCTGCTGGACGAAGGGGGTGTGGAAGGCGGCGCGGCCGTCGGTGACCGGGGCGTCTGCGTGTTGCTGGTCGATGACGAGGACGATCTCCGGCGGGTCATGCGCGACCTGCTCGAGCGGGAGGGCTTCACGGTGCAGGAAGCCCGGGACGGGGTGCAGGCACTGGACGAGGTGGATCGCCACGCTCCCGACATCATCGTGCTCGACCTCAACCTGCCCGGGCTGGATGGCTACGGCGTGCTCTCGCACCTGCGGTCGCGACCGGCGACCCGCGACATTCCCGTGATCGTACTCACCGCCAAGGGAGACGAGGAGAACGAGGTGAAGGTCTTCGAGCTGGGCGCCGACGACTTCCTGAGCAAGCCGTTCCGCGCCCGCGCGCTCGCCGCGCGACTCGAGGCCGTCCTCGGTCGCCGCGGGCGATGAAGCCGCCCCCCGAGCCCGCCGCCGGGCTCGAGCTGATCAAGCCGTCGGTTCGGGAGCAGCCCGCCTATGCGCTCAAGGCGCACTCCGCGCGCCGCAAGCTCAACCAGAACGAAAGCCCGTACGACGTGCCGCCGTCGCTCAAGCGGGAGATCGCCGAGCGGATGGCCTGGGTCCCATGGCACCGTTACCCCGAGTTCACGCCCACCCAGCTGCTCGAAGAGCTGGCCGCCCGGTTCGACTGGCCTCCCGAGGGCATCCTGGTCGGAAACGGGTCGAACGAGCTGATCCAGGCGTGCCTGGCGGTGACGCTGGAGAGCGGCGATCGCGTAGTCGCCCCGGCACCGACGTTCTCGCTGTATCGCCTGCTCACGAGCGTCTTCGGCGGTCGCTACGTACCGGTGGCGCTCGGCCCGGATTTCCGCTACCAGATCGAGTCGCTGATCGCGGTGGCCGCGCGGGAGCGGGCCCGTGTCGTCGTGCTCAACTCTCCCAACAACCCCACCGGCTCCGCGCTCCCGCCCGACGCGGTGGAACGGGTGCTGGCGGCGACCGACGCGCTCGTAGTGTGCGACGAGGCATACCAGGACTTCGGCGGGCCGACCGCGGTCGGCCTGCTGGCGACGTCCCCCAGGGTGGTCGTGCTCCGGACCTTCTCGAAGGCGTTCGGGCTCGCGGGGCTGCGGCTCGGCTTTGCGCTGGCGCACCCCGCCGTGGCGCGCGAGATCGCGAAGGCCAAGCTCCCCTACAACGTGAATACGCTGTCGCTGACGGCCGCGACGATGCTGCTGGCGCATCCGGAGACCGAGGCCCGGGTGGCGGAGATCATGGCCACGCGCGATCGCACCTTCGCCCGACTTCGCGCCATTCCCGCACTCACCGCCTATCCCTCGGCCGCGAACTTTCTTCTCGTTCGCTGCCTCACGATCCCCGCCCGCGAGGTCTTCCGCCGCCTGCTCGAGGACTACGGCATCCTCGTGCGCGACGTCTCCGCCGCTCCCGAGCTGGCCGAGTGCCTGCGAATTTCGGTGGGCACGCCCGAGGACATGGAAGCGGTGGTGCAGGGACTGGGGGAGATCCTGAAAGCGTGAACAGTGAACGGTGAGCCTATGCCCCGCACCGCCGACGTCCACCGCAAGACCAAAGAGACCGACCTCCGGGTCACCCTCGCCCTCGACGGCCGGGGCGAGGCGCGGGTGCGTACCGGTATCGGCTTCTTCGACCACATGCTGGAGGCGCTCGCGCGGCACGCACTGCTCGATCTCACGGTCGAAGCGAGCGGCGACCTCCACGTTGACGGCCACCACACGGTCGAGGACACCGGGATCGCCGTGGGGCAGGCCATCGCCAAGGCCCTGGGCGACCGGGCGGGCATCCGCCGCTACGGCGACGCGCTGGTGCCGTTGGACGAGGCGCTCGTCCGGGCGGTGATCGACGTCTCGGGGCGGCCCTACCTCGCGTACAACGTGGACATTCCCAAGTGGCAGATGCTGGGCGACTATGACGTGTTTCTGACGCCGGAGTTCTTCCGCGCCCTGATCCAGAACGCGGGCCTCACGGTCCACCTCGATCTCGTGCGGGGCGACAACCCGCATCACATCGTGGAGGCCACCTTCAAGGCGTTTGCCCGGGCGCTGGACGACGCCACCGCGCTCGACCCGCGAGTACGAGGCGTGCCATCGACCAAGGGCGTGCTGTGATTGCGGTGGTGGACTACGGGGTGAACAACCTGCGGAGCGTGGTGCGGGCGCTGGCTGCCGGCGGACACCACGCGACTCTCACGGCGGATCCGGACGCGGTGCGGGCCGCCGACCGCGTGCTGATGCCCGGTGTGGGGCATTTCGGCCAGGCGGTCGCGAATCTCGCTCGTACCGGCCTGGGGGAGGCGGTGCGGGACAGTGCCCGGGCCGGCCGGCCGGTCATGGGAATCTGTCTCGGACTCCAGCTCTTCCTCGACACGAGCGAGGAGGCGCCGGGGCTCGCAGGTTTGGGCCTCCTCTCCGGAAACGTTCGCCGCTTCGCGGTCGACCTGCCGATTCC
>JBGQIW010000001.1:0-95720 GCA_041498715.1 Gemmatimonadota bacterium | reverse complement strand
GACGGCCCGCCTCGCGGCGAGCCGCAGAGTGGCGGGACCGGTGCTCTTCGTCTGCCGCCACCGGGTCTACGGCGTCGGGATGTTCGACGTCGCGAGCGTCCTCGACGGCCGGCGGATCGTGCTGGAGGCCGGGGGGCTGGGTGAGCCGGTGGATGTCGTGGTGGGCACCGTCTCGTCCTGCCACGGCGCGGTGAGCGTGCTGCATCTCGGCGCCGCGGCCGGGGAACCGGGTCGGGTTTAATATTCGGCACTGGCTTCCGGGATCCGGGACATGATCGAGCGGCATGTATTCGACGTCATCATCGTCGGGGGTGGCCCCGCGGGCCTCTGCGCCGCGCTGTACGCGGGGCGCGGGATGCTCCACACAGTCCTGCTCGAGCGGGGCGTGCCGGGGGGCGAGCTGCTCAACACCGAGTGGATCGAAGACTATCCCGGCTTCCAGAAGATCAAGGGTCGCGAGCTCGCTGAGCTGATGACGACCCACGCCCGGGAGTTCGGCGCCGACGTCCGGCAGGAGAACGTGGAGATCATCATTCGCCGGGACGACGGGCTGTTCGAGGTCACGACTTCCCGGGGCATCATCTTCGAGGCGCCCGCGGTCATTCTGACGGCCGGTGGCACGCCGAGCAAGCTCGGTGTCCCGGGCGAGCTGGAGTACGCCGGGCGGGGCGTGTCGTACTGCGCGGTGTGCGACGGCGCCTTCTTCAAGGGCGAGACGATCGTGGTGGTGGGTGGCGGCGACGCCGCCGTGGAGGAGGCGGACTACCTGACGCGCTTCGCCGACAAAGTGTACGTCGTGCATCGACGCGACCAGTTCCGGGCGTCAAAGCTCCTCCAGGAGCGCCTCTTCACCAATCCCAAGATCGAAGTGATCTGGAACCGCCGCGTGCTGGAGCTGGTCGGCGGGCCGTCGGGTCTCACGACGATCGCGCTGGAGGACACCGTCACCGGTAGCCGGTCGTCGCTCGCGGCGACGGGATGCTTTGTGTTCATCGGCTTCAAGCCGAACTCGTGGCTGGTGCGGGGGCACCTGAAGCACGACGAGAACGGCTACATCATCACCGACGACCGGATGATGACGTCGATGCCCGGGCTCTTCGCCGCGGGGGATCTCCGAGTGCAGCTCACCCGCCAGGTCACGACCGCCGTCGGCGACGCCACCACCGCCGCGATCGCCGTCGAGAAGTTCCTCACGGAGCGGAAGGCGCGCGCCGAGCGGAAGACCGAAGTCGGTGTCTGAGCCGGAGATCGTTCAGCTGCCCAACGGGCAGTTCGTCGAGAACTGCTGGCTCGTCGCCGACCCGCGCACTCGCGAGGCGGTCATGATCGACCCCGGCGAGGAGCCCGCGATGTTCCTCGCCGAGCTCGATACCCGCCGCTGGACCCTCCGGGCCATTTGGCTCACCCACGCGCATATCGACCATATCCTCGGCGTGGCCGCCGTAAAGCGCGCGACCGGAGTCCCCGTGTTCCTGCACCCGGCGGACCGGTCACTGTACGACGGGCTGGCGGACCAGGGCGCGTGGTTCGGGATGCGACCGGAGGCGCCTCCGGCTCCCGACCACGAGCTGACCGCCGGCCAGCGCCTGACCGTGGGAAGCCTCGCGTTCGAGGTCCGTCACACGCCGGGGCACTCGCCTGGGAGCGTCAGCTTTCTGGGGCACGGAACGATCTTCGGCGGGGACGCTCTGTTCAACGGCTCGGTCGGCCGGACCGACCTTCCCGGTGGGGACTTCGCCACCTTGATGCAGTCGATGCAGCGGGAGTTCCTCTCCCTGCCCGACTCGACCGTCGTGCGGAGCGGTCACGGGCCCGAAACCACGGTCGGGGTCGAACGCTTGACCAACCCCTTCCTCACCGGAGCCTATCGGCTTGAGTAGCGCGGTCCGTCACTCGGAGCGGCCGGCGAGCGAGCCCCTACCCGGCGGCGCGGGCCGGGCGGATGCCCCCACCGACGCGGCTCGGCTCAGCTGCCAGCGCTGCGGGTTTCCGGTGCGGGACCGGGCCTCGGGCTGCAAGAATCCCTGTGCCAACTGCGGGACGGTTTATCCGCTTGGGGACTGCTCCGACTGACCCGGCCGTGACGCTCGACGCCGTTCGCGCGTCCCTATATTGAGGCTGCTTCCAATCCCGGGATACCGCATGTTGCTCACCCGTGCGGCGCGGGTCCTCGCCCCGCTCGCGCTCGTGTTCGCCGCTTCGGCCGAGGCCCAGTCTCTGTCGGGGGTGTTGCGCGACAGCCTGCTCTACGACGGCCCGCTCCCCAACGCGACCGTGCGGATCGAGGGCCTCCGCAAGGAGACCCGCACCGATCTCCTCGGGCATTTCCGTTTCGACAGCCTGCCGGCCGGCACGTACCGGCTGAGCTTCAGCCATCCGGCCTTCGACCAGGCCGGGGTCGGCTCGCCCCGGTGGCGGGTCGATCTCCCCGCCCAGGGCCTCGAGGGCGTGCTGCTCGCGACGCCGTCACCCGACAGCCGCTACGGCAAGCTCTGCCCCACCCCCCGGGGGGAGAACCAGGGATATATCGTCGGCGCCGTCCGGGACGCGGCAGCGGACACCGGGCTCGCGGGCGCCGTCGTCAATGCCATGTGGGCCCAGATCTCCGTGAGTCGGACCACCGGTGTCCAGACGCTCCGCAAGAACGCGCGGGCCGAAACCGATTCGCGGGGGCAATACGTGCTCTGCGGAGTGCCGAACGACGGCGACGTCACGGCCTGGGCGACGCTCGGCACCGCCTCCACCGGGCTGATCGCTGTCGCCCTCAACCGACGGACGCTTGCGGCGCGCGAGTTCCTGGTCGCGACCCGGCCGCTGTCGCCGACGGCGACCGCCGCGGATAGTGCCGCACTCGCGGCCCGCCTCGAGGGCGTCGTGAAGAACATCGACGGCGACCCGATTTCCGATGCCAGGGTGTACGTGCGGGGGAGCCGGGCCGTCGCCAAGACCACCGCGTCGGGAGCGTTCGTGCTCAACGGGCTGCCGGGCGGCACCCAGGTCGTCGAGGTTACCGCGCTCGGTTATCAACCCGGCCGGCAGGACGTGGATCTCAAGCCCGGCGACGGGCGCCGCACCGAGGTGGTCCTCGGCAAGAGCGTGCAGCGGCTCCAGCCGCTCGAGGTGGTGGGCAAGATGGGGAGCGAGCAGTCGTCGTTCCTGGAGCGGGCCAAACGGGGTTTCGGATACTTCATCACCGAGGACGACATCAAGCAGCGGAATCCGGTCATCTTCGAGGATATCCTCCGGGGCGTCCCGGGCATGCAGGTCGTGCCGGTGGGCCAGGGCTACCGGATCACCTCCTCCCGGGGGACGTCGGACCTCCTGGGCGACTGCCAGCCCACCTACTTTGTCGACGGCTCGCCGTTCTACGTGGACGCTTCGAACGGGGACCCGTTCCCCGTGGCGCCGACTGAGATCATGGGGATCGAGGTGTACGCCGGCACCGCCGGCGTCCCCATCGAATTCCAGCGGGGCCAGGGCGGCTGCGGCGTCATCGTGATCTGGACTAAGCGCGGGGGCGGGAAGCGGTAGCGCCCGGGGGCGGTGCGATCCCCACGAGGAGAACCGTCCGCTCCAGCGCTTCGTCCACCCCGTGGGCCACGTCGGCCGGGGCCCAGACGAGCGTGCCCGGGCCGGCGATACGCGTCTCCGTCCCCACCGTCATTCTCGCCTTTCCCGAGAGGACCAGATAGAATTTGTCCGCGCCGGCGTGTGTGTGGGCGGCCTGACGCTGGCCGGGCTGGAAACAGTTGAGGCCGAGGAACAGCTGAGCCCCACGAACGAGGTCGGCCTTGGCGAACTTGTCGCCCTGGAATGCGACGCTCATCGCGGGATCGAGAAAGTAGGTCATGGCTGTCGGCGATTGGGTCGCTGGTAGCTAATCGCAGGACGCCGGCTTTGCCAACGGCGCAGGTCACAGCGAACGGCTCCCCAATGACATTCCGCATCGAACGCGATCCGCTCGGCGAGAAGCCCGTCCCGGCCGACGCCCTCTACGGCATCCAGACGCTCCGCGCCGCGGAGAATTTCCCGATCTCCGGCCTCCGGCCGCTGCCGGCTTTCGTCGATGCGGTCGTCTGGATCAAGCGATCGGCCGCGCTCACCCACAAGCAGACCGGCCGCCTCGACGCGCGCCTGGCCGACGCCATCGTCCGCGCGGCCGACGAGGTGCTCGGCGGCAAGCACCGGGACCAGTTCATCGTGGATGTGTACCAGGCCGGTGCCGGGACCAGCCACAACATGAACGTCAACGAGGTGCTCGCCAACCGGGCGAACGAGCTGCTGGGCGGGGAGCGCGGCGCCTACACGCCGGTGCACCCGAACGATCACGTCAACATGGCGCAGAGCACCAACGATGTGATCCCCACCGCCATGCGCCTCGCGACCCTGGCGACGCTGCCCTCGCTCCTGGCCTCGCTCGACCGGCTCGCCGAGTTGCTCATCGCCAAGGGCGACGCCTTCGATCACATCGTGAAGTCGGGCCGGACCCATCTCCAGGACGCCACTCCCATCCGGCTGGGGCAGGAGTTCCGGGCCTACGGGCGGACTGTCGCCCGGCACCGGGTGAAGCTGGAGCAGGCGGCGGAATGGCTCCGCGAGCTCAACATCGGCGGCACCGCGGTGGGGACGGGGATCAACGCGGAGCCGGAGTACCCCAGTCTGATGGTCGCGCACCTGCGCGAGGTGACGGGGCTGCATCTCGAGGAGGGCAAGGACCGGGTCCAGCTCATGCAGTCCATGGGTGACGTAGCCACGTTCAGCGGCGCTCTCCGGGCCTACGTGCTCGACCTGCAGAAGATCGCCAACGACATTCGCCTGCTCGCCTCCGGCCCGCGCACGGGACTCGCGGAGATCGTCCTCCCGGCGGTGCAGCCGGGCTCGAGCATCATGCCCGGCAAGGTGAATCCGTCGATCGCGGAGATGGTGAACCAGGTCTGCTATCAGGCTCTCGGCCTCGATCTCACCGTCGCCATGGCGGCGGAGGCGGGACAGCTCGAGCTCAACGTGATGATGCCGGTGATGACCCATAACATCGTCTTCGCCATGATCATCGTGGGGAACGCCAGCCGGGTCCTGGCAGAGAAGTGCGTGGCCGGCATCGAGCCGGACGAGGCGCAGTGCGCGTACTGGCTGGAGCGGAGTCCCGCCCTCGTCACCGCGCTCGCGCCGGAGATCGGCTACGCCGAGGCGGCCAAGCTGGCTAAGGAAGCGCTGGCGACGGGCCTCACCGTCCGGGAGCTGGTGCTCAAGAAGAAGATCCTCGAGGGGGCGAAGCTCGACGCCGTGCTCGATCTCCGGGCCATGACCGAGCTGGGCGTCCCGGGCGGCAAGGGGATACCGGCAGGCGGCTGATCCAGCGATATTGGGGCATGCGGGTCACCACCTGGACGGAATACAGCCTCATCATCTCGCTCCACCTCGCCCGTCGGGGCGGGAGTGCGGTCGAGCCGGTGGCCGCCCGCGAGCTGGCCGACGCGGAGCGGCTTCCCGCCGACTACGTCGAGCAGATCCTGCTGCGGCTTCGCCGGGCCCGGCTCGTGGAGAGTGTGCGCGGAGCCAAGGGCGGGTACTATCTCGCCCGCGATCCCTCGGCCATCTCCGTCCGCGACGTCATGACCGCGTCCGAGCACCAGACCTTCGAGGTGAACTGCGAGTCGCACCAAGTCGATGCCGAGCGGTGCCATCCGGCCACCTCGTGCAGCATCCGCCCGGTCTGGCATGCGCTGCAGCAGCGAGTGGACGAGCTGCTCGGCAGCATCACCCTCGCCGACCTGATGAAGCAGGAGCTGCAAGTGCAAGAGCTGGTGACGATCCAGCAGTGAGACGGGGGCGGTGAGTGGCGAAGAGAGGGGGACCCGGTCCGGCGCCGGCGTCCCCCTTCTGCTTTTCGCCTCCGGCTATCTTTCGAGCATGACACTCGCCTTGTCTCCCGCGGAGCTGCTGCGCTACGCCCGCCATCTGTCGCTGCCGGGCGTCGGCCCCGACGGCCAGGCGCGGCTCAAGGCCGCCCGGGTGGCGGTGATCGGGGCCGGCGGGCTGGGCTCTCCCGCCGCGCTGTATCTGGCGGCGGCCGGGGTCGGGACCCTCGGGCTGGTGGACTTCGACCGGGTGGATGTCACCAACCTGCAGCGGCAGGTGCTCCACGGCACCGGGGCGGTCGGGCTCCCCAAGGTCCGATCCGGTGCGGAACGGTTGGCCGATCTCAACCCCCATGTACGCGTCGTCCCGGTCGAGGAACGCCTCACCGCGGCCAACGCGCGGGATATCCTGGCGGAATTCGACATCGTGGTGGACGGGAGCGACAACTTCCCGACCCGCTATCTGGTCAACGATGTCTGCGTCTGGCTCGGCAGGCCGCTCGTCTACGGCAGCATCTTTCGCTTCGAGGGACAGGTCGCGGTCTTTCACGCGGCCAGCGGCCCTTGCTATCGGTGCCTCTACGCCGAACCACCCCCGCCCGAGCTGGTGCCGAACTGCGCGGAAGGCGGCGTCCTCGGCGTCCTGCCGGGCATCATCGGCAGCATGCAGGCACTGGAGGCGATCAAGCTGGTGCTGGGTGTGGGGGACCCGTTAATCGGACGGCTGGTTGTCTTCGACGCGCTTCGGTTCAGTTTCCGCGAATTGCGTCTGAACAAGGATCCCGACTGCCCCGTATGTGGACTCCGGCCCTCGATCACAGAGCCGATCGACTACGAGGCGTTCTGCGGATACGCCGGGCAGGACGCGACGGACGGCGGCGACATCTCGCCGCGCGAGCTGGTGGCGGTGCTCCGGGAGCGCGCGGAGTCGGTGCAGGTGATCGACGTGCGGGAGCCCTGGGAGTGGGATGTCGCCCGGATCGAGGGCGCTTCGTTGCTGCCGCTGGGACAGTTGCCTGAACGGCTGGCCGAAGTGGACGCTCGCGTGGACACTGTCACCGTGTGCCACCACGGATTGCGGTCGCTGCACGCCAGGGATCTTTTGCGCGCGGCCGGTTTCACCCGAGTGCGGAGTCTTGCAGGCGGAATCGATCGGTGGGCCCAGGAGGTCGAGCCGGAGATGGCGAGATATTAGACGGTGAACGGTGAGCGGTAAACGGTGAACGGGAGCCCGCGCCGTCCGGAGCCCCCGTTTACGCTTCACTGCTCACCGTTCACCGTCGTGATGCCGAAGGGGGGACTCGAACCCCCACGGGCTTGCGCCCACTGCGCCCTGAACGCAGCGCGTCTACCAGTTCCACCACTTCGGCGAGGGCGCAAACCTAGCTCCCGCGCCACGTTGGCGTCAAGGCGCCGGTTGACCTGCCGGGCGCCGCTGGCCTATCATTTGCGAAATTCCGGGGCCGTGCCTCCCAAACTTCCGCCGACCGCCGACCGGCACTCGGTCGCCCGCAACCCGAAAGCCACCCATGACTACCACATCCTGGAGACATGGGAAGCCGGGATCGTGCTGACCGGGACCGAAGTGAAGTCGCTCCGCAGCGGGAAGGCCTCCATCAAAGAGGCCTACGCGCGAACCGCCCGGGGCGAGGTATTTCTCGAGGGCGTGAATATCACTCCGTACGAGCAGGGCAACCGCTACAACCACGAACCCGTGCGGTCGCGCAAGCTGCTGCTGCACCGCCGGGAGATCGACCGGATGGTCGGCGCGGTCGAGCGGGAAGGGCTCACTCTGGTGCCGCTCGAGCTCTACTTCAAGAAGGGCCATGCGAAGGTGGCGCTCGCGCTGGGCAAGGGCAAGAAGCAGCACGACAAGCGGGAAGCTCTCAAGCGCCGCATCGCCGAGCGGGAAACGGCCCGCGCGGTGTCGATCAAGGGGCGACGGTGATCACCGCGCTCGCGCTGCTCGCGATTCTCGGCGGCGATGCTCCCCGGACGCTCATGGTGAGTACTCCGCGCGGCGACCAGCGGATCGCGGTGCGCTCCGACCGGAGCGGGACACCGCTCGTGTCGGCGCCGGAGCTGGTTGCGGCGCTGGGCGGCACCGTCAAACTGGGGGAGGCCTGGGCCGACGTCAGCGTCGCCCAGCAGGGCTTCCGCTTCCTGATCGGCGCGCCGCTCTACTTCTTCAACGACCGGCTCGAGGCGCTCGCGGCGCCCGTCACCGTCGTCCGCGACACGATGTACCTCCCGTTCCAGTTCGTCTCCGAGGTGCTGCCCACGTTCCTCGCTGAGCGCTACCACTACGACAAGCGCTCGGCTCGGCTGGTCGAGGAGCGCGGCCGCTTCCTGGCGGCGGGGTCCGGCTCGGCCCGCCTGGCCAACGGGCTCAGGCCGGGCCACCTGGTGACGGTCGACGCGGGACACGGCGGCGTGGATCCGGGCAACCCGGGGATGTTTTTCCCGCGCGGGGTGAAGGAGAAGGACGTGACGCTGCAGGTGGCATTGCTGGTCCGCGAGGAGCTTCGCCGTCGCGGCGTGGCGGTGCGGATGACCCGGACGACCGACACCCTGATCGCGCTGGGCGAGCGTGGAAGCTATTGCACCGAGAAGTGTGACCTCTTCGTGAGTCTGCACGTCAACTCGCTGCCGCACCGGCGCGGCTTCACCGAGACACGGGGCTTCGAGACCTATTTCCTCGCCGAGGCCAAGACTGAGGATGCCGCCCGGGTGGCGAGAATGGAGAACGAGGCGGTCCGGTTCGAGAGTGTGTCGCAGGACCCCGCTCCGCTCGGCGCTATCGACTTCATCGTCAAGGATCTGCAGCTCAACGAGCACCTTCGGGAATCGGCCCGCTTGGCGGAGCTGGTGCAGGCCGGCCTTGGGCAGGTGCACACCGGGCCCGATCTCGGGGTCAAACAGGCGGGCTTCATGGTGCTCACGACCGCGCGCCGACCCGCGATCCTCGTGGAAATGGGATACAGCACGAACCCTCTCGACGGCCGCTACTTGATCTCCACCATCGGCCAGCGCGCCATGGCGAGCTCGATTGCCGAGGCCGTCGTTCAGTATCTGCTGGAGTACGAGCGGAAGACCGAATCCGCCGACTCCGGTACGGCCCGCTAGTGGCCTCCGACCTCTCCCGCGATTTCCTCGGTCAGCGGTTCCAGAATCCAGTGCTCCTTGCCTCCGGCACGGCCGCCTTTGGCCGCGAGCTGGCCGGCATCGTCGATCTCGACCGCCTCGGCGGGCTCGTCACCAAGGCCGTGTCACTCGCGCCGCGGGCTGGTAACCGGCCGCCCCGCGTGGCCGAGTTCCGGGGCGGCATGCTGAATTCGGTCGGCCTGGCCAATCCCGGACTCGAGCGGGTCAGATCAGAAGAGCTGCCATGGCTCGCCCGCCACCTGGAGCGGGCCCGGGTGATCGTCAACGTCGTGGGCTTTACGGTCGAGGAGTACGCCGAGGTCGTCGGCGGACTCGACGATACGGCGGGCATCGCCGCCTTCGAGATCAATCTCTCCTGTCCCAACACCAGTGCCGGGGGCATGGAGTTCGGCGCCGACCCGGCATGCGTCAGCCGGATCGTCGGCCTCTGCCGCGCGCGCACGCGCCATCCGTTGATCGCGAAGCTTTCGCCGGTGCTGCCCGACGTGGGTGCGACCGCGCTTGTGGCCCGGGACGCCGGAGCGGATGCGGTGAGCGTCGTGAACACCTTCCCGGGCGCGCTCTTCGACGCCGACGGCGAGGCGCGGCTCGGCAACGGGTTCGGTGGGGTGAGTGGCCCGGCCCTGCTGCCGATCGGCGTGCTCGCGGTGGCGCGGGTGACGGAGCGTACCGGGGGAATGCCGGTGATCGGCGTCGGCGGGATCCGGAGTGCGGACGACGCACGCCAGTATCTCCGGATCGGAGCGTCGCTCGTAGCCATCGGCACCGCCGGACTGGCCGACCCGCGGCTGCCCGAGCGCGTGGTCCGGGATCTCGAGGCCGGCCATGGCTGAGATCGTGCTCGCGCTCGACCTGCCCGACGTAGATGCGGCGCTGCGCCTGCTGGACCGGCTGCCGGAGCTCCGGTGGGTCAAGGTGGGACCGATGTTGCTCACTCGGGCCGGGGCCTCATTCGTGCAGCAGCTTGCGGCCCGCCGGCTTCGGGTCTTTCTGGATCTCAAGTGGCACGACATTCCCAACACGGTGGCCGGCGCGGTGAGCGCGGCTCGTGATCTCGGAGTGGCGATGGCGACGGTTCACACCTTGGGGGGATCGGGCATGCTCGAAGCTGCGGCCAAGGCCGGAGGCGGGGCAGTGGCCCTGGTTGGAGTCACAGTCTTAACATCGCACGACGCAACGACCTACGCTGGAGCGGTCGGGCGATCCGCCGTGACTTTGGACGAGGAGGTCGTTCGGCTCGCCGCCCTCGCCAGGGCTGCCGGGCTTCAGGGGGTCGTCTGCTCTCCTCGGGAGACCGCGCTCGTGCGACGGGAGTGGGCCGGCTCGCCGCTCATCGTGGTGCCCGGCATCCGGCGGCGCGGAGATCCGACCGGCGATCAGGTTCGCGTGTCCACCGCCGGTGACGCCGCGCGGGACGGGGCGACGCATCTGGTGGTGGGGCGTCCGCTGTTGCAGGCGTCGGAGCCGGCGGCTGTACTACGGGAGCTGAGCGAGGAGGCTGGGTGCGTGCGAGCCTGATGCTCGTCCTGGCGCTGCTGCCGGGGATGCTGCGCGCCCAGTCGGCCGACCTCGACCGTGAGGCGGACCGGGCTCGGCGGGCCTGGTACAGCCACGATGCCGCCGGGCTGGTGGCCAATTCGCCCAGACTGGTCGTTCGATTGCCCGGCGCGGACCCCTCCGGCGCCCTGGGTCAGGCCCAGGCCGCCGCGCTCCTGCGAGACTTCCTCGCGCCGACCCAGGAGGTAGAGACGTCGGTCCGCTCGGCCCGGGAGGTCGAGCCGGGCCAGGGCTACGTGGAGCTCCAGCGGCGGTACCGCGTGGCCGGGACGCAGGAGGTGCGGAGCCAGACCCTCCTCCTGGCATACCGGCGCGGACCAAAGGGGTGGACCCTGGTGGAGCTTCGAGTGAGCGCCTGACGTCCGCCGGGCGGCGGCCAGTTGGTCCTTCTTGCTGCCCTGCTTGCGTTTGAGCCTGCCCCCCGGTAAGTTTGCGAGCTATTTCGTAAACTGGCCCGGGAGAGAAGCACGTGAAGGTTCGTTCGAGCGTCAAGCCGATCTGCGAGCACTGCAAAGTCGTCAAGCGACAGGGCGTCGTTCGCATCATCTGCAAGCGCAACCCCAAGCACAAGCAACGGCAGGGCTGACCGATGGCGCGTATCGCCGGCGTGGATCTGCCACGGGAAAAGCGCGTGGAGATCGCGCTCACCTACATCTTCGGCAT
Source organism: Gemmatimonadota bacterium (assembly GCA_041498715.1). Lineage (GTDB taxonomy): Bacteria > Gemmatimonadota > Gemmatimonadetes > Gemmatimonadales > GWC2-71-9 > DASQPE01. The sequence continues at coordinate 84,477 of JBGQIW010000001.1, read as the reverse complement.
CGGCCGGCCCACCAGCAACCGGATTCTCTCCGAGACCGGTGTGAGTCCCGACACCCGCGTTCGCGATCTGTCGGACTCGGAAGTCGCGCGTCTCCGCCAGATGATCGAGCGGTCGGTGAAGGTCGAGGGCTCGCTCCGGACCGAGATCGCGATGAACATCAAGCGCCTGATGGATATCGGGAGCTATCGCGGAATCCGGCATCGGCGCGGGCTGCCGGTGCGCGGCCAGCGCACGCACACCAATGCGCGGACCAAGAAGGGACCGCGCCGGGCCATCGCAGGCAAGAAGAAGGTGACGAAGAAGTAAGATGACGAATCCCACACCGGCCCAGCCCCAGACGCCCACTGCCGCCGCGGCCGCGCCGCCGGCCGCGGCCCCGGTCAAGGCGAGCGTCAAGCGCAGCAAGAAGGTGGTCGAATCCGAGGGCATCGCCCACATCTCGGCCACGTTCAACAACCTCCTGATCACCATCACCGACCTCAAGGGCAACACGCTCGCGTGGGGCTCGGCGGGGAAGGCCGGGTTCAAGGGGTCGAAGAAGTCCACGCCGTTCGCCGCCACGGTGGCCGCCGAAAACTGCGGCCGCGAGGCGATGAACCTCGGGCTGCGGCGGGTGCACGTCCGGGTGCAGGGCCCCGGCAGCGGCCGTGAGTCCGCGATTCAGGCGCTCGCTTCCGTGGGGCTTCGCGTGGTCTCGATTCGCGACGTCACCCCGATTCCCCACAACGGGTGCCGCCCGCCCAAGAAGCGGCGGGTCTGAGCCATGTCTCGTTACATCGGCCCCAGCTGCCGACTCTGCCGCCGCGAGGGCACGAAGCTGTTTCTGAAGGGCACCAAGTGCCTCACCGAGAAATGTCCGGTCGAGCGCCGGGCGTACCCTGCCGGCCAGCACGGCCAGAACCAGGGACGCCAGCGCAAAGCCTCGGAGTACGCCAAGCAGTTGCGTGAGAAGCAGAAGGTGAAGCGGATGTACGGCCTCTCGGAGCGCCAGTTCCGCAACACCTTCGACGCCGTCACCCGCGAGCCGGGCGTCAAGGGCACCAACCTGCTCGTGGCCCTGGAGACGCGGCTCGACAACGTCGTCTATCGGATGGGCTTTGCCGCGAGCCGCAAGGCGGCCCGGCAGCTCATCGGCCACGGCCACGTCGAGATCAACGGCCATCGCGTGGACATCGCGTCCTACCGGGTGGAGCCCGGCGAGGAAGTGCGGGTCGCGCCCTCGAGCCGCGAGCTCGTAGCGGTGAAGCTGGCGCAGGAGAGCGCGGCGCGGGGCGCCCCGGTTTCCTGGCTGTCGGTAGACCGGGAGAAGGCTGCGGGCCGCCTCGTCGAGCGTCCGACGCGCGACACCATTCCGATCAACGCCCAGGAGCAGCTCATCGTGGAGCTGTACTCGAAGTGACCATGACGATCGATCTCACCGGACTCGTGCGCCCGCACCTCGTCGAGATGACGAAGCGGGACGACAACCCCAATGCCGCGGAGTTCCGGCTCCAGCCGCTCGAGCGCGGCTTCGGCTACACGCTGGGCAACTCGCTGCGCCGGCTCCTCCTGTCCTCGCTGCGCGGCAGCGCGGTCTGGGGCTTCCGCCTCGATGGCGTGGTGCACGAGCACCAGACCGTGTCGGGCGTGCTGGAAGACGTGCACCAGATCATCCAGCGGCTCAAGGCGCTCACGCTGGTGCTCGCCGAGGACGTGGACGAAGCCGTCCTTCATATCAAGCGTGAAGGCGCGGGCGCGGTCTACGCCCGAGACATCCAGGAGCACGGCTCGGTTCGGGTAGTGAACCCGGACCACCTGCTGTTCACCCTCCAGGACGATCGCGAGATCGGCGGGGAGCTGTACGTGAACAAGGGCCGGGGCTACGTCGAGGCCGAGCTGCATCCGGCCGACCGCTCGCTGCCGGTGGACCTCGTTCGCATCGACGCCATCTACAATCCGGTGCGCCGGGCCAACTTCACCGTGGCCGAGACCCGCGTGGGCCAGCGGACGGACTACGACCGGCTCACCGTGAACCTCGAGACCAACGGCACCATCACGCCCGAGGACGCGATCGCTTACGCCGCGGCGCTGGCGCAGGAGCACTTCCGCTACTTCGTCGAGTTCGGCAAGGTGCCGATGGCGCGGGACACGGCCGGCGCGCCGGGCGCGCCCGCGCCGGGCAACCTGCGCCACCGGCTGAGCAAGCTGATCGACGACTTCGGCCTCTCGGTCCGGTCGCTCAATTCGCTCAAGAACTCGAACATCCGGACCCTGCGCGATCTGGTCGAGTTCAGCGAGGACGATCTCCTCAAGGTGAAGAACGTCGGGGAGAAGGCGATCCAGGAGATCGCCGACCTGCTTCAGCGGGAGGGGCTCAACTTCGGGATGCGGTTCGAGGACGCCGATGGCGATCTTCGGGTTGCGAATCCCGGCACCCCGCCGGCGCCGCACCCGGCCCCGGTGGCCGAGGGGCAGTGAGATGCGGCATCGCGCCAAGGGTCGCCAGCTCTCCCGCACGTCCAGTCACAAGCGGGCCCTGCTGAATAACATGGCGACCAGTCTGTTCGTCCACGGCCGGGTGGTAACGACCGAAGCCAAGGCCAAGGAGCTGCGGCCGTTCGCCGAGCGATTGGTCACGCTCGCGCGCCGCGGCGATCTCCACGCCCGGCGGCTGGCGGGCCGGAAGATCAAGGACCGCGAGGCGCTCGCCAAGCTGTTCGCCGAGATCGGACCCCGGTTCGCGGCGCGCCCCGGCGGGTACACCCGGATCCTGAAGCTGGGCCACCGTCCCGGCGACGGCGCCGATGTCGCCCGGATCGAGCTGCTGGACGCGTGAACCGACCGCTCCCGCAAACGACGAAGGGGACCCTCGGGTCCCCTTTTTTTGAGTCTGCACCTCAGCCCGCAACGGCAGTGCGCCGGCCTCAGGTGGCCTTGGCGATCCGATTACTCTTGAGGCACTGGCTGCAGACGCGGACCCGGCGCGGGGCGCCGTCCACCAGGACCCGCACGGTCTGGAGATTCGGGTACCACCGGCGGTTGGTCCGGTTCTTGGCGTGGCTCACATTGTGGCCGGTCACCGGCCCCTTGGCGCAGACAACGCAAACCCGAGCCATGGTTGGTCCTCTTTGGCTGACGTTACCCGGCGTACCGGGGAAGCGCGGAAAACTATTCCCGTGTCTCATCTTGTGCAACCCTCGCTGAGCTGAGCGTGCCCACCGCCCTCATCACCGGAATCACCGGCCAAGACGGGTCCTACCTCGCCGAGCTGCTTCTCGCCAAGGGCTATCGGGTCTTCGGTGTGGTCCGCCGCACCAGCCATGACAGCTACGAGCGGATCGACCACCTGCTCGACCGGGTCGAGATCGTGCCGGCCGACCTTCTGGACCAGCATTCGCTCACGGTCGTCCTCCAGGAAACCCGCCCCGACGAGGTCTACAACCTCGCGGCCCAGAGCTACGTCCCGACGTCCTGGACGCAGCCGGTCCTGACGGGCGAGTTTACGGCGCTGGGCGTGACCCGGATCCTCGAGGCCATCCGGCTCGTCCACCCCGCCGCCCGGTTCTACCAGGCGAGCTCATCGGAGATGTTCGGCAAGGTGCAGGAGGCGCCGCAGCGAGAAACGACGCCGTTCTATCCGCGGTCGCCGTACGGCGTGGCGAAGGTCTATGGCCACTGGATCACCGTCAACTACCGGGAGTCGTACGGACTGTACGCGGTCAGCGGCATCCTCTTCAATCACGAGTCGCCCAGACGCGGGGTCGAGTTCGTGACCCGCAAGGTCTCGGATGGCGTGGCCCGCATCAAGCTCGGCCTCAGCGGCTCGCTGCGCCTCGGCAACCTCGACGCCAAGCGGGACTGGGGGTTCGCCGGTGACTACGTCGACGCGATGTGGCGAATGCTCCAGCCGCCCGCGCCCGAGGATTACGTGGTCGGCACCGGCATTGCGCACAGCGTGCGCGATGTCGTCGAAATCGCGTTTGCGCACGCGGGCCTCGACTGGCGCAAGCACGTCGTGCTCGATCCGCGGTTCCTCCGTCCGGCGGAGGTGGACGTGCTGCTGGCGGACGCGACCAAGGCCCGCGCCCGGCTGGGGTGGGCGCCCACGGTCACGTTCGAGCAGCTGGTGCGCTCGATGGTGGACGCGGATCTCGAGCGGCTGTCTGCGCGCGCGTGAGGGTCCTGGTCACCGGAGCGGACGGCTTCGCCGGGCGGCGGATGGTCGCGGCACTGCTTGCCGCGGGCCACGAGGTGAGCGCGGCCTGCCGGCCGGGGGGGCCTCCGGTCGCGGAATGGCTGAGAGCTGACGCGCGACGAGTACGAGTGGTCCCGCTGGAGCTGACCGATGCCGGCTCGGTGCGCACGGCGGTCGCCGATCGGCCGGAGCGCGTGGTCCACCTCGCGGCGGTGAGCTCGACTTCCGAGGCTCAGCGGGACGTGGCGCACGCCTGGCGCGTGAATACCACCGGCACGTCCCTGCTGCTCGACGCGCTGGCCGCCCAGCCCGGATCGGCGCCGGTGACGCTGATCGCCTCGTCGGCGGAGGTGTACGGCGTCGGATCCGGACGGCGGCGGGTGGAAGGTGATCCGGTGGAGCCGGTGTCGGTGTACGCAGCGAGCAAGGCGGCCGCGGAGATCGCGGGGCTCGAGGCATGGCGGCGAACCGGGGTTCCGGTGATCATCACCCGGGCGTTTCCGCACACGGGCGCAGGCCAGAGCCCCCAGTTCGTCGTGCCGGCCTTCGCCGCGCGGATCCGCGCCGCCCGCCGGGCCGGGGAACGGACGGTGCCGACGGGCAACCTGGAACCGGTGCGGGATCTGCTCGACGTGCAGGACGTGGTCGCCGCCTACCTGGCGTTGCTGGAGCGTGGCGTTCCGGGAGAAGCGTACAACGTCGCTCGAGGCGAGGGTGTGACCATACGGGAGCTGTTCGAGCGACTGGCTCGGCTGCTGGATGCGAAGGTCGAGCCGCTGCCGGACCCCGCGCTCGCCCGAAGTCGGGACGTTCCGCACCTCGTAGGTGACCCGACCAAGCTGGCGCGCGCCACCGGATGGCGGCCGACCAAAACGCTGGACGAGACATTGCAGGGAGTCGTCGATGCCGAAACGGACTGACCTCGAGACGATCCTCCTGATCGGCTCCGGCCCGATCGTGATCGGGCAAGGCGCCGAGTTCGACTACTCCGGCACCCAGGCGGTGCGGGCGCTCAAGGAGGAAGGGTACCGGGTCATCCTGGTCAATTCGAATCCCGCGACGATCATGACCGATCCCGAGCTGGCCGACCGGACCTATATCGAGCCGGTGACACCGGAGTGGGTCGCCAAGGTGATCGAGCGGGAGCGACCGGACGCGCTCCTCCCGACGATGGGCGGCCAGACCGCGCTGAACGTGGCCATGGCGCTCTACCGTGACGGCACGCTGGCCAAGTTCGGCGTTGAGCTGATCGGCGCGAACGAGCGGGCCATCCGGGTCGCCGAGGACCGGGAAGAGTTCGCCCAGGCGATGCGGCGAATCGGCCTCGCGACGCCTGAAGGGCGCGTCGTTCGCAGCGTGGCCGAGGCGCGCGAGGCGGTCGAGACGACGGGCTACCCGGCGATCTGCCGGCCCTCCTTCACGCTGGGCGGCACCGGCGGCGGCATCGCCTACAACCGGGACGAGTTCGAAGAGCTGATCCGCCGCGGGCTCGATCTCTCCCCGGTGGGCTCCGTGCTGGTGGAGCGGAGCATCATCGGCTGGAAGGAGTTCGAGCTCGAGGTGATGCGTGACGGGGCCGACAACGTGGTGATCGTCTGCTCCATCGAGAACCTGGACCCCATGGGGGTTCACACCGGCGACTCGATCACCGTGGCGCCGGCCATGACGCTCACCGACCGCGAGTACCAGCGGATGCGCGACGCGTCGATCGCCGTGATCCGCGAGGTGGGCGTGGCCGCCGGCGGCTGCAACATCCAATTCGCGGTGAACCCGGCCAACGGCGAGCAGCTGGTCATCGAAATGAACCCGCGGGTGTCGCGCTCGTCGGCGCTGGCCTCCAAGGCCACCGGCTTCCCGATCGCGCGGATCGGCACCAAGGTCGCCGTCGGGTACCGTCTGGATGAGCTGCCCAACGACATCACCAAGACGACGCCAGCCTCGTTCGAGCCGGTGCTGGACTACGTCGTGGTGAAGATCCCGCGGTTCGCGTTCGAGAAGTTCCCCTCCGCCGATCCCCGGCTCACTACCCAGATGAAGTCGGTGGGCGAGGTCATGGCCATCGGGCGCACGTTCAAGGAGGCGCTCCAGAAGGGGCTGCGCGGGCTCGAAGCCGACCGCGCCGGATGGGTCTTGGGCCAGACGCTCGCCGACGACCGCCTCGAAAACGTCGAGCGCGAGACGCTGCTGGCCGCTCTCCGGACGCCGACGCCGGAGCGGCTGTTCCAGATCAAGCATGCTCTGCTGGCGGGAATTTCGGTGGAGACGATCTCCGAGCGGAGCCGGATCGATCCCTGGTTCGTCTGGCAGCTGGAGGAGCTGCTGCAGGCGGAACGCGAGTGGACCGAGCGGTGGGCTGCCGGGCAGTCGGGCGAGGACACGGCCCGGTCTGGGATCCGGAAGATGAAGCGATTCGGTTTTTCCGACCGCCAGCTGGGCGATCTGGTCGGCGTGCCCGAAGCTGAGATTCGCGCGAAGCGGCACGCGCTGGGAGTACGGCCGGCCTACAAGACCGTGGACACGTGCGCGGGCGAGTTCCCGTCCTCCACTCCATACCTCTACTCGAGCTACGACGAGGAGAACGAATCGGGCCCCGCCGGCGACCAGACGGTCGTGATATTGGGAAGCGGTCCGAATCGGATCGGCCAGGGAGTGGAGTTCGACTACATGTGCGTGCGGGCCGCCCTCGCCTTCCGGGAGATGGGCTACCGGACCGTGATGGTGAACTCCAATCCGGAGACCGTCTCCACCGACTTCGACATCTCCGACGCGCTCTATTTCGAGCCGCTCACGCTCGAGGACGTGCTCGAGATCGTGCAGCTGGAGCGGCCGATCGGCGTAGTCGTGCAGCTGGGCGGGCAGACACCGCTCCGGCTCGCGCGGGCGCTCGAACGCGAGGGCGTGGCGATCCTCGGCACCTCGCCCGACGCGATCGATGCAGCCGAGGATCGCAAGCGCTTCGAGGCGCTGGCCCGGGAGCTGGGCGTGGCGCAGCCGCCGAGCGGGACGGCCACCTCGGTGGAGCAGGCGGTCGCGGTGGCCGCCCGTGTGGGCTACCCCGTGCTCGTCCGGCCGTCCTATGTGCTGGGTGGCCGGGCCATGGAGATCGTCTACGACGAGCCGTCGCTTCGGAGCTACTTCGCCAAGGCCGCGCGTGTGGCACCGGATCACCCGGTGCTGATCGACCGCTTTCTGGAGGACGCGTTCGAGGCTGACGTCGACGCCATCGCCGACGGCACCTGCTGCGTGATCGGCGGGGTGATGCAACACATCGAGGACGCAGGCATCCACTCGGGCGACTCGGCCTGCGTGCTGCCCCCGTACCTCATCACCGACGGGCAGGTGGACGAAATGCGGCGGCACACCCGCGCGTTCGCCGAGCGGCTGGGCGTGATCGGGCTCATCAACGCCCAGTACGCGATCAAGGACGGCGTAGTCCACGTCCTGGAGGTGAATCCGCGCGGGTCGCGCACGATCCCCTTTGTTTCCAAGACCACGGGCGTCCCGCTCGCCAGTCTGGCGGCGTCGGTCATGGTGGGGAAGACGCTCGCCGAGCTCGGCCTGCATGACGACGTCCTGCACCCCTACGTGGCGGTGAAGGAGGCGGTCTTCCCCTTCACCAAGCTGCCCGGAGTCGATTCGATCCTCGGGCCCGAGATGCGCTCGACCGGCGAGGTCATGGGCATCGCGGATTCTTTCGGCATGGCGTTCGCCAAGGCCCAGCACGCCGCCGACGGGGCGCTGCCGCTGAGCGGGGCCGTGTTCGTGACGGTGAACGACCACGACAAGAACAGCGTGGTGCCGATCGTCCGCCGCTTCCACGGGCTCGGCTTCAAGATCCTGGCGACCGACGGCACGGCCCGTCATCTACGGGCCCGGGGGATCCCCGCCGAGCGCGTCCTCAAGGTGTACGAGGGCCGGCCCAACGCGATCGACCTGATCGTCTCCGGCGCCGTGCAGCTGCTCATCAACACGCCGCTCGGCAAGCTGACGCAGCAGGACGACTACGCGCTCCGCCGGGCGGCACTGCAGCATCGGGTGCCCTACACCACGACGCTGTCGGCGGCGTCCGCGGCCTGCGACGCCGTGATCGCGCTCCGGAGCCGGGCCGGCGAGGTCCGCTCGCTCCAGGAGTGGCACGCGCTGGCCCGCGAGATGTCGGCCGAATGGACCGGCTGAGCGCCCGAGATCCCGCCTTCGCCGCGGCGCTTCGGCTCCGTGCTCGGGGAGAGGTCAGGGAAGGGGAGGCGCTCGCCCGGTACTCGACCTACCGCATCGGCGGGCCGGCCACCGTGCTGCTGGCCGTCTCCCCGGAGGATGTGGGTGCGGCGGTCCGCTTCGCTGTGGCCGAGGGCGTCCCCTGGTTCGCGCTGGGACTCGGATCCAACATCCTGCTGCCCGACGCCGGGCTCGACGCCCTGGTCGTCAGGCTCGGCAAGGGCATGGACCACCTGGTGCGCGACGGCACGCGCTGGCGGCTCGGCGCCGGACTGCCGGCGCCGTTGGCGGCCCGGCGGACCGCCGAAGCGGGTCACGCCGGCCTCCACAAGTTCGTGGGCGTTCCGGGGACCGTGGGCGGCGGGGTCTACATGAACGCCGGATGCCACGGCGGCGAGTGGTCCGAGGTGATCGAGCGGGTAACGGTCGTGGACGCCGATGGCGATCTGCGGATGCTCGAACGGCGCGAAATCCCCTTCGCCTACCGGACCAGCGGACTCGACCACCGCGTGGTGGTCGAGGCGCAGGTGGCGCTCGCGCCGGAGGACCCTGCCAAGCTGAGCGCCGAGCTGGCGGAGCTGTTCCGTTGGCGGCAGCAGGGGACCCCGTTCAACCAGCCGTGCTGCGGCAGCGTGTTTCAGAACCCGGGTGGGGCCAGCTGGAAGCGCGTGGCCGGTCCGCGCACGGCGGGGCAGCTGATCGAAGCCGCGGGGCTCAAGGGGCTCCGGATCGGCGGAGCGGAGATCTCGCCCATGCACGCTAACTACTTCGTGAACACGGGCGAGGCCACCGCCGCGGACGTGCAGGCGCTGATCGCCGAGGCGCAGCGGGTGGTGGGGGAGAAGCTCGGGGTGCGGCTGGAAACCGAAGTCAAACTGATCTCAGCCACGGGAACCTACTTGAACAGCGTAAACAGTGAGAAGTAAACAGTGAATTCATGCCGTCTCTGCTATGCCTGACTACTTCGTGCATCCCTCGAGCTTCATCGACCCCGGTGCCGTCATCGGCGCCGGGACCAAGATCTGGCACTTCTCCCACGTCATGCCCGGCGCCGTGATCGGCGAGCGCTGCAACCTGGGCCAGAACGTGGTGGTGATGCCCGGGACCCGGATCGGGAACAACGTCAAGATCCAGAACAACGTCTCGATCTACGAAGGGGTGACCCTCGAGGACGACGTGTTCTGCGGGCCGAGCTGCGTCTTCACCAACGTGCTCAACCCCCGGAGCCACGTCTCCCGCAAGCACGAGTACCAGCCGACCCTGGTCCGACGCGGCTCCAGCATCGGGGCCAACGCCACCATCGTCTGCGGGGTCACCCTGGGCGAGTACGCCTTCATTGGGGCCGGGGCAGTCGTCACCGCCGACGTGCCTGCCTTTGCGGTGATGCTCGGCGTGCCCGCCCGCCGGGCGGGCTGGATGTGCCAGTGTGGTGAGCGGCTGGCGCTGGCGGACGGGGCGGCGCGGTGCCCCGCCTGCGGTGCGGGTTATCGGGAGAAGGACGGGAGCCTGTGGCAGATTGACCCCCCGGTCAAGCAGGGCTAAGTTGTTTGGATTTCGAGCTTTTGATCGCTTTCTTCGGGTGGGCCATTGAACGTTCCGCTGCTGGATCTCGTCGCCCAGTACCAGACGATCAAGGACGCCGTGCTGCCGGCGGTTCAGGCCGTCATCGAGCGCCAGCAGTTCATCATGGGCGCCGAGATCGGGCAGCTCGAGACCGAGATCGCCCGGCTGTCGCACACGAAGCACGCCGTCGCCTGCGCCAGCGGCACCGATGCGCTGCTCCTGCCCCTCACGGCCCTCCGGCTGCAACCGGGCGACGAGGTGATCGCGCCCTCATTCACGTTCTTCGCCACCGCCGGGGCCATCCATAACGCCGGCGGCACACCGGTGTTCGTGGACATCGACCCGGCCACGTTCAACCTGGATCCAGCGGCGGTGGAGGCGGCCATCACCCCCCGGACCCGGGGCATCGTCGCCGTCCACCTCTATGGCCAGATGGCGGCGATGGAGCGGCTGCTGTTGCTGGCGCAGCGGCATCGACTCGCGCTCATCGAAGACGCGGCCCAGGCCATCGGCGCCCGTCGGTCGATCGACGGGACCTGGCGCGTCGCCGGCGAGCTGGGCACGGTCGGCGCCCTCTCGTTCTTTCCGAGCAAGAATCTCGGCGCCTGGGGCGACGCCGGCATGATGCTCACCCAGGACGACGCGCTGGCCGAGCGCCTCCGGAAGCTCCGTCTGCATGGTGGCGCCAAGCAGTATCACCACGATGAAGTCGGGACCAACAGCCGGTTGGACACGTTGCAGGCGGCGGTGCTGCTGGTGAAGCTCCGCTACCTTGCCGATTGGAGCGCCGCGCGCCGGGCCCGGGCGGCGCGGTACACCCAGGCGTTCGAGGGTCATCCCGCGATCTGCCCGCCGCCCCTGGACCCGCCCAACGAGCACATCTTCCACCAGTACACCGTCCGGGCCGAGCGGCGCGACGAGCTGGCGGCCCACCTCAAGGCCCGGGGCATCGGCCACGCGGTCTACTATCCGGTCGGCCTCCACCTTCAGCCGTGCTTTGCCCATCTCGGCTACCAGCGCGGCCGTCTGCCGGCCACCGAGGCCGCGATGGCCCAGGTCATCTCGCTCCCGATTTATCCGGAGCTCGCACCCGCCCAGCAGGACGCGGTGATCGAGGCGGTCCGGGGCTTCTACGGATGAGCCGGCTCAAGGTCGGCGTGATCGGCGCCGGGGCGTGGGGGCAAAATCACGTCCGCACGCTGGCGGCGCTCGGGGAGACGGAGCTGGCGGCGGTCTGCGACGTCGATCCTGCGGTGCGCGACCGGGTCGCGCGCCAGTATCCCGGCACCTTCGTCACCGATTCGGTCCCGGCGCTGCTCGCGAGGGTGGAGGCGGTCGTCATCGCCTCGACTGCGCGAACCCACGCTGAGCTGGGGCGGGCGGCAATCGAAGCCGGAGTGCCCGCGCTGATCGAGAAGCCCTTCGCGCTCACCGTCGCCGACGCCGAGAGCGTGGCCGAGCTGTCGGCGCGCCGGGGGGTGCCGGTCCTGGCGGGCCATCTCCTCGAATACCATCCGGTCGTGGAGCAGCTCCGGCGGCTCGTGACCGAGCGGACCCTGGGCGAGCTGTACTACCTCTACTCCCAGCGGGTCAACCTGGGCCAGGTGCGCCCGGACGAGAACGCGCTGTGGAGCTTCGGCCCCCATGACGTATCGGTCGCCCTCTATCTGCTCGGTGCCGCGCCGCGCACCGTCGCGGCGCAGGGGCACTCCTATCTGCAGCCGGGGATCGAGGACGTCGTCTTCCTGACGATGACGTTCGCGTCCGGGGTGGTGGCCCACGCGCAGATGTCCTGGCTCGACCCGCACAAGGAGCGGCGGCTCACGCTCGTGGGCTCCCGCCAGATGGCGGTGTTCGACGACATGCAGCCGCGGGAGAAGCTCCGCATTTACGACAAGGGCGTGGATCGCCCGCCGGAGTACCGGTCGTGGGGCGAGAGCCTGGCGGTCCGGGAGGGCGACATCTTCATCCCGCGAGTCTCGAACGCCGAGCCACTCGCGGTGCAGCTCAGTCATTTCGTGCAGGTAGTGCGGGGCGAGGCCGCGCCCCGGGCCGACGCCGCCGACGGGGTCCGGGTGATCCGGGTGCTCGACGCGGCCAGCCGGTCCCTCGCGGCCGGAGGGGCTCCCGTCACGTTGGAGGACCCAGCATGAGCAAGATCGCCGACGAGCTGATCGCCAAGGCCCAGCGGCGCGACGTCGTCTTCGGCATCGTTGGGCTGGGATACGTCGGGTTGCCGCTCGCGGTGGAGCTGGCGCAAGCCGGTTATCGTGTGCTCGGCTACGATGTGAACCCGCGGGTGGTCGAGGGCCTCAACGCCGGGCGGTCGCACGTCAAGGACGTGAGCGACGCGCGGCTCGCCACGATCCGCGACCGGTTCACCGCCACCACCGACGCCACCCGGCTGAGCGAGCCCGACGCGATCTCGATCTGCGTCCCGACGCCGCTGTCGAAGTTCAAGGATCCCGACGTGAGCTTCATCGTCGCCGCCACGGAATCGGTCAAGCGGACCCTCCGGCGGGGCCAGGCGATCATGCTGGAGAGCACGACCTACCCCGGGACCACTCGCGAGATCCTGCTGCCCGCGCTCGAGAGCACGGGCCTCAAGGTGGGCGTGGACTTCTTCCTCGCCTTCAGTCCGGAGCGAGTCGATCCGGGCAATCCGGTCTACGGTACGCGCAACACCCCGAAGGTGGTCGGCGGGATCACGCCCGAGTGCAGCCGGGTGACGATGGCGCTCTATCAGCCGGCGATCGACAGCCTGGTGCCGGTCTCGACCACGGAGACGGCGGAGCTGGTGAAGCTGCTGGAGAACACATTCCGGAGCGTGAACATCGGCCTGGTGAACGAGATGGCGATCGTCTGCGACAAGCTCGGCGTGGACGTGTGGGAGGTGATCGAGGCCGCCGCGACCAAGCCGTTCGGCTTCATGAAGTTTCTGCCCGGGCCCGGCCTGGGCGGCCACTGCATCCCGATCGATCCGCACTACCTCGCCTGGAAAATGCGCGGCCTCAACTACAAGACCCGCTTCATCGACCTCGCGGGCGAGCTGAACACCGAGATGCCGGTGTTCTGGGTCCGGAAGGTCGCCGAGGCGCTCAACGGGCAGGGCCGGGCGGTGCGCGGCGCGAACGTCCTGGTGCTGGGGGTCGCGTACAAGCGGGACATCGAGGACATCCGCGAAAGCCCCGCGCTCGACATCATCCGGCTGCTGGAGCAGCAAGGAGCCCGGGTCAGCTACCACGACCCGCACGTGGCGGTGTTCCGGGAGGACGAGCGCGAGTTCCGCTCGGTCCCGCTCACGCCGGCGACGATCGAGGCGGCCGACTGCGTGATCGTGGTGACCGACCATTCCGCCATCGATTTCCACCAGGTCAAGCGGCACGCCCGGCTCGCTGTGGACACGCGGCACGTGCTGCCTCGGGGAGACTGACGCATGCACGTGGCTGTGGTGGGGAGCGGGTATGTGGGACTGGTGGCGGGGGCGTGCCTGGCCGAGACCGGGAACGACGTCGTCTGCGTCGACGTGGACGCGGGCAAGATCGAGCGGCTCAAGCGGAACGACATCCCAATCTACGAACCTGGCCTGGAAGAAATGGTCGGGCGCAATCAGGCCGAGGGCCGGCTGGCGTTCAGCACCGACATCGCGGGCGCGGTCAAGCGCTCCCGGGTGATCTTCATCGCGGTCGGCACGCCGCCGGGCGAGGACGGCTCGGCCGATCTGCAGCACGTGCTCGCGGTGGCGCGCGCGATCGGCAAGCACATGGATTCACCCAAGATCGTGGTCACCAAGTCCACGGTCCCCGTGGGAACCGCGGCCAAGGTACGCGGCGCCATCGAGGCGGAGACCAGGATCCCGGTCTCGGTCTGCTCCAACCCGGAGTTCCTCAAGGAGGGCGCGGCAATCGACGACTTCATGAAGCCGGACCGGGTGGTCATCGGCGTGGACACCGACGAGGCGCGGGAGGCGATGGGCGAGCTCTATGCCCCCTTCATCCGGACCGGGAACCCGATCGTCTTCATGGACATCGCGTCGGCCGAGGTCACGAAATACGCTGCCAACGCGATGCTCGCCACCCGCATCTCCTTCATGAACCAGGTTGCCGAGTTCTGCGAAAAGGTCGGCGCCGACGTGAAGATGGTGCGCCAGGGCATCGGGAGTGACCGCCGCATCGGACAGGCGTTTCTCTTCCCCGGCCCCGGCTACGGCGGGTCCTGCTTTCCCAAGGACGTGAAGGCGCTGGTCCGATCGGGCACCGAGGTGGGCATCCGCTTCGATCTGCTCGAGGCGGTCGAGGCGGTCAACGAACGGCAGAAGCTGCTCCTGTTCAAGAAAGTCGTGCGGTTTCTCGGAGAGCAGATCGCCGGCAAGCGGGTCGGGGTCTGGGGCCTGGCCTTCAAGGCGGAGACCGACGACATGCGGGAGAGCCCCTCCGTCCCGCTGATCCGATCGCTGGTCGGGCGGGGGGCGGCGGTGCGGGCGCACGACCCGAAGGCCATGGAGACGGCGCACGCGGTCTTCGGCGACACCGTCGTATACGCCAAGGATCCCTACGACGCGATCGACGGGGCCGACGCGCTGATCGTGGTGACCGAGTGGCTCGTCTACCGGAACCCCGACTTCCAGCGGATGAAGCAGTGCCTCCGACGGCCGCTGGTCATCGACGGCCGGAACCTCTACGAGCCTCGGCGTATGGCGGCGCTCGGCTTCGAGTACCACGGAATCGGGCGGAGCACGCCGTGAGAGTGCTGATCACGGGCGCCGCCGGCTTTCTGGGATCGCATCTGACGGATCGCTTCCTCGCCGACGGCCACAAAGTGATCGGGGTGGACAACTTCATCACCGGCAGCCCCGACAACGTGGCCCATCTGCTGGGCCACCCGGGCTTCCGCTTCATTCAGCACGACGTCACCAACTATACGTACGTCGAGGGCGCGCTCGACGGGGTGCTCCACTTCGCGTCCCCGGCGAGCCCGATCGACTATCTCGAGCTCCCCATCCAGACGCTCAAGGTCGGGTCGCTCGGCACCCACAAGGCGCTCGGTCTGGCGAAGGCGAAGGGCGCGCGCCTCCTGCTCGCCTCAACCTCCGAGGTCTACGGCGACCCGCAGGTGCACCCCCAGCCCGAGACCTATTGGGGGCACGTCAACCCGGTTGGACCGCGGGGCGTGTACGACGAGGCCAAGCGCTTCGCCGAAGCGATGACGATGGCCTACCACCGGTATCACAAAGTGGATACGCGCATCGTCCGCATCTTCAACACCTACGGTCCGCGGATGCGGGCGCGCGACGGGCGCGTAGTGTCGAACTTCGTCGTCCAGGCCCTGCAGGGCGAGCCGCTCACGCTCTACGGCGACGGCTCGCAGACCCGCTCGTTCTGCTACGTGTCGGACCTGATCGAGGGGATCTACCGGCTGTTCGCGAGCGATCGGGCCGACCCGACCAACATCGGAAACCCGCACGAGTTCACCGTGCGGCAGCTGGCCGAGCTGGTCCTGCGGCTCACCGGGTCGCGGTCGCCGATCGTGGCCCGTCCCCTCCCCACCGACGACCCGAAGGTGCGGCGGCCCGACATCACCGTGGCGCGGAGCGTGCTCGGCTGGGAGCCCAGCGTATCGCTCGAGGAAGGGCTGGAGCGGACCATCGCCTACTTCCGCACCCAGGTCGGCGCGTGACCCGGGTGCTGGTCACGGGTGCGGCCGGGTTCATCGGCTCCCACGTGGTGGATGCGTTGGTGGCCCGCGGGGACGACGTGATCGGGATCGACAACTTCGATCCGTTCTATCCTCGCGCCATGAAGGAGCGGAACCTGCGGGAGATCGGGCAGCCGGCCCGTTTCCGCTTCCACGAGCTGGACATGCTGGACGCCGACGCGCTGGCGCCCCTGCTCTCGCCCGACACCGTGCTGATCCATCTGGCCGGCAAGGCGGGCGTCCGTCCCTCGATCGCCGATGCGGTGGGCTACGCCCGCGTCAACGTGACCGGCACGGCGGCCGTGCTCGAAGCCGCGCACCGGGCCGGCGTCCGGCGAATCGTGTTCGGATCGTCGTCGTCGGTGTACGGCGACACGACTCCGGCGCCCTTCCACGAGGACGCGCCGGCGGTGACGCCGGTGTCGCCCTACGCCGCCACCAAGCGCGCCGCTGAGCTCCTCCTCGAGGCGCTCGCACCGCTGCACGGGTTTCAGGCGGCGTCGCTCCGGTTCTTCACCGTGTACGGGCCGCGGCAGCGGCCCGATCTCGCGATCCATGCCTTCGCCCGCCGGATGACTCAGGGACAGGCGCTCACCCTCTACGGCGACGGTTCGCAGGCGCGGGACTACACTTATTTCGCGGATATCGTCCGCGGCGTCCTCGCGGCGACGGACTGGACTGCCGCCGCGCCGGTCGGGGTGGACATCTTCAATGTGGGCGGCGCCCGTCCGGTGCCGCTCCAGACGCTCGTGAGCGCCCTCGCGAGCGCCATGGGCGTCGAGCCGCGGATCGAGTGGGCGCCGTTGCCGGCGGGCGACGTCCAGCGCACCTTCGCCGATCTCACGAAGTCGCGGCGCGTTCTCGACTACGATCCCCGGATGTCGCTCGAGGAGGGGATTGCTCGCTTCGTCACCTGGTTTCGGGGGGCCTATGCACAGGAACGCTGATCAGCTGCTCGCGCGCGCGCGCGAGCGGTTCGCGGCCGGCGACTGGTTCGGCACGCTCTACCTCGTGGACGATCTGCTGGAAACCGAATCCGGCTTCGCCGACGCCCATCAGCTCCGCGGCGTGGCGCTCGCCTTGCTGGGCCGGCCGGAGGACGCGCTCGTCGCATTCGACGCGGCCCTGGCGCGCAACCCGGGGTACGTGGAAGCGCTCGCGCACCGGGGCGTCGTGCTCGCCGAGCTGGGGCGGGGCGAGGACGCCGCGCAGGCGTTCGAGCGCGCGGTGCAGGCGGAGGGTCCCGAAGGGCGCTTTCCGCGGGCCGTGGCCGGGCGGCTCGCAAACCTGCACGCACAGCTGGGCGAGGCGTACTCCGACGCCGGAGCGCCGCACGAGGCCGTCTTCGAGTATCGCCGCGCGCTCAGTCTCGGGCCCGACTTCCACGATCTCCGGTGTCGGCTCGGCCGGCATCTCGTCGCCGCGGGACGCTACCTCGAGGCCCGCGAGGAGCTGGAGCGCGTGCTCCGGGTCCGTCCCGAGCTGGACGAGGCGCGCACCACGCTCGGCCTCGCGCGCTATCTCTCGGGCGACACCGACGGTGCCCGCGCCGTGTGGCGGGACTGCCGAGAACGACTGCCGGACGATGCCCGGGTGGATGCCTACCTCGCCATGGTGGAGCGGGTACCGCGGTGAAGCGGTGGCCGGCGCTGCTGTTCGTCCTCGTCGCCTGCCGTTCGGGCGCGGGACCGGAGCTCGCCGGCGACCGTGCCTACGCCGCCGGGCGATACACGGAGGCCCTCACGCAGTACCGCGCCGCTACGACCAGGGACACGCCGGGACGGGTCTGGGCCAAGCTGGGCGCCGCCGCGATTCACGCGGGCGATCTCCGGGCGGCCGCCGAGGCCTACCGCCGCCTCGCGGAGGATCCGTCGCGTGGCGTCGAGGCGGCCGAGGGGCTCGATCTCGTCGCCCGGGCGGCGGATCGTCAAGGCGACGGCACCGCGCTGCATGACGCCGTGCTCGGACTCGAGGCCGTGGCCCCCGAGCGCCCGATCGCGCGCTACGCGCTGGCCCTGGTACGGCGCCCCGGAAACGCCGGCACCGACGCGGTCACGCTGCTGCCGGCGGCGCTCGCGGCGGCGCCCGACGGCGCAACCCAGGACTCGCTGCTCTCCGCCTACGCGGCGAGCCTGCAGAGCTCGGCCGGCTGCGAGCAGTCGGCGCCGGTGTACCGGACTGTGCTCCGGCGGAGCCGGGATCCGGGCGTGCGGGGGCGCGCCGGCGCCGGTCTCGCGACGTGCGCCCTCAGCCTTGGCCTCGCGGCCCTCGGCGCGGGGCGGGCCGACGATGCGGCGGACTGGCTCGTCCAGGCGGTGCGGGTGGACTCGACGTCGTGGACCGGCCGCCGCGCCCTCATCGGTCTGGGCGACGCGCGTGTGGGACAGGGTGACATTCTGGCGGCCGCGATCGCCTTCCAGGCCGTGCTCGACCGGCGGGCCGGGCCGGCGGATTCGCTCGCTCGGATCGCGGAGGACCGGTTGCGGGCGTTGGGCGCCGCGGGTCCGGTAGACAGTGCTCGAAAGGGGATGCCGTGAGACGGTTGCTGCCGTGGCTGGTCGCGATCACGTTGGCGGGATGCGGGCACGGCGGGAAGGCCAATCCGTCGCTCGCGCCCACGCCGGTGGCGCAATCCACCAGCCCCGACGACCTGGATCGGCAGTGGGACCAAGCCATCTTCGCGTTCCGGCACGGCAGGTGGAAGAAGGCGACCGAGCTGTTCCAGAAGGTGATCGCCGAGTTTCCGCCCGGCGATCCCCGGGTCGCGCAGGCGCACTTCTATCTGGGCGAGGTACAGTTCGCCCGGAGCGAGAACCTGGATGCGGTCCGGGAGTTCCGCCGGGTCTCGGATGAGTCGCCCAACGACCCGCTGGCGTCCGAGGCTCTGCTCCGGGTGGGCGACGCGTATGCGGATCTGTGGAAGCGACCCGAGCTGGACCCGACCTACGGCACGACGGCGCTCGCGGCCTACAACGAGCTCCTGAGCCGGTATCCGGGCACGCCGGCGGCCGAGCGGGGCCAGAAGAAGGTCTCCGCATTGCAGGAGAAATTCGCGATCAAGCAGTACAAGGCGGCGCTATATTACCTGCGGTTCAAGGCTTACGACTCCGCGATACTCTACCTCAAGGACCTCGTCGCCACCTACCCCCGCGCGTCCATCGCGCCCGACGCGCTGCTCCGGCTGATCGGCGCGTACCAGCGCCTCGGTTATAAGGAAGACGTACGGGAGACCTGCGGCTACTTGCGGCGGTTCCACGCCAAGGCGCCGGGGGTGACGGAAGCGTGTCCGGCCGAAGCCGGCTCGTCCTGACGGCCCATGGTCGGACTGCTCGGCGGATCGTTCGATCCGATCCACCACGGGCACCTGCTGGTGGCGCAGGCGGTCCTCGAACGCCTCGGGCTCGAGTCGGTGCGGTTCGTGCCCGCGAGGCAGCAGCCCTTCAAGCGGGGGCGGCATGGGGCGACGCCGGAGCAGCGGGCCGCCATGGTGGCGCTCGCCATCGCGGACGAGCCCCGCTTCGCGCTGGAGCGGGCTGAGCTCGACCGGCCCGGGCCGTCGTACACGGTGGACACGCTGCGGGCGCTGAAGGCGCGGGACCCAGGGGTCGAGCTGGTGCTGCTGGTGGGCGCCGACGCCGCGGCTGAGCTGGCGAGCTGGCGCGAGGCGGCGGAGATTCCGCGGCTCGCGCGGGTCGCGGCGTTCGCGCGGCCGGGCGCGCCGGCAGCGGTAGGGTCGCACATCTGGCGGACGGTCGCCGTGCCCGCCGTCGACATCTCGGCTACCGAGGTGCGCGAGCGGGTCCGCACGGGCCAGTCGATCCGGTGGTGGGTGCCGGAGACGGTCGCCCGCTACGTCGCGACCGAGCGGCTATACTTGGACGGAGTATGATGATCAAGCAGATGATGACCGCGGTCTTCGGGACGCGATTCGAGCGTGAGCGGAAGCGTCTGCAGCCGCTCGTGGACGAGATCAAGAGCCACGAGGCCCGGCTCGCGGAGTTGAGCGAGGCCGAGCTCAAGGCCCAGACCCAGCGGTTCAAGGACCGGATCGCCGAGCGCACGGGCGCGCTCAAGGCCGAGCTGGAGCAGGTACGGGCGGAGAAGCACGGCTGCCCCGACCCGACGGAGCGGGAGCGGCTCGAGACCCGGTTCCACGAGCTGGAGCGGCAGTGGAAGAAGGCGCTGGCCGGAGCGCTCGACGAGCTGCTGCCGGAAGCGTACGCCACCGTGCGCGAGGCCTGCCGCCGCCTGGTCGGCACCACGGTGCTGGTGACCGGGCACGAGCTCACGTGGGACATGGTGCCCTACGACGTGCAGCTCATCGGCGGCATCGTGCTGCACCAGGGGCGGATCGCGGAGATGGCCACGGGCGAGGGCAAGACCCTCGTCGCCACGCTCCCGCTCTACCTCAACGCGCTCACCGGCCGCGGGACGCACCTCGTCACCGTCAACAACTACCTGGCCCGCCGCGACTCCCAGTGGATGGGCCACGTCTTTTCCTACCTGGGCCTCAGCGTCAGCTGCCTGGACGACACCGAGCCCTCCTCGCCCGAGCGCCGGGCCGCGTATCTGGCCGACATCACGTACGGCACGAACAACGAGTTCGGGTTCGACTACCTGCGCGACAACATGGTGTTCTCGCTGGAGCAGCGGGTCCAGCGGGACCACGCGTACGCCATTATCGACGAGGTGGACTCGATCCTCATCGACGAGGCGCGGACGCCGCTGATCATCTCCGGGCCGGTGGGCAACGAAGAGGACGACAAGTACGCCCAGTTCAACCGGCAGGTGGCCGAGCTGGTGCGCAAGCAGACCGCCGTGGTCAATACGCTGCTGGCCGAAGGGGAGGCGCTGCTCGAAGGCGACGCGAAGGCGCGTGACGAGGCGGCGCTCAAGCTGTACCAGGCCCAGCTGGGCATGCCGAAGAACAAGCGGCTGCTCAAGCTGCTGAACGAGACCGGCGTGAAGCAGATGGTCCAGAAGATGGAGCTGGAGTCGATCGCCGACCGCAAGCTGCCGATGAAACAGCAGCGCATGCGGGATCTGGAGGAGGCGCTCTTCTTCGTGCTCGACGAGAAGGGCCACTCGGTCCACCTCACCGACCGGGGCGCGACGGCGCTCTCGCCCGACGACCCGATGCTCTTCATCGTGCCGGACATCTCGGAGGCGGTGCACGCGCTGGACAAGGATCCCGAGCTGTCGCCCCACGACCGGATCGCGCGCCGGCGCGAGATCGAGGGCGAATACGCGCTCAAGAGCGAGAAGCTCCACATCATCCACAAGCTGCTCCAGGCCCATGCGCTGTACGAGAAAGACGTGGACTATCTCGTCCAGGACGGGCAGGTGCTGATCGTGGACGAGTTCACCGGACGCATCATGCACGGGCGCCGGTGGTCCGACGGGCTGCACCAGGCGGTGGAGGCGAAGGAAGGGGTCCAGGTGAAGGGCGAGACCCAGACCTTCGCCACGATCACGATCCAGAACTACTTCCGGATGTACGACAAGTTGGCGGGTATGACCGGCACCGCGGAGACGGAGGAGAGCGAGTTCTTCCAGATCTACGGGCTCGAGGTGAGCGTCATTCCCACCAACAGGCCGATGCGCCGGAGCGACCAGCAGGACCGGATCTACAAGACCCGGCGGGAGAAATACAACGCGATGGGCGACGAGGTCGAGCGGCTCCACGAGCTGGGGCTCCCGATCCTGATCGGCACAGTCTCGGTGGATGTCTCCGAGACGCTGAGCAAGACGCTCAAGCGCCGGGGCCTCAAGCACGAGGTGCTGAACGCGAAGTATCACGAGCGGGAAGCGGAGATCGTCGCTCAGGCGGGACGGGTGGGCGCGATCACGATCGCGACCAACATGGCCGGCCGCGGCACCGACATCAAGCTCGATCCCGCGCTCGACCTGACCCAGGAAGAGGCGGGCCTCCAGATCATCGGCACTGAGCGGCACGAGTCCCGCCGCATCGACCGCCAGCTGCGCGGCCGCTCGGGCCGGCAGGGCGACCCGGGCCAGTCGGTCTTCTTCTTGTCGCTGGAAGACGACCTGATGCGGCTCTTCGGGTCGGACCGCATCGCGCGGTGGATGGACAAGAGCGGGTCCGAGGAAGGGGAGGTCATCACCGGCGGACTGGTCACGAGCGCCATCGGCAAGGCCCAGCAGCGGGTGGAGCTCCAGAACTTCCAGGCCCGGAAGCGGCTCCTCGAGTACGACGACGTGATGAACCAGCAGCGCGAGGTGATCTATTCGCTGCGGCTGTTCGCGTTGGAGCGGGGCGAGGAGCTCAAGGCCGAGGCGCAGCGCATGATCGAGGCGGCGGTCGAGCGCACGACCCGCCAGTTCCTCGGCGCCGCCGCCCGGCCGGACGAGTACGACCGGGGCGGGCTCCGGGAGCTGCTCACGCTCCAGTATCTGGTGAACCCGGAGCCGGTCCTCGACGCCGAGGCGACCCCGGACCTCGCGGCCGTTCTCGCGGCGGTCCGCTCGGAAGGGGACGCGACCTTCAATCGGAAGGTCCAGTACCTCCAGGAGTTCTCCCGCACGATCAACGTGCCCGAGGTGGACGCGCAGGTGCTGTCCCAGGTGATGCTGTCCGTGCTGGACGAGAAGTGGAAGGATCACCTGTACGACCTCGACCAGCTGCGCAACGCGATCCACTACCGCGGGTGGGGCCAGAAGGATCCGCTGGTCGAGTACAAGAAGGAAGCGTACGAGATGTTCGAGGACTTGATGCACGACATCCAGTCCACGTTCACCGAGCGCTTTCTCAAGATTCAGGTGAGCGCCGAGCCGCCGCGGCAGCAACCGGCTCCGCCGCCGCCCCCACCGCCCCCGTCGAGCGGGCCGGACGACCTGTTCACCGGAGGTGGCCCCCGCCCGGGAACCCCCGGCCCGTCGGCGCGAGCGGTCTCGGCGGCGGCGGCGGTGACCAGCTCGCTCGGTCCGGTGGGCCGCACGGCCACCGCGGTGCCGCCCGTGGGCCGCAATGATCCGTGTCCCTGCGGCTCGGGCAGGAAGTACAAGAAGTGCCACGGGGCCGGGCAGTAGGGCGCACCGCGCTCCTTGTCCTGTCGCTCGGCCTCACGGCCCTCCCCGCCCGCGCGCAGTCCTCGACTGTCGCGCGGGCGGGGTCGTTTGACTCGCTCGACGTCCTTCGCCGAGCGCGGGAGGCGGTGCGCCACTTCGAGCAGGCCCGTCGCGCCGAGCTGCCGCCCGACCAAGGCGTCGGCCGCGGCGCGTGCGACGTGCGAATCGGCCGCTTCTGCTACTGGTACACACCGCCTCCGGCGGAGCCGCCGCCGGAGCCGTCCCGGATCGACCAGGCCCGGGCCGATCTCCTCGATCAGCTCGCCGACGCCGCTCGCCTGCTGCCGGGCGATGGCTGGATCGCGGGACAGCGAGTGCGCTACCTCGTGGAGCACGGCCGGCCCAGCTCGGCTGTGGCCGCGGCAAGGGAGTGCAGGGCGGAGCGGTGGTGGTGCACGGCCCTCCAGGCGTTCGGGCTGCATGTGCAGGAGGAGGACGCGGCGGCGGACTCGCTCTTCGCCCGGGCTCTGGCGCTCATGCCGCCGAGCGAGCGCTGCGCGTGGCTCGACCTCTCGGCCCTGCTCGGAGATGTCTCCCAGCGCTACGCCCGGGCACCGTGCAGCGCGCGGGAGGGTGAGAACCTCAGGATCTGGTGGCTGGCGCGCCCGCTCTACTCCCGCCCCGGCAACGACCTGCGGGCGGAGCATTACGCGCGCCACGTGATGGTCCGCATGCTGGCGGACGCGGAGACCGCGCAC
Organism: Gemmatimonadota bacterium; assembly: GCA_041498715.1. Classification (GTDB taxonomy): domain Bacteria; phylum Gemmatimonadota; class Gemmatimonadetes; order Gemmatimonadales; family GWC2-71-9; genus DASQPE01. Next base: position 61,043 of record JBGQIW010000001.1, on the reverse strand, counting down.
GGCATCCCTTGGGGCGACGATACGGCGGAGTTGATCCTGCGCTATGGCTCGCCGATCCACTGGACCCGCCCGGGGCCGAGTCCCGGCGGGGGCGATCGGCCTGCGGCCGTTGGGCACGAGCGGACTCCAAGCTGGTGGTTCTTCGCATCGTCCGACGTGCCGCCTGCCTGGGATCTCGAGCGGGAGCGGCCCACCGCCCGCTACGCCCCCACCTGGGCCAGCCGGTTCACGACGATCCGCGACGCCCAGATCGCGCGCTTCCGCCGGGGGGATTCGGTCGTCACCGTGGCCGGTTTCGACGTGAGCGCGGATACCTCGCTCGCGGGCCAGGTGCCGAAGGTCCGCCTCGCCGTGGGCACCGACGCCGCGAGTCCCGTGGTTGTCGGCCCGGCGGTCGCCGCGGCCTGGGGCGGCGTGGCGGTCCGCTCGGTGGACCCGCCCGCGGTCGTGAGCCTGGAGGCGGTACACGAGGCGTCGGGCTGGGCGGGCCGGCTGCGCACGGCGACCGCGGACCCCACGGCCTGGGTGACCAGTCGCCTGTCCGATCTCCTGCTCGTCTCGGCCGACGCGGTCGTGGCCGGGGCAATGGCCCCGCTCACCTCCATGGCACTCCCCGGGGCGACGCTGGCGGCCCGCCGGCCGATCGGGATCTACTGGGAGTGGTACGAGCATCCGCCCCAGGGGACCGTGGTGACGATCGAAGCGCGCGTCGCCCGCGTGGGCGGGAGGGGCGCGCCCAGTCCGCTCGGGCGCTCCGAATGCATCCCGCCCGAGCGGGCGGCGATGGCGCTGCAGTGGCGGGAGGGCAGCAACGGGCAGGCGGCGCTCGGCCGCTCCGTGACCCTCGATGTGGCCGGGCTCGAGCCCGGGCGATATCTGATCGCGGTGAGCATGCGGGCAGGTGACGGCCCCGTGCGCTGCACCTCGCGGGAAATCCTGCTCGTCGGTTCGTAACGGCGGGACGCGGCGCACGCGCGGTGTGACCCCGGTTCGCGCGAACCCGGTCCGCCTCGACCGCCGACGGATCGCGACCTTTCTTCGGTGCCCGCCACCCTCGCCAACCTGCCGACCAGCGACCGTCCCCGGGAGCGCTTGTGGGCCCTGGGAGCCGCGGCGCTGACCACGGCCGAGCTGCTCGCGGTCGTCCTGGGAACCGGAGGCGGCGGGCTCAGCGTCACGGAGGTCGCCGGTCAGATCCTCGAGCCCGGCGAGGGCTCCCTGCGCCGCCTGGCGGCGCGGCCGCCGGCGGAGCTCGTCCGACTCGTCGGCGTCGGGCCTACCAAAGCCGCCCGTCTCCTGGCCGCGTTCTAGCTCGCCGCCCGGCTCGCGCGTGAGGGCCGCGCCGTGCTCCCGCGCATCCGGGAGCCGGAGGACGTGGTCCGGCTGTTTCAGCCCCGCCTCCGGGATCTCACCGTAGAGGAGTTCCACCTGCTCGCGCTGGACAGCCAGAGCCAGGTGCTGCGGGACGTGCTGGTGACCCGCGGGCTGCTCAACAGCTCGCTCGTGCATCCGCGGGAGGTGTTCCGGCCTGCGATCGTCGAGGCGGCCGCCGGCATCATCGTGGTGCACAACCACCCGAGCGGCGATCCGACCCCCTCGGCGGAGGATCGGGCGGTGACACGGCAGCTGGTCGCGGCCGGCCAGTTGCTCGACCTGCCGCTGTACGATCACGTCATCCTGGCCGGCGATCGCTTCGTGAGCTTCGCAACGGAGGGTCTGCTATAGGAAGAGAGGCGCCGGCGGCGGAGAAACGGAAACCAGCTAAGCCGCTGCCCCGGGCGCGGTTGGCATCGGAGCACTCGTCGAGTAGTTGACCCGGCGGGGCGTAACCGCCATTCTACGTTTGTGATGTGCACCACGCCCCGAGGCCGGCCGTGACGGTCAGCCCTCCGCTCCTGTCCGATGCCACCCCCGAGTTCCGGGCGGTGCTCGAGCGCCACGCCGACCGGCTCGATCTCGAGCTGATCGACCGGGCGCTCCGCTACAGTTCGTCCGCCCACCGCGGGCAGAAGCGGATGTCGGGTGAGGACTTCGTCTCCCACTCGATCGCCGTCGCGCTCATCCTGGCCGAGCAGCTCCTCGATACCACCTCGATCGCCGGCGCGCTGCTGCACGACGTCGTGGAAGACTCGGATGTCCGGACCGAGGACATCGCCCGCGAGTTCGGTCCCGAGATCGCCGGTATCGTGGACGGCCTGACCAAGATCTCCCACCTGAGCTTCCGGTCGACGGCCGAAGAGCAGGTGGAGAACTACCGGAAGCTGCTGCTCTCGATCGCCCGCGACGCCCGGGTCATCATCATCAAGCTGGCCGACCGGCTGCACAACATGCGCACGCTCGAGCACCTGTCGCCCGAGCGGCGGGAGCGGATCGCCCTGGAGACGCGAGAGATCTACGCGCCGCTGGCGCACCGTTTCGGCATGGCCGGTGTCAAGGCCGAGCTGGAGGATCTTGCGTTCAAGTTCCTCGAGCCGGAGGAGTATCGGGACCTGGTCACCCAAATCGCGGCCAAGCGCGCGGTGAGGGAGCAGATGATCATCAAGCTCCGCACCCCGCTCGAGTTCGAGCTCAAGCGGGCCGGCATCGAGTGGTTCGAGGTCACCGGCCGGCCCAAGCATCTCTGGTCCATCTATCAGAAGATGAAGAAGCGGGGCAAGAACTTCGACGAGATCTACGACCTCATGGCCGTGCGGGTGACCGTTCGCAGCGTGCCCGAGTGCTACCACGTGCTCGGCATCATCCACCACAACTGGACCCCGATCCAGGAGCGGATCAAGGACTACATCGCGAGCCCCAAGTCGAACGCCTACCAGTCCCTCCATACGACGATCTTCGGTCCCGGCGGGCAGCTCTTCGAGGTCCAGATCCGGACCCAGGAGATGCACCGCACGGCGGAGTACGGGATTGCCGCGCACTGGGTCTACAAGAAGGACGGCACCCGCGATGAGCTGGACCAGCACCTCGGCTGGTTCCGCCAGCTGCTCGAGCTGCAGCAGGACACCCACAGCCCCGAGGAGTTCCTCGAGTTCCTGAAGATCGATCTCTATCAGGACGAGATTTTCATCTTCACGCCCAAGGGCGACGTGAAGCGGCTGCCCAAGGGCTCGACCCCGATCGACTTTGCCTTCCACGTCCACACCGACGTCGGGCTCAAGACCCAGGGCGCGCGCGTGAACGGCAGGATCGCCCCGCTGCACCGGGAGCTCAAGAACGGTGACACGGTCGAGGTGCTCACCGGCCCCGCCGCCAAGCCGAGCCGAGACTGGCTCAACCATGTTCGCACGGCGCGGGCGCGGCACAAGATCAAGCAATGGATCAAGCACGAGGAAGAGACGGTCAGCCTCGCGCTGGGCAAGGAGATCATCGCGCGCGAGGTCCGCCGCCGGCGGCTGGAGCCGCCCGACGAGGCGCGGCTCGAGCGCGCCGCCGGGGCGCTTTCGCTGGCGGACCGCCGGGGGCTCGAGATCGCGGTGGGCCGCGGCGACGTGGCGCTTGGGCAGGTGATCCGCGCGCTCTTCCCGGACCTGCCCCCTGACGCGCTGCAGGAGCCCAAGCCCACGGTCTTCGGCCGGGTGATCGACCGCATCCGGCTCGGCCGCGGGATCAAGATCCAGGGCGTGGACGGTCTCATGGTTCGGTACGCCCAATGCTGCCAACCCGTCCCCGGCGATCAGGTCGTGGGGTACGTGACCCAGGGCCGCGGGATCTCGATCCACCGCGCCGATTGCCCCAACCTGCTCACGCTGTCGGCGGACGAGCGGCGGGTGGAGATCGATTGGCAGGAGGTGGAGGGCGAGGCGTTCCGGGTACGGCTGGCGGTGAACGCCGACGATCGCCGCGGCCTGTACGCCGATCTCATGGAGGCGATCAGCCAGACGGGAACCAACATCAAGGGCGCGGATCTGCACACCAAGGACGGCTCGGTGTTCGGAACGATCTTCGTAGAAGTGGACAACCTTCCCCATCTTGCCAAGGTCCTCAAGGCCGTGCGTCGCGTGAAGGGCGTCACGACCGTCGAGCGACGCGAAATCCCTCCCGGCAAATAGCCGGCATTACCTTTGGGTATGAGCGGCGGCGGCTGGATTCTCAAGACCGAGCCTTCGGAATACTCCTTCGAGCGCCTCGCCCAGGAGCGGCGGGCGGTGTGGGACGGGGTCACCAATCCCGTCGCGCTGCGCCATCTCCGCGAGATGGCGGTCGGCGACCATGTGGTCATCTATCACACCGGCGACCAGAAGGCGGCGGTGGGGCTCGCGCGGGTGGCGCGCGCCGCCTACCCCGACCCCAAGGCGAACGATCCCAAGCTGGTGGTTGTCGACATCGAGTACGTGAAGCCCCTGCCGCACCCGGTCACGCTCAAGGAGATCAAGGCCGACCCCACATTCGCGGAGTCTCCGCTCGTGCGCATGGGGCGGCTGTCGGTCGTGCCGGTGACGGCGGCGGAGTGGAAACGGCTGATGACCATGGCCGGCGAGGCGCGGGAGAAGTGACCGGGCTAGCCCCGAATATTTCCCGGCACCTCGATTATATTACGCCATGTCCCGCTTCTCCGTCGTCGCCCCGTTCAGTCCCGCCGGCGACCAGCCCAAAGCCATCCAGGAGCTGACCGCCGGCCTCATCCGGGGCGACAAGTACCAGACTCTCCTCGGCGTCACCGGATCCGGCAAGACGATGACGCTCGCCAACGTCATCGCCAACTACGGCAAGCCGACCCTCGTCCTCTCGCACAACAAGACGCTCGCGGCCCAGCTCTACGGCGAGCTGCGCCAGTTTCTCCCGGGCAACGCGGTCGAGTACTTCGTCTCCTACTACGACTACTACCAGCCCGAGGCGTACGTCCCGGCCACCGACGTGTACATCGAGAAGGACGCGTCGATCAACCAGGATATCGAGATGCTCCGCCTCCGGGCCACCTCGAGCCTCATGGAGCGGGACGACGTCGTGATCGTGGCCACCGTGAGCGCGATCTACGGCCTCGGCGATCCGGCCGAGTATCGGAATCTCATGGTGACTGTCCGCCGGGGCGAGCGGCGCGGCCGGGACTCGATCCTTTCCGAGCTGGTCCGCATCCAGTACGGGCGCAACGATGCGTCCTTCGAGCCGGGTACCTTCCGCGTCCGCGGCGACTCGATCGAGATCTTCGCGGCCTACGCCGAGCAGGCGGTCCGGGTGGAGCTCTGGGGGGACGAGGTCGAGCGGATCAGCAAGATCAACCCGCTCACCGGCCAGACCATCGCGCAGCTCGATCAGATGGCCATCTACCCGGCCAAGCATTTCGTCACGCAGCGCCAGACGATCGAGCGCGCCGTCAAGGTCATCCGAGCGGAGCTGGCGGAGCGGCTGCACCAGCTCAAGTCGGCCGGCAAGCTGCTGGAGGCGCAGCGGCTCGAGTCGCGCACCAACTTCGACATCGAGATGATGCTGGAGGTCGGCACCTGCGCCGGGATCGAGAACTACTCCCGTCCGCTTTCGGGCCGGCGCGAAGGCGAGCGGCCGGCGTGTCTGTTCGATTACTTCCCCGCCGATTTCCTGGTCGTGGTGGACGAGTCGCACGTCACGCTGCCCCAGCTGGGCGGAATGTTCAACGGCGACCGCGCCCGCAAGCTCACCCTGGTCGAATACGGCTTCCGGCTGCCCTCGGCGCTCGACAACCGGCCGCTCCACTTCGACGAGTTCATGGCCCTGGCCCCCCAAATGGTCAACCTGTCCGCCACGCCCGGCGACCTCGAGCTCCGGCTCTCGCAGGGCGTCGTGGTCGAGCAGATCATCCGGCCCACCGGCCTGGTCGACCCCGAGGTGGAGGTGCGGCCGGTGCGGGGCCAGGTAGACGATCTGCTCGGCGAGATTCGCGATCGGGTCAGTCGCAGCGAGCGCGTGCTCGTCACTACCCTCACCAAGCGCATGTCGGAGGATCTCACCGACTACCTGCAGCAGGCGGGCGTGCGGGTGCGGTATCTCCACTCCGACATCGACACGATCGAGCGGATGGAGATCCTGCGCGGGCTCCGGCTGGGAGACTTCGACGTGCTGGTCGGGATCAACCTGCTGCGCGAGGGGCTCGACCTGCCCGAGGTGTCGCTCGTCGCCATCCTCGACGCGGACCAGGAGGGCTTCCTCCGCTCGGACCGCTCGCTGGTGCAGACGATCGGCCGGGCGGCGCGGAACCTGAACGGCCGGGCCATTCTCTATGCGGATCGCATCACCGGCTCCATGCGGCGCGCGCTGGACGAGATGGACCGGCGGCGGCGGATTCAGCGGGAGTACAACGAGACCCACTCGATCACGCCCCGCTCCATCGTGAAGTCGATGGAGGAGGTGCGGCTCGCCACCTACGTGGCGGACGCCCGGACCGAGAAGCCGCCCACCAGGGCCGAGGCAAAGCGCGACGCCGACCTGCACGACCCGACCAAGCGGGCGCAGGTGATCGTGGCGCTCGAGCGCCGGATGAAAGAGGCTGCGGCCAACCTCGAGTTCGAGCTGGCGGCGACGCTCCGAGACCAGCTCACCGAGGTCAAGGCGGTCGATGCCCCCGACGTACGCCGAGGCGGGGCACCTGCCCGGCCGACCCGTGCCCGGGCCCGCCGGCGCGCGTGATCCGGTCGCTCACATTGGCCGAGCTCGAGGCGGAAGGCGAAGCGCTCGGCCGGGCGCTCGCGGCGGGTGCCGTGGTGGCGCTCGAAGGACAGTTGGGCGCGGGAAAGACGACGTTCGTCCAGGCGATCGCACGGGGCCTGGGCGTTGCGGCGGGAGCCACCAGCCCGACCTACGCCTTGGTGCACCGCTACCGGGGACGGCGGGGCCCGGTCTTCCACCTCGACTGCTTTCGCCTCCGTTCGCCGGATGATGCCGCCGATCTGGACTGGGAGGGCCTGCTGCGCGAGGGAGACGCGGTCCTGATCGAGTGGCCCGAGCGCGCCGGCGCCTGGGTCCCGGCGCCGACCCGGCGGTTCCGGTTGCACCACCTCGAGGATCCCGAGCGCCGGGGCCTCGAGGCGTTGTGATCTGGCTCGCGTTCGACACCGCCACCGACCGCGCCTCGGTCGCGCTCGGCACGAGCGCGGCGGACGCGCTGGAAGGGACGCTGACGGGAGCCCGGCGGCACGCGGGCGCGCTCCTGCCGCTGGTGGATCGGCTCCTCGCGCGCGCCGGCATCGCGCTCGACCAGGTGGGCGGTGTGCTTCTGAGCGACGGTCCCGGCAGCTTTACCGGGCTGCGCGTGGGCGCGACCGTCGCCAAGGCCCTCGGGCGCGCGCGTGGCCTTGAAGTGCGAATCGCCCCGTCGCTGATGGTCCGGGCGGCGCCGCACGCGCGCGAGGGAGAGGCGACGCTCGCGGTGGCGGACGCGCTCCGCGGCGAGCTCTACGCGGCGGCCTATCGCTTCGGCGCCGATGCCGTCGAGGTGCTGCTCGCGCCGTCGGTCTGGCAGCCGGAGCGCCTCATCGCCGAGACGCTGCGCCCGGACCGGATCGTGGGTGATGCGCCCGCCGAGGCGCTCGCGCGGCTCGCCGCGTGGGCGGGGGGCGAGGTCGTGAGCGGTGCGGAGGGTCTTCCGCGCGCGGCCTGGCTGCTGGATCTGCTGCAGCGCGCCGGCGCGACCCGGCGCATCTCGCATCTTGATCTCTGGGAGCCCGAGTATGGCCGCCCTGCGGAAGCCCAGGCCCGATGGGAGCGGGCGCACGGACGTCCCCTTCCGGATTCGGCAGGGCGTCCCGGCTGATGCCCCTGCGCTGGTGGCGATTGAGCGCCGCGCGTTCGGCGACCCCTGGAGCGAGGCGAGCTTTCGCGAATCGCTCTCGGCGGCGTGGACCTTTGGATTGGTCGCGGAGCGCGAGTCGGAGATCGTCGGCTATCTGATCGCGCGAGAGGCCGCCGGCACCGGCGAGATCCTGAATCTGGCAGTGGATCCGCCGCAGCGACGGAGCGGCATCGCTCGCGCGCTGCTCGACGCCGGCCTTGTGATCCTGCGGCGCCGTCAGGTCGACGAGGTGTTTCTCGAGGTGCGCGTGTCCAACGAGGCCGCGCAGTCGCTCTATCGCGGCGCGGCGTTTCGTCCGGTGGGGCGGCGGCGGTCCTACTATCGCAATCCCGTCGAGGACGCGCTCGTGCTTCGGCTTGGCCTGGAGCGGGAGCAAAACGCAACCGACGGCGTAAATTTGCTTGACTGAACGACTTGCGATTCCTATACTTTGGCGGGGTCCGCCAATCATGGACCCAAGGAACCCTGGAGGTGCGTGTGAGCCGGAGTTTGAACAAGGTCATTCTGATCGGGAATCTCGGGGCCGATCCCGAAGTGCGGAGCACTGCCAACGGGTCCCGCGTCGCCACCCTCTCGCTCGCCACCAGCCGGCGCTGGAAGAATCAGCAGGGTGAGCAACAGGAAAAGACCGAGTGGCATCGCGTGGTGCTGTGGAACAACAAGGGCTCCGGCCTTGCTGACGTCGCCGAGCGCTATTGCAAGAAGGGCGACAAGATCTACGTCGAGGGCAGCATCGAATACCGCTCCTGGCAGGACCGGGAGGGGCAGACCCGCTATACCACTGAGATCACGGCGCGGGAGCTGATCCTGCTTTCCGGCCGGGGTGGCGAGGGAGGCGAGAGCGTCTCTCCGCCCGCAAAGGTGGCGGCGGCGGCAGCCGGGGCCAAGGGCAAGTCCGAGTCCATCGAGGACTTCCCGGAGGCCCTGGATGGCGAGGACGACGACCTGCCGTTCTAGCGGTGGCCCGGCCCGGCGCGATTATGCAAGAGACGGCGCTGAACGCGAGGGCGGCGGGCTGAACCAGGCTCGCCGCCCGCGTCGTAACCGGTTGCCGAGGAGGCCATTGGACCATGTCACGTCAGGTGGATTCTGGTGGCGTTGATCTTGCTTCCCCACCGGGATTGTTGCTCTTGCGGGCCGGTTCCGATCGTGCCAATCACTGCCCAGATGCGCCTGTCCTCGCTGCCGGAGACACCGATGTCGCGTACGCCTCGGAGTGAGCTGCTCTTGCCCCGTCGCCATTGGCCCCTCGGCCTGGCCGCCGGCCTTCTCTTCGCGCTTGCGCCTGCTGCCGGCCGCGCCCAGGTCCCCGACACGCACACGGTCAAGGCGGGCGACACGCTGTGGGATCTCGCCAAGCAATACCTCGGCGATCCCTTCCTCTGGCCCGAGATCTACCGGCTCAACACCCTCGTCGTCGAGGATCCGCACTGGATCTACCCGGGCGAGGTGCTCCGGCTCGCGCCGTCGGAGAAGGCCACCGCCGTCCCCCAGACCGAGGCCCCGGCGCCGGTGGCTGCCGCGCCGGCCGCGGAAGCCCGGCCCGGGCTCGCCGAGGTGCCGGCCGAGCAGCAGCCTTCGGCTGAGCAACAGCCGACCGAGCAGGGAGAGCGAATGGTCGCAGGGGCGGAGCCGACCGACTCGACTCACCTCTTTCCGCCGTCCCGGGGCCAGGCCCGCGTCTCAATGCTGAGCAGCAGCGAGGCGCCGCCGCTGCGCCCGCTGCATCGGGGCGATTTCTATTCCTCCGGCTTCCTCACCGAGAACGAACAGTTGCCCTTCGGCCGCTTCGACGGCCCGGTGACACCGTCGGACATCCCGACCAATGAGCCGCGCGCGGTGACCACGCTCTACACCAAGGTCGCCATCGATCCGCCCGCCGGCGCCACCTATCAGGTCGGCGACTCGCTGCTCCTCGCCAACGCGAGCCGGAGCCTCGAGGGGTACGGCCACATCGTCGAGCCGCGGGGACTCGCGCGCGTCATCCAGGTGTCGGACGGCACGCCCATCGCCGAAGTGGTCGCGGTCTACGGGGAGATCATCCCCGGCCAGGCGGTGATGCCGGCGGAGAAGTTCACCGACCCCGGCTTGGTCCAGCCGGTGCCGGTCAAGGACGGCGTCGCCGCGAGCGTCATCGGCTGGCCCGGCCACCGTGAGCTCAAGGGCTCGGGCATCGTGCTCTTCCTCGACAAAGGCAAGCGCGACGGCGTAGCTCCGGGCGATGTCTTCGAAGTCCGTCGCACTCCGGGCCGTCACCGGGACGGCTCGGTCACGATCGCCGAGGTGATGGCGACGGTCCAGGTCGTCCACGTCCGCGATCGCACCGCCACCTCCCGCGTGCTCGGCGTCGCGGCGCCCAACATCCCGCTGGGTGCGCACGCCTTCCAGGTCGCCAAGCTGCCGTCCTGACCTCGGTCCGGCCGAAGCGGCGGCCGCGGCGCCGGTGCCTCCAGGGGCCCGGCGCCGCTCGCTTTTCCGGATTGGGGTCGCTCACGCAGTTCCTTCTGCGCCAACGCTTTCTATATTGCGAAGCAATTCGAGCGTGAGGGGCGGGCAAGCCAGCGCGGGCCATCAGACCGGGGGGAGTGCATGCGGGCATGAGCGGACGAGCGCTGGTGACGGGTGGGGCCGGGTTCATCGGGTCGCATATCGCCGAGGCGCTGCTCGCCCAGGAGTGGGAGGTCACGGTACTGGACGACCTCTCTCGTGGCCACGAGCGCAACATCCCCAAGCGCGCGCGGTTTGTGCGGGCCGACATCCGCTCGCCCGAGGCGCGGCAGACGCTGGCCGAGGGCGGCTACGACGTGCTGAATCACCACGCAGCGCAGATCGACGTGCGCGTCTCGGTGGACCAGCCCGCCCTCGACGCGGCGATCAACCTGGTCGGCTTCGTGAACCTGCTCGAGGGCGCCGCGGAGGGCGGGGTGAAGCGGGTCGTGTTCGCCTCGAGCGGCGGTGTGGTCTACGGTGAGACGACGGTGTTCCCGACGCCGGAAACCGACGCGAAGCGCCCGATCTCCCCGTACGGCGTGAGCAAGCTCGCGGGCGAGCACTATCTGCGGGCGCTGGGTCTCCTCGGCGGGTTCGAAGGCGTCGCCCTGCGATACTCCAACGTCTTCGGTCCGCGGCAGGACCCCAAGTCCGAGGCCGGCGTGGTGTCGATCTTCGTCTCGCGGGTGCTCGCCGGCCGCCCGCTCACCGTGTTCGGCGACGGCAGGCAGACCCGCGACTACGTCTTCGTTCGGGATGTGGCGCGCGCCAACGTGCTCGCGGCCGCCGCCGACGTCCCCCACGGTGAGGGGATCGACGACCCGGCGTTCAACGTCGCTACCGGGCGGGAGCGGACCGTGCTCGACGTCGCCGAGGGGGTGATGGGCGTGATCGGACGGCGGGTCCCGGTGGAGTTCGCGCCGGCGCGTCCGGGCGAGCTGATGCGGAGTGTGCTCGACACGGAGAAGGCGGCCCGGCGACTGGGCTGGCGGCCGGAGCATCGCTTCGAGGACGGGCTGGCCGAGCTGGTGTCCTGGTTTCGAGAGGAGGCAAGCTGATGCTGCAGGGTGCATCCCCCATTCCGCGGTCATCCCTCGATCTGGTGCTCATCTCCAGCCCCGAGACCAAGGTCGTCCTTGCCATCACGGCGGTCTTCTCGCTGATCTCCTGGTTCATCATCGTTTCGAAGTGGTGGCAGTTCCGCCGGCTCAACAAGCAGGCGAACCGCTTCTTCTCCGAGATGGAGCGGGCCACCCGCCTGCAGGAGGCGTATCACGCGGTGATGAAGCAGCCCCCGTCGCCGTATAACAGGTTGTTCCGCGAGGCGATCACCTTCTACTCGGAGCTCAAGCCCGGCGCCCTGCGGGACGATCGCCCGAGCCAGGCGAACTCGCTCACGCCCACCCAGCTCGAGGCGCTCAAGATGGTCCTGGGGAAGGAAGTGGCGGCGGAGCGGGACCTGCTCAGCCACTATGTGCCCTGGCTCGCGACGATCGGCTCGGTGAGCCCGCTCCTGGGCCTCCTCGGCACCGTCGTCGGCATCATGAACGCCTTCGTCGGCATCTCCAGCAGGGGCTCCGGCAACCTGGCGGCAGTCGCCCCCGGTGTCGCCGAGGCCCTGGTCGCCACCTTCGGCGGCCTGGCCGCCGCCATCCCCGCGGTCATCACCTATAACCTGTTCGTCAATCGCATCCGGCTCTTCGCGGGCGAGCTCGAGGGCTTCGCCGCCGAGCTGATCGGGACAATGGCCAGGGAGGGGCTGATCTGATGCTGAGTCTTGGTGGGGGACTGGGGAGCCAGCGGGGCGAGCTCAGCTTCAACGCCGACATCAACGTCACGTCGCTGATCGACGTGGTGCTGGTGCTCCTCATCGTCTTCATGATTACGGCCCCGATCATGCAGGGCGGCCTCGACGTCGAGCTCCCGAGGGCCGAAGCGCGCCCGCTCCAGCCAAAAGAAGGCATGGTCGTCTCGGTGAACCGGGACGGCAAAGTGTACGTCGACAACACGCCGGTCTCCTACCGCGACTTTCGCGCGACTTTCCGGGCGCTGGTGTCGCAGCGGAAGCCGGAGGGGGTGTACCTCCAGGCGGACGCCCGGGTGCCCTACGGTGAGGTCGTCAAAGTCCTGGCGGTCATCCGCACGGCCGGCATCGTCAACGTCGGTCTCGTGGCGGCCGATGAGGAACAGTAGGGATGAAAATGCGGGCGGAGCTGCGCGAGGGCCCCAGCGTTCCCGCGGGGCTCATCGGCACGACGGTCCTGCACGCGGCGGCGATCGGCCTGATCCTCGCGGCGCCCCGGACGACCACCAAGGCGGGGCCGCCCAGCTACGCCGTCGAGCTGCTCGCGGCCCCGGCGCCGCAGCCCACGCTCAAGAAGGCCGCGCCGGAAGCGATCCCCACGCCGCCCGAGGAGAAGCCGGCGCCCTTGAAGCCGCAGCCCGCCAAGCTGCCGCCCAAGGCGATTCCCAAGCCCGAGCCCAAGCCGCCACCGCAGCAGCAAAAAGAAGCGCCGGCCAAGACCCGGGCGCCGGAAAAACCACTGCCGGGCGAGACGCCGAGCACCGGTACCGACATCGCGACGGTCAAGACACCCGGCCTCGAATTCCCCTATCCGGAGTACCTCCGGAACATCGTGTCCGAAGTCTATCGCCGCTGGGACCGGCCGTCCGGCGGAACCAGCCTCCAGGCCGAGGTGGCGTTCCTCATCCTCCGGGACGGTAGCGTGCGGGAGATCAAATTCCTCCGCTCGTCTGGCAACTTCGCATTCGACCTCGATGCGCAGGGCGCCATCGAGGCCGCGGGCAACGCCAGGGCGTTCGGCCCGCTTCCCGACGGCTACCCGGCAGACGTGCTGCCGGTGTCGTTTTACTTCACGCCCAGACCTCGATGAAACGACTTCTTTCGCTCTGCGTTGGCACCGTGGCCGCCCTGCTGCTTGCGCGCGGGGTAGAGGCCCAGGACACCGTGCGGGTCGGGATCAAATACATCCCGGGGGAGCAGCCCGGTCTCGTGATACTCCCGGGCGCGGGGCTTGACTCGGTCCGCGCGATCGTGGCTCGCGATCTCGACTACAGCGACCGGTTCAAGCTCATCCCGGTGGCCGACCCGCACGGCGCGCCCGGTGCGGCGTCCGGCCCGATCAACTACGGGCTCTACAAGGCACTCGGCGCCGAGTTCGCCGTCGAGTTGCTGGACGAGGGCGGGAAGGTGACGGCCCGGCTGCACGACGTCGGGCGCTCGGTCCTCGCGCAGCAGCAGAGCGTGGCCCTCCCGCCCGCCAGTGACGCCAACTTCCGGCTGGCCGTGCACGTCCTCTCGGACGAGATCACCCGGTGGGCGACCGGCACGCCCGGCTTTGCCGCGACCCGGATCCTCTATGTGCAGAACGGCCGCGTGTGGGAGATGGACAGCGACGGGTACGCCGCCCGGGCGCTCACGCCGGACGGTCAGACGTCGCTGTCGCCCGCCTGGTCGCCGGACGGCCGGCGCATGGCGTTCACCAAGCTGGTGCTGGGGCGCGGGGGCGTATTCATTCAAACGCTCGCGACTGGCGAGGTGTCGCAGCTGCCGGGCACGGAGACCGGGCTCAACATCACGCCGATGTTCGCGCCGGACGGACAGCACGTGGCCTTCGCGCGCTCGGATGAGAAGGGCACGGACATCTACGCCGCGACGCTCGGCGACCGTACTCCGCAGCGCTTGACCGTGGGTCGCTTCGCCGACAACTTGTCCCCCACGTATTCGGCCGATGGAAGACGCATCGCGTTCATCTCGACCCGTGCGGGCCCGCCGCAGCTGTACGTGATGGGCGCCGACGGGACCGAGCAGGAGCTTCTCGCCCCGTTCGACTTCGGCGTCACCGGCCCCTCCTACGCGCCGGAGTGGTCGCCGGACGGCTCGTCGGTCGTGTTCCACCGCGAAGTCTCCGGCACTCCCCAGATCTTCGTGCTCACCGTCGCCGGCCGGAAGCTCCGCCAGGTCTCGTCCCAGGGCCGGAACGAGGATGCGACCTGGGCGCCGGACAGCCGTCACCTCTGCTTCGTCTCGGATCGGACCGGCGCGCGCCAGTTGTGGGTGATCGACACCGAGACCGGCCGGAATCGCCAGCTTTCCACGCCGGGCTGGGCCCGGCTCCCAGCGTGGTCCCGGCGGCTCGCCGGGGCCGCCGTGTCCCCCAACCCTTGAGTCCGGGAGTCATGATGCGTTCCTCGTCGATCCTGACGCTCCTCGCAGCCGCCGGCATGCTGGCGGCCTGCGGCAAGAAGCCGGCGCCGGAGCAGCCGGCCCCCCAGCAGGCCGCGCCCACCCAGGAAGCGGCGCCGCCTCCTCCGCCGCCTCCGGCCAACGACGATGCCGAGCGCCGTGCGCGGGAAGCCGCAGCCGCGCGGGCCGCCGCCCTCCGCACCGAGCTGGCGGACTTGATCCACTTCGAGTTCGACAAGGCCGATATCCGGGCGACCGATCAGGGCATCCTCGACCGGAAGGCTGCGATTCTGAGCGTAAACGTGGCGGTGAAGCTCCGGATCGCCGGGCACTGCGACGAGCGCGGGAGCGACGAATACAACCTCGCCCTCGGGAACCGGCGCGCGGCGGCGGCCAAGCGTTACCTCACCGGCAAGGGCGTCGACGAAGGTCGGCTCGAGGTCGTGTCGTACGGCAAGGAGAAGCCGCTCGATCCCGGCCACAACGAGGACGCGTGGGCCAAGAACCGGCGTGACGAGTTCGAGATGACGGCCGGCGGCGACAACCTGGCGGCGCCCAAGTGACGTCGTCGCGCTGGATCGTTCTGATTGCCGCCGGGCTCGCGGGGCAGGTTGCCTGCGCGACGTCCGGCGACGTCCGGCGCGTGGAGAACGAAGTGGCACTCTTGCGGGCCGAGACCGCGCGTCAGGACTCGGCCCGCGCCGTCCGGCTCGGCGAGATCATCCGTCTGCAGCAGCGGATCATGGACTCGCTGGGGCTGGCGGTCCGGTCGCTCCGGGGTGACACCCAGCAGGACCTCTACAACATCGAGCAGCAGCTGGTCCAGCTGCAGGAGCTCGCCGGGCAGAGCCAGCAGCGGCTGACCGAGCTCCGCACCCAGCTCGAGGCCCGGGGGGCGGAGATCAGCGTCGCCAACACGAGCCCGGGCCCCGCGCCCGCACCGACCCCGGGCGACACGACCAGACCCGCCGCGCCCGCCCCGGTGCCCACCGCCACGGCCGACCAGATGTACGAGGCGTCCGTCGCCCAGCTCCGCCGGGGCAGCATGGCGACCGCGCGGATCGGCTTGCGACAGCTGCTCCAGACGTATCCGAACAGCGAGCGGGTGCCGGATGCGATCTACTTCCTGGGGCAGAGCTTTGCCGCGGAGAGTCCGGATTCTGCCGCGAGCTACTACAAGCAGGTCGTCGAGCGCTATCCCCAGTCTCCCCGCGCCTCGGCCGCCCTCTACAACCTCGGGCTGCTCGCGGAGCGGCGGAAGGACGCGGCGGGGGCGAAAGCGGCGTACCAACGCGTGGTCCAGCAGTACCCCCGGTCCGGCGAGGCCGCCCTGGCCCGCGACCGTCTCAAGGCGCTCGGCCGGTAGGTCCGGGCGCCTCGCCCAGAGGCCATGGCGCGCCGCGACGGGGAGATGCTCCTCGGGAAGCGCGGGACCCGCATGGTCGGGGTCCTGGCCGTGGTCGCCGGGCTCTCCCTGCTCCTGCCGCTGGCCGCGGGCGCGCAGGAGCCGGGTCAGGCAGGCGGACTCGGGGCGTTCCGGTCGGGCGCGAGCGCAAACGTCGGACAAGTCGGGCCGGGCCAGCCGCTCGACACCGCGACCGCCCGGCTCCTCGGCCTCCCGACAGCCCCCACGCGCACCTTCCCCGACCCGGACTCGACGCTCACCGAGCTGCTCAAGCGCACCGGCTACAAGATCACCCGCTACAAGTCCGATTCCGCCACCTACTACGCCGACGACCGACGGATGCGGCTCGTAGGCGAGGCGCTGAGCGTGCAGGAAGGGGTGACGCTGGAGGCGGACACCGTGCGCTACCAGGAGACGAGCTGCCTTCTGGAGGCGGAGGGCGAGCCCCACCTGTTCCAGAAGGGCCAGGTCCTGGTGGGCGCGAACATCGAGTACAACACCTGCACCAGCCGCGGCATCATCAAGAACGCGCTCACCACGTTCTCGACCGGACAGGCTACCTGGCTGGTGCGTGGGAACGTCGCCGCCGACTCGAACGCCACCCGGCTCTATGCGGGCGCGAGCGACATCACCAGCTGCGAGCTCCCGACCCCGCATTACCATTTCCGCGCGCGGCAGGTGAAATGGGTATCGAAGCAGTCGTTCGTCGCGCGCCCGATCGTGCTCTACGTGAGCGACGTCCCGATCCTCTGGCTCCCGTTCATCTACCAGGACATCCGGCCCGGCCGGCACTCGGGCATTCTCGTGCCCCAGTTCGGCTTCAGTGACATCATCCGGCCGTCCAGCTCGTATCAGCGCCAGATCAGCAACGTCGGCTACTACTGGGCGACCAGCGACTACATGGATCTCACGTTCCGGCTCGACTGGTTTTCCAGCCGCTATGTCCAGATTGGTACGAGCATGCAGTACAACGTGCTCGACCGGTTCATGGGCGGCTCGTTCGAGATCAGCCGTCAGTTCGAGAGCGGCGGGGGGAGCGGCACCAGTCTCAAGTGGGACCACCACCAGCAGTTCAATCTGAGCACCAACCTCACGTTCGACATCAACTACGTCAGCAACTCCGTCGTCCTGCTGCAGAACGCGCTCAACCCGCTGCAGAACACCCAGCAGGTCAACAGTGCCGTGAGCTTTCAGAAGCGGTTCCGCTGGGGCCTGCTCAATCTCGGCGGTAACCGGCGGCAGAGCCTGTCCGACGGCAGCTCGTCCAGCGAGCTGCCCGCCCTCACGATCTCGCCCAAGCCGATCGACATCGGGCGGAACGTCACCTGGTCGCCAAACCTGAGCCTCACCAACGACCTCACCGCGAACACACCCAGCGGCAATCTGCTGATCACGCAGCCCAACGGCACGATTGACACGGTGCCGCAGGTGGGGAGCACCCGGAATACCGCGTTCAACCTCGCGACCCCGCTCCGCATCGGCAGCTTCAGCTGGCAGAATTCGATCGCGTTCGTAGATCGGACCACCACCCAACGGCAGGCGATCTCGTTCCTCGCGCCCGGCCTGGTGAACCCGGCCGACTCGGTGACCGTCGCCCAATTCTTCCCGGGCGATTTCGCCACCACGTTCGACTGGCAGACCGGCATCAACCTGCCGATCCTCTTCCAACGCAGCTGGCGCATCACCCCGTCGGTGGGCATCACCAACAAGACCGGGCAGACGTTCGCCATCCGCGATCGGCAGACCGGCGGGGCCTGGGTCATTCAGGGCAAGAAATTCAACTTCAGCCTCTCCTCGAGCCCGACACTCTTCGCGTTCTATCCCGGCTTCGGGCCGCTGGCGCGGATCCGGCATTCGTTCGCCCCGCTGATCCAGTTCAGCTACTCCCCGGCAGCCTCGATCTCGCAGGCCTTCGCCAACGCCATCACGCCGCCCGGCCAGATACCGCAGATCCGGATTCCGCCGACGCAGACGCTCAGCATCGGGCTCAACAATACGTTCGAGGGCAAGACCAAGCCGCAGCCGGGAGACACGACGGGGAACACCGCGAAGAAGATCAAGCTGCTCAGCATCAGTACCAGCGCGCTGACCTACGACTTCGAGCAGGCCAAGGAGCCGGGCCGCACCGGCTGGACGGCTCAGACGCTCTCCAACAGCTTCCTGACCGACCTCTTGCCCGGGTTCAACCTGCGGGTCACGCACGATCTCTGGCGGGGGGTCGTCGGGACCGACACGGCGAAGTTCGACCCGTTCCTCACGAGCCTGCAGACCAACTTCACCCTGACGGGAAACACGTTCCGGGCGATCGGCTCCCTGTTCGGGCTGGTCCATGGGGGTGGACAACGGACGGCCACGCAGGGGCTGACGACGGGTCAGTCCCAGCAGCCGTACGACGCTCAGGGCGGACGACCCACGACGTTCTTCAGCGCGAACCAGGTGTCGTTACCCAATCGGCCGTTTGCGCTCAACATCAGCTACACGTTGAGCCGCACCCGCCCGATCCCGGGCCAGCCCGCGGTCCCCTCCCAGAAGAACCTCAACCTCACGACCGGGATCTCCCCCACTCGGTTCTGGACGCTCCAGTGGAACGCCCAGTACAACCTGACCGACAGCCGGTTCGAGTCGCAGACTGTAGCGCTGCAGCGCGATCTGCACGACTGGCGCGCCCAGTTCAACTTCACCCGGAACGCCAACGGGAACTTCGCGGTGTATTTCTCGATCTTCCTGATCGCCCTCCCGGATCTCAAGTTCGACTACAATCAGGCTACGTTCAACCAGTGATTGTCCGCCATGGCGGACACCGGCGGGGGCGCGTTAGCGCGGGTGGTGGGGGCCGTTTGGCTGGCACAGCCTCTGCACATCCCGCGGTCGTCCTTCCACCCACCACTGAGGTGTGCATGCGCGTCTGCTGGCTCTTCGCCGCGGCGATCGCCGCATCGGGCTGTTCTTCGTCGTCGACCGCCCCTGGCACGGGCACCCCCCCGCCGCAACCGCTCAACCTCGTCGGGACCACGCTCGACAAGGCCGTCGCACTGAGCTGGGATGACAATGCCTTCCTGGCCAATCCGAGCAATTTCCAGAGCTACCGGGTCTACAGCACCAGCTACGCGTGGACCACCGACTATCTCGCGGGCCAGTGCGGCTCCAGCTGGCAGCTCGAGGGCTCGACCGTGGCTCCCGAGTTCATCGTCGGGGCGCTCATCGACGGGGTCTCCCGCTGCTTTGCGGTGTCCGCGGTGAGCCCGGGGCAGGCGGAGAGTGCGCGCTCGACGCCGCACAACGATACGCCCCGGCCGGACGCGCGGAACATCGTGCTGTACGCGACCGGGGTGCAGCCGTCCCAGAGCGGGTTTCGCTTCTGGAAGGATCTCAATGGCGACGGCCAGATCCAGGATAACGAGCTCGGCCTGATCGTTCCGGGGGCGGGGCCTGATGCGGATGTCTCGGTCGAGCTCACCGGCGTGCCCGACTCGCTGCTCCTGATGCCGCGGCGGGCGAGCGCGGGTGTGCTGCTCGCGATTTACAACAATTTCCAGCCGGTCGCCGACCTGACCAGCATCGATCTCGCGCCGAGCCCCACCACGCCCGGCCCGCTCGGCTATTCCACCGCTTCGGCCGACCTCATTCCCAACGTGGGCTACGTATTCCAGGTGCCGGGCCCCGCCGCGTCGGTGCTGTACGGCGCCATGCGCCCGACGCACGTGGGACGCCAGTTCATCATCTTCGGGTGGTCGCTCCAGACCGATCCGGAAAACCCGGAGCTCCGAACCGTCTCCAGCGCCCGGCGCGCCACACCGTAGGCCCATCGGGCCGTCTTGTGGAATCGAGGGCCTCCGTCGAGATTCGGGCCCATGTCCGACCCGACCCTGGTCCTCGACGGCCGCTCGCTCGCCATCGCCGACGTCGTCCGGGTTGCGCGGGAGCCGGGGTTGGTGGTGGCGATCGATCCCGGCGCGCGGGAGCGGCTCCGCTCCAGCCGGCGCGCCATCGAGGCCGCGATCGCGGAAGGCCGGACGATCTATGGGGTCAACACCGGCTTCGGTAAGCTTGCCAACGTTCGCATCTCGCCAGACAATCTCGACCAGCTCCAGGCCAATCTGATCCGTAGTCACGCCGCCGGCGTGGGGGACCCGCTGCCGGCGGACGTGGTGCGGGGACTCATGCTGCTCCGGGCGAACGTGCTGCTTCGGCCCACGAGTGGGGTGCGGCCGGCCCTGGTCGACGCCCTTGTCGCCGTGCTCAACGCCGGGCTGGTGCCGCTGGTGCCGGAACAGGGGAGCGTGGGGGCGAGCGGCGACCTCGCGCCGCTCAGCCACGTGGGTCTGACCCTGATGGGAGAAGGGGAGCTGGTCGAGGTCGACGCGCACGGCCGGCGCCGGGTGCCCGCCGGCCCAGGGCTGGCGGCCGCCGGACTCGCTCCGTTCCGCTTCGCTCCGAAAGAGGGGCTGGCGTTCATCAACGGCACCCAGGCGCAAACCGCGCTGCTCGCGCTGCTGGTGCACGATGCGGAAGTGCTCTGGCGCACCGCCGTCGGCGCCGCCGCCATGAGCCTCGAAGCCCTCCGGGGGACACCGGCACCGCTCGATCCGCGCATCCACGACGCCCGCCCGCACGAGGGGCAGCGCCGGGCCGCCGCGTTCATGCGCGCCCTCCTCGAGCACAGCGAGATCCGCGAATCGCACCGCGCGAACGATCCCCGGGTGCAGGACGCCTACAGCCTACGCTGCGCGCCCCAGGTGCTGGGCGCCGTCGCCGACGCGTTCCGGTTCGCTGAGACGACCGTGGCGGTCGAGCTGAACGCGTCGACGGACAACCCGCTGGTGTTCGAGAATGGCGAGGTGATCTCGGGCGGGAACTTTCACGGCCAGCCGGTGGCGCAGGCGCTCGACTTTCTCGCAATCGCGCTCACGACCCTCCAGGCCATCTCCGAGCGGCGGATCGAGCGCCTAGTGAACCCCGACCTTTCGCAGGGCCTGCCCGCCTTCCTCACGGCCGACCCCGGGCTGCGCTCCGGCTACATGATGGTCCAGATCACGGCGGCGTCCCTGGTGGCGGAGTCACGCGCCCTGGCGATGCCCGCCAGCATCGGGTCGATCCCCACCGACGCGAACCAGGAAGACTTCGTTCCAATGGGGATGGCGGCCGCCACCAAGGCCGGCCGCATTCTCCTGAACGCCCAGCGGGTGGTGGCCGCCGAGCTGCTCTGCGCCGCCCAGGGGCTCGAGTTCCTGAAACCCCTCACGCCCGGCCGCGGGGTGGCGGCTCTCTATCGGCGCCTCCGCGGGCTCCGGCCGGCGGTGCTTCCGCTGGACGACGACCGGCCCCCTGCGCCGGATCTCGAGCGGTTGGCCCGCGCGGTCGCGTCGGGCGAGCTCGACCCCGGGGGGGCCGCGGGCACGGCCTAGTTGCTTGCCCAGCCCCCGGGCCCGCCCTACCTTTCCAAGTTCAAGCCCCATCGCCTGTTTCCTCTTTCCGCCCGCACCGCATGAGCCTCGAGAAGCTTAAGGACACCGCGCGGAAGTTCGAGCAGAAGGAGGATTGGCGGAAGGCCATCGAGGTCTACCTCAAGGCCATCCAGCAGATCGAATCCGGGAAGGACACGACCCCCGATCTCTCGCTGTATAACCGGGTCGGCGACCTCTACCTCAAGGTCGGCGACACGGCGGCGGCGGTGCGCCACTACGAGCGGGCCGTCGAGTTGTACGCCGATCAGGGCTTCTTCAACAACGCCATCGCGCTTTGCGGCAAGATCCTGCGGGTGAATCCGGGCCGGACCACGACCTACCTCCATCTCGCCCGTCTCCACGCCCGGAAAAACGTGGTCATCGAAGCGAAGCGGAACCTCCTGGAGTACCTCGAGCGGATGAACGCCCAGGGTCAGCTCGACGAGGCGTTCGGCGCGCTGAAGGCGTTCGCGGACCAGTTCTCCGCCAGCCAGGACATTCGGGTGATGCTGGTCGAGCTGCTCCGGGCCGCGTCGCGCGGGGAAGAGGCGCAGGAGCAGCTCGAAAAGCTCTGCACCGACCTCGAGGCCCGCGGGGACGCGTCGGCGGCCAAGGTCGTCCGCGAGCGCCTCGAGGTTGAGCCGCACGATGACGCCCAGCCCGCCCGCCGCCGCGGCGGCGATCTCGTCTTCATCGACACCGGGTTCGGCATGCCCCCGCCCGGCCGGGATGCCCCGGCCAAAGAGGCTCCGGCGGAGCCGGTCGTGTCGCTGGTGGAGGAACCGGCGCCCGACTCCGGCGGCTCCGAGGGTCTCGCACCCCCCGAATCGGTCGGGGGCTTCGAGGCGACGATCATCGAGGTATCGCCCGAGGCCGACATCGGCGCGCCCACGGCGGAGGGGCTCGAGGGGCTGATTCTGGACGACGGCCGCACGGTTGCCGACGGGGACGCTCAGGCGAGCGAGATTCCGCGGCTCGAAGTGGACGAGGTCCGCACCGTCGATTTCGAGGGCGTGCACCTCGCCGGGATGGAGGACGCGCTCGGGCTCGATCCGGCTGCCGACGCCTCGCTGTCCGTCCCCTCCGCCGACCCGGATCTGGACCTCTCCGACGTCCTGGCTGAGAGTCTTGCGGACACGCCCGCGGCGGATGCGTTCGCGGAGGAGGCCCCTGAGGCGGCGCCGGTCGAGCTCGACTTCGTCGAGCCCGAAGCCGCCGAGCCGGAACCCACCGAGACGGCCGCCCAAAGCGTCGCCGAGACGGTCGGGTCGCCCGAACCGGTCTCGCCCCCGCCGGCGGCCGCGGCGCAGGAGCCGGGTGCGCACGGGTCGGCACCGGCCGGCCCCATCCGCGTGCTGGAGCAGGCCGTCGCCGATCGCCCCGACGATCCCGAGGCTCACCGTGCCCTGGGCGAGGCGCTGCAGGCCGCGGGCGATGCCCGGCGCGCGGCGGACGAGTTCCTGTTCGGGGCGGAGGCTTGCGAGGCGCGGGAGGCCTGGCACGACGCCGGTGACCTCATGGCCCGCGTGGTGGCACTCGAGCCGAACGACGTGCGCCACTACCAGAAGCTGGTCGAGTTGGCCTATCGGACCGGCAGCCGAGACCGCATGCTCGACGCCTATCTCGCCCTCGCGGCGACGCTGCGACGTGTCGGGGAGGTTGAGAAGTCGATCGCCGTCTATCAGCGGGTGTCGGACCACGACCCCGCGAACCGCGCGGCCCGGGAAGCGCTCGCCGAGATGGGGGTCGCTGTCCCTCCGCCGCCGGCCCCGCCCGTGGCGCCGCCGCCGGCCCGTCCGAAGCTGCCCACGGTGCCGCCTGCGGCGCCGCGGCCGCCCGCCGGCGCTCGGCAGAACGACTTCGTGGATCTCGGGTCGCTGGTGCTGGAGCAAGCCGCGCCGCGGGACACCCGGATGCGGATCGAGAGCGCAAAGCCCACCGACGACGAGCAGAAGAACTTCGAGGAGATGCTGGCGGAGTTCAAGCGTGGGATCGAGCAGAACCTCGACGCGGACGACTACCAGTCGCACTACGATCTGGGCGTCGCGTACAAGGAGATGGGGCTCCTGGACGAGGCGATCGCCGAGTTCCAGAAGGCGCTCCGCTCGCCCGAAGGGCGGCTTCGCGCGTCGGAGGCGCTGGGCGTGGCCTTCTTCGACAAGGGCCAGTTCGGCATCGCGGAGACGGTCCTGCGCCGGGCGGCCGACGGCGAGACGGGCGGGGACGAGGCCAAGATCGGCGTGCTCTACTGGCTCGGGCGGGCGGCGGAAGCGCAGGGCAAGACGCCCGATGCGCTCCGCTGCTACGAGCGCGCGCTCGCGGTCGACATCCGCTTCATGGATCTGGGCGAGCGCGTCCCGCGCCTCACGGCGGAGCGGCAGGCGTGAGCTCGCCCGTCGCTCCGGTGACGCTCGCGGGGATCCAGTCGCCGGTGCGCGCCGAGCTCGAGCGCGTCCAGAAGGAGCTGCGGCGGATCATCGAGGCCGACTTCCAGCTGGTCCGCGAGGTGAACGCGCATCTGCTCCAGATGCAGGGCAAGCTGTTCCGCCCGACGATCATGCTCCTCGCGGACCAGGCGACCGGTGGCCCGACGCCGCGTGCCGTGACCGTCGCCGCGGTGGTCGAGCTGATCCACCTCGCCACGCTGGTGCACGACGACTCGGTGGACCACTCGGTGCTCCGCCGCGGCATGCCCACGATCAACGCGCTCTTCACCCACCAGATCTCGGTGATTATGGGGGACTACCTGTACTCCCGCGCCGTAATCGAGCTGGTGCGGCTGGACGAGTTCGAAACGCTGCGGGTGCTGAGCCGGGTGACCAACGAGATGACGGTCGGCGAGATGCGCCAGCTTCTGGCCCACGACCCGCTCGAGTTCAGCGAAGAGCAGTACGACTTGCTCATCCGGGCCAAGACGGCCTCGCTGCTCTCCGGTGCCGCGGAGGTAGGAGCGCTGGCCGCGCCGGTGGAGGAGCGGGCGGCGCTCCGCCGATTCGGCGAGGCGCTCGGGATGGCGTTCCAGATCGTGGACGACCTGCTCGACTACACCGCCGAGGCGGCCGACCTCGGCAAGCCGTCCGGATCGGACCTGCGGGAGCACAAGGTGACGTTGCCGCTGATCTATGCCCTGCCGCGGATGCAGGAGTCCGAACGGCGCGCCGTGGCCGGACTGCTGCGGAGCGCCGAGCCTGCCGATGAGCAGATCGCCGACGTGATCGGGGCGGTCGCGCGGGCGGGCGGGCTCGACTACGCCCGGGAACGGGCGCAGCAGCTCGGCCAGCAGGCTGACGCGGAGCTGGATCTGCTTCCTCCCTCGCCCGCCCGGGACGCGCTCCGGGCGAGCATCACCTACGTCCTCGACCGGCGCAACTGATGGCCAGCGGACCGCACCGACCCGGCTTCTACATCGGCGTGCTGATCACGGGATTCGCCGCCGGTGGATTCCTCACCGCGTTCCTCCGCCAGTGGCTCCCCGACAGCGCTGCCAAGACATTCTTCACCACCACCGCCTCGCCCACGTTCGGGCCTGTCTCGATCGATCTCCTGGTGGTAAACTTCACCTTGGGTCCGATCGGGCTGCACGTGTCCCTGCTGAGCCTCGTCGGCGTCCTGGTGGCATACCTGATCGCGCGGTCGCTCTTCTAGGAGGGCTTTGTGGGAAACCTCGGTTTCGGGGAGATCATGCTCATCCTGGTGGTCGTGCTGCTCCTGTTCGGGGCAAAGCGGCTCCCGGAGGTGGGTTCCTCCATCGGCAAGGGCATTCGGGAGTTCAAGCGGAGTCTGTCCGACACCCAGGATGCGATTCTCAGCGATCCCAACGAGCGCCCCGCGGCGCCGCGGCAGGTCGATGCGGCGCAGCCGGGTGCGCCGGCCTCGGGAGACCCGAAGAGGTTGTCGCAGTAGAAGCCGCTAGCCGTTAGCCATTAGCTAACGGCTAATAGCTCTCCTTCAACTCCCCGTCGGCGCCGCCTGCTGCAACATCTTGCTCCGGTTGTCCACGATCTTGGCCGTGCTCTTGAGTCCGGCCAGATAGATCTGCACCCGCTCCTGCCGCGCTTCCTGTAGCGCGCGTCCCCGGAGCTGGTCGAGCTCCTTGGCGAAGGCCACGGAGTCGGCCGGCGTGTGCTCGAGCGCCTGCAGCACGTACAGCCCGTCCTTGGAGTCGATCACCCCGCTGTGCTTCCCCGGTGCGAGCCCGAAGGCGACGCCGGTGACCAGCGCGTCGCTCAGCGGAGACGCGAGCCGGGTGAAGGGACCGTAGACCTCATGCGGCAGTTTGAGGGCATCGGCGGCCTGGGCCAGCGTGGCGCCGGCGTCGAGCCGCTTCACCAGGTCCTCGGCGAGCTTGCGCGCAGCGCCCTTTTTCTTGGCGTCCAGCACGATACGCGTGACCGTATCCTTGGCGTCCGCCAGGGTGGGGATCCCGGGAGCGTGGATGCTGTCCGCCCGGAAAACGTAGAGTGCGAACGGCGTCTCGATGATCGGGCTGATCTGGCCCACCTTGGCCCTGGCCGCCCATACGCCCGCGTCCGGCAGCGTGAGGAGCCCGATCTGCATCTTGCCGCCGGCGGTGAGCGGCTTGGCGTGGCCGACCTGGAGATGAAGCGCGCGCGCTGCCGTGTCCAGCGCGGCCGGATCCGCATGCTCGGCGGCCAGCTTGTCGAGCGAGTCGGCCTGGGCGTCGAGCCGATCGCGATGCTGTCCCGCGACGACGATCGGAATCAGGATGTGCCGCCCCTTGGCCTTGTTGCCGGTGCGGCTGGTCACCTGGATCAGGTGGTACCCGAACTGGGTCAGCACCGGCTCGGAGATCTCGTTCGGCTTGATGGAGAACGCGACGGAGTCGAACGTGGGGTCGAAGGCGCCTTTGGTCCACTCACCCAAGTCGCCGCCCTTGTTACCGGACACGGTGTCCGCCGACTCCCGCTTTGCCACCTCGGCGAAGGGCGCGCCGCCGACGAGATCCTTGCGCACGGCCTCAGCGCGCGCTTGCGCCGTCACGGTGTCCGAGGCGTCGGCGAGCCGGGAGATGGCGATGAAGCTGGTGTAGATCGTTTTCGGGCGGTCAAGCTCGGCCTTGTGAGCTCCGTACCAGGCTTCGAGCTCGGCCTGGCTCACGTGTACCGCCGAGTCGGGGACAGCTGTCGCCGGGACGATCGCGGCCAGGTCCACCTTGACCGCCTCGTGCTCGTCCCGGTAGCGCTCCCAGAGCGCGGCATCCGAGAGGAACACGTCCGCGGTCACGGTGCGAAACAGCTTGGCGCGCTCCAGCTCCGCCCGGTACTGAGCCTCCATGGACGGGAGGAACTGCTGCGCGACACTCGATCCCAGCCATTTCTGGTACTTGCCCAGGTCGAACTTGCCGTCGGTTTGGAACTCGGGGAGGCGGAAGAAGTCGGGCAGGGGAGAGTTGCGGATGGCGTCGATGATCTCGTCGTCGGTGACGCTGATGCCGCGGCGCTGGTACTCCGACTCCAGCAGCTCGTTGGTGACGAACTGGTCCCAGACGTCGTTGCGGATGGACTCGAAGTCGTCGAGGCCGAGGCTTTGCGCGGCCTGGCGCTGGCGGGCTTCGGTGACCTGCTGCACCTCCCGCTGGTAAACGCGCGCGTCGATCGGTCGCCCGTTCACCTTTCCGACACTCGTGCCGGTGCTGATCTTATCCCACGGGGCCATCGTCAGGACGAAGATCAGCATGAGCACGGCGAACACCGCTCCCGCGATTCGTCCGGCGAATCCCCGAATCAACTTCATCACTGCGCGGTCCCTGCGAAAAAGAGCCATAAGCTTAAGCGGGGCAACGCCAAACCTCAAGGACAGAGGCCGGGTCGGCCAGTTGACACTGCCGCGGAGCCTTGCTACTCTCAGCGTAAGTCCCCCAACGACTTAGGCGCATCCACCCCAAAACAGTTCCTTCCACCCGGGATCGGGATGTCCACCAGCGAGATTGCGAAGCTCGAGAGCCGTTGGCGAGAGAACCCGAATGGCCTGACCTTCGCTCCCCTCGCCGAGGCCTACCGGAAGCAAAAGGATCCGCAGCGAGCGCTGGAGATACTCCTTCCCGGCCTCGAGAAGCACCCGGATTACATTCCCGCCAACATCGTCCTGGGCCGCTGCCACTGGGACGTAAACGACCTGACGGCCGCGGAGCGGGATTTCACCCATGTGCTCGGCCTCGATGGCGAAAACGTCATCGCGCTCAAGGCGCTCGCCGACATCACCGAGCGGCTCGTGCGGTACGATGAGTCCGAGCGCTGGCTGGGGGCGCTGCTGGTCGTCGATCGGAGCAACGACGAGGCCCGGGCCCAGCTGGCCCGGGTCCACGAGCTGCAACGGCAGCAGGCGGAGGGGAGCGCGGCCGTTCCCGAAGCGGCGGCGGCGGAGGTCGCTGAGGCGGTACCCGCAGTCGCCGATGAGCCGGTCGCCGCCACGATCGAGCCGACCTTCGCAGAGGCTCCCCCCGTGGTGGAAGCGGTGCCCCCCCCGGAGGCCTTCGAGCCGTCGCCCGAGCCTCCCGCTCCGGAGGAGGCCTCGTCGGTGGAGTACATCGGCTGGGTTGCGCGCCCGGACGATCTCAACTCCGCGCCCGCGCCGTTCCCGCTCGAGGAATTGGAGGCCGACGCGCCCCACGAGGACTTCCCCGCGGCGGAACCCACGCCCGAGCCGTCCTCCGCGCCCCCGCGTCCGGCCGAGCCAGCGGAGCACCGCTTCGGCGCGACGACCACCCTCCCCGACCCCGACGTCGACACCTTCGGCCTCGAGCGGCCGGAGGAAATCGTCCTGAACGTCTCGGGCCAGACCGAGTATCAGACGCCGAGCGCAGTGGACGACCTGATGGCTCACGTCACGGGTACGCCGCCCGGCATTGACGACCTCCGTCGTGACCTCGCGCCGCCGGAGCCGATCACCTCCGCGCTCCCCGGGTTCACGCCGAGAGTGGACGATCCCTTCGCGGATCCCGAGGCGGAGCCGGTGCTGGACATCGCCGATCACCCGGACGCCGCGCCGCCGCCAGTCGCGTCGCTCTTCGGGCGGACGGCCGATTTCTACGCGCTGGGCGAGCCGCCGGCCTATGCGGAGGTCCCCGCGGATTCGGACCCGGCGGATGCGCCTCCTGCGGACGCGTCGGCGGACACGCTCGCGGTGACGATGGAGCCTGCGGCCCCCGAGTCCGCCGCCGAGCTCGATGACGCCCCCGCGGGCGCGGAGCCCGAGTTGGTTGTCACCGAGACGATGGCTGAGGTCTTCCTGCGCCAAGGCCATCTTCCCGAGGCCATCACGGTCTATCGCGAGCTCGTGCGGCGTGGTCCGGCGGGCGGGCAGCTCGCAAGCCGCCTGGCCGACCTCGAGGCGCGCCAGGCGGCCGAGTCCGCGCAGCCCCCCCGTCGAGCCTACGCCGCGCGCGAGACCGGCGGCCAGTCGGTCGCGGCCTTCTTTCAGACGCTGCTGCGCGGGCGCCCGGAGGACCTGCCGCCGCGCTGGCCCGCCCGGCCGGACGCGCCCGCGCCGGAGCCGCCGCCCGAGGAGGCATCGGCCACTCGGCCCGCCGGGGAGCCGCTGTCATTGGGCTCGGTCTTCGGCGACGAGCCTCCGCCGGTCGCGCCGGCAGTGGGACGCCCCTCGGGCGAGACCGCGGGACTGGGAGGCCCGGGGGGCGGTTCGTTCGACGACTTCTTCGGCGCGCCCCCCAAGGGCGCCGGTCCCAGCCCTCCCCCGGTCCCGGGGCGTCCCCATGCGCGCAGCGGTGACGACCTGGACCAGTTCCACGCCTGGCTCCAGGGTCTCAAGCGCTGAATGCGCATCGCCGTGCTGAACGGCCCCAACTTGAACCTGTTGGGGTCGCGGGAGCCGGAGATCTACGGGCGCGCCACGCTGGCCGAGATCGAGCAGCTCGTTCGGGCCGAAGCCGCGAAGCTCGACGCCGACATCGAGTGGATGCAGTCGAACCATGAGGGCGCGCTCGTGGAGGCCGTCCAGAACCTGAAAGGCCGGGCCGACGGGGCGCTGGTGAACGCCGCCGCGCTCAGCCATTCGAGCCTCCCGCTGCGCGACGCGTTCCTCTCGGTTCGCGTCCCCTTCGTCGAGCTGCATCTGTCCAACATCTTCGCGCGGGAGCCGGAGCGCCGCCATTCGGTGCTCGCCGATCTCGCCGTGGGCCTGGTGACCGGATTCGGCGCGCAGAGCTACGTGCTGGCGTTGCACGGGCTCGTGGGCCGGCTCCGTGCCTGACTGGCGGGAGGCGCGCCAACGCGCACTCCGCGCGGCGCTTGCGGGCGAGGGGCTGGATGCCCTGCTGGTTACCCACCTCCCCAACATCCGCTATCTGACCGGGTTCACCGGGTCAGCCGCCCTGCTGCTCGTGCGGGCCGACGACGCGCTGCTCGTGACCGACTTCCGTTACGCCACGCAGGCGCCCCAGGAGGTCGGTCAGAGTGCCCGGGTCGAGATCGATCAGGCCAGCGTGTGGCAGCGCCTGCTCCAGCACCTCGCCGAGCTGCCGGCCGGCTCACTCGGCATCGAGGCGCATGCGCTCACCGTGCGCGATGCCGAGCGGCTCGGCGGGGCCGGCCGGGGCCGCACCGTGACGACCGTGGACCTGGTCGAGCGGCTTCGGGCGGTGAAGGATCCGGGCGAGCTCGCGGCGATCCGCAGCGCCGCCGTCCTGGCTCAGGATGCGCTGGCCGAGGTGCTGCCCTCGGTGCGGATTGGCCGCACGGAGCGCGAGATCGCGGCGGATCTCGAGGCCGCGCTCCGGCGGCGGGGCAGCGAATGGCATCCGTTTCCGACGATCGTTGCGTCGGGCCCCCGATCGGCGCTCCCGCACGCCCGTACCAGCGGACGCGCCATCGAGCCGGGCGACTGGCTCCTCCTCGACTTCGGCGCGCAGGTGGATGGATACTGCGCCGATCTCACGCGGACGGTGGTCGTCGGGCGTCGGGCGGACGAGCGGCAGCGGGCGATCTACGAGCTGGTGCAGGCCGCCCAGCGCCGCGCCCTCGAGCACCTGCGCGCGGGAATGACCGGCCGGGAGGGAGATGCGCTGGCCCGGGAAGTGATCACGGAGCGCGGCTTCGGCCACGCGTTCGGGCATTCGCTGGGCCACGGCCTGGGCCTCGAGGTCCACGAAGCGCCCCGGGTGGCGCCTACCGCGGACGCGCCGCTGCCGCTCCACGCCGTGGTCACCGTGGAGCCGGGGGTCTATCTTCCGGGCTGGGGTGGCGTACGGTTGGAGGACGACATTTACCTGGGCCCTGGCGGAGCGGAGTGTCTGTCGGACAACCGGACCGAGCTGGTCGAACTCGTGTGAGGTCACGAACCCGCTTATGACCCCTCAGGAAATGCAGCATCTCGCGGAGCTGCTCCAGACGGTGCCCGGGATCAAGTCCCTCGATCTGAAGGACGTCCGCCGGCTCGCGCAGCTCCTCCGCGAGTCCCCCGAAATCGGGTCCATCGAGGTGAAGGGCTGGTTCGGCACCGGGATCGTCATCACCCGCACGTCGAATGCGGTCCACGTGGCCTCGGGGGCCGCGTCAGCCCCCGTCCTGCTGCCCGCCACCACCGCGCCGGCTGCGCGGGCGGCGGAATCCGCCGGCCTGGCGGTCCCCGCTCCGGTCCACGCTGCGCTCAAGGAGATCCGCTCGCCCATGGTCGGGACCTTCTTCCGGGCGCCGGAGCCGGGGGCCGAGCCCTACGCCCAGGTGGGCACACGGGTGTCGCCGGGTCAGACCGTTTGCATCATCGAAGCGATGAAGATCATGAACGAGATCGAAGCCGAGATCGCCGGCGTCGTCCGCGAGGTGAGCGTCGAGGACACGCAGCCGGTGGAGTACGGGCAGGTCCTCTTCCGGGTGGATCCGAATGGGTGAGCCGACCGCGGCCGGCGCCGTCGCGCCGTTCAATTTCAAGCAGGCCATCGCGCAGATGATCCAGCGCAACGGCTCCGACTTGCTGCTCAAGGTGGGGCGGGCGCCGACCGTGCGGGTGAACGGCGAGCTCACGACGCTCGAGATGGCGCCGCTCAAGCCCGAGGATCTCAAGCTGCTGGCCGAGCAGGTGATGACGCCGCGCCAGGTCAAGGAGTTCGCCGAAAAGAAAGAAGCCGACTTCGCGATCGGCGTCCCCGGCGTCGGACGGTTCCGCACCAACATCTATCAGCAGCGGGGCACGCTCGCGTTCGCGTTCCGGGCCATTCCCTACGAGGTGAAGACCATCCGGGAGCTCAACCTCCCGCCCATTCTCGAGGAGATCTCGCTCAAGCCGCGCGGGATCGTCCTCGTCACCGGCATCACCGGCTCGGGCAAGTCCACCGCGCTCGCCTCGATGATCCACCACGTGAACCAGCACCGGCGCTGCAACGTGATCACGATCGAGGACCCGATCGAGTTCCTGCACCGCGATGTGCAGTCGAACATCTCCCAGCGCGAGGTCGGGAGCGACACGCTGACGTTCGGCGCGGCGCTCCGCCACGTCCTGCGCCAGGATCCGGACGTGATCCTGATCGGCGAGGTGCGCGACGCCGAGACGCTCGATACCGCGCTCAAGGCCGCCGACACCGGGCACCTCGTCTTCTCCACGCTGCACACCACCGACGCGACCCAGACGATCAACCGGGTCATCTCGTTCTACCCGCCGCACCAGCATCAGGAGATCCGCTCGCTCCTCTCCACGGCGCTGGCCGCCGTCGTCTGCCTCCGGCTGGTGCCGCGGAAGGACGGACGGGGGCGGGTGCCGGCGGCGGAAGTGCTCATTAACACCGCGGCCGTAGCGGACAACATCCGGGACATCGAGAGGGCACTCAACATTCCCGATCTCATTGCGCAGGGCACGGTCTCGTACGGCATGCAGTCGTTCGACCAGTCGCTGATGAAGTGGTACAAGGACGGCCTGGTCACCTACGAGAGCGCCCTCTTCTACTCGTCGAACCCGAGCGAGTTCGCGCTCCGGGTCTCGGGCGTGGACTCGGCCTCCGACCGCACGTTCTCCGACGTGAGCGGCGATGCGGGGCGGTCGCTCGATCTGACACCCTGATGTTCAGGAAGGTCCTCATCGCGAACCGCGGGGAGATCGCCCTGCGGGTCATCCGCGCGTGTCGCGAGCTCGGGCTCCAGACGGTCGCGGTCTACAGCGAGGCGGACCGCGAGTCGTTGCACGTGCGCTTCGCCGACGACGACGTCTGCATCGGCCCGCCGCCCGGCCGCCTCTCCTACCTCAAGATCCCCAATCTGATCGCCGCGGCCGAGATCACCGGGGCCGACGCCATCCACCCGGGATACGGCTTCCTCGCCGAGAACGCCGAGTTTGCCGACACGTGCCGCGCCTCCAACATCACGTTCATCGGGCCCACCGGAGAGCAGATCCGTCTCATGGGCGACAAGGCCGCAGCCCGCCGATTGGCGCAGGACGCGGGCGTCGCCACGGTGCCCGGGTCGCCGGGGACCATCGAGGACCCGGACGAGGCGCAGGTCTTCGCCCAGGAGATCGGATTTCCGGTCATCATCAAGGCGACGGCGGGCGGGGGCGGGAAGGGGATGCGGATCGCGCACGACGTGGAGCAGTTCGTGCAGCTCTTCGGCCTGGCCCAGAACGAGGCGCTCGCCGCGTTCGGCAACGGGTCGGTGTACGTCGAGAAGTACCTCGAGCATCCGCGCCACGTCGAGATCCAGGTGCTGGGCGATACCCTCGGCAAGGTCGTGCACCTGGGCGAGCGCGATTGCTCCGTCCAGCGGCGGCACCAGAAGCTGATCGAGGAGAGCCCGAGCCCCGCGCTGGACGGCGACCTCCGCCGCCGCATGGGAGACGCCGCCGTCGCCCTCGCCTCCAACATCGCCTATCAGGGGGCCGGCACGATCGAGTTCCTGCTCGACACCGATGGTAAGTTCTATTTCATGGAGATGAACACCCGGATCCAGGTGGAGCACCCGGTGACCGAGATGGTCACGAGCTTCGATCTGGTGAAGGAACAGATCCGGATCGCGGCGGGCGAGCCGATCAGCTATCTGGGCGACGGGACCCGCCTCCGCGGGCACGCCATCGAGTGCCGCATCAACGCCGAGGACCCGTATCGAAACTTCCAGCCGAGCCCGGGCCTGATCACGGCGTATCATCCGCCCGGCGGTCCGGGTGTGCGGGTGGACACGCACGTCTACGCCGGCTACACCGTGCCGCCCTATTACGATTCGCTGCTGGCCAAGGTCATCGTGCACGGCAACACCCGGCAGGAAGCGCTCTCCCGCATGGGCCAGGCCCTCGACAGCTTCATCCTCGAGGGGGTGACCACCACGATCCCCTTCCTCGCGCGCGTAATTCGTCACCCCGATTTCGTGCGCGGCCAGGTGGACACCCGCTTCCTCGAGCGTGAGGCGCACCTGCTCCAGCCGGACGGATGAAACTCGACGTCGCGTTCTCGCCGCTCGGGCTCGCGCCCCAGGACGTGCAGGGTCGTACGGTCTTCGTGATCGACATCCTGCGCGCCACGACCGTCATGTGCGCCGCGCTCCACAACGGTGCCCGGGCCCTGATCCCGGTGGCGTCGACGGAGGAGGCCCTGCGGCTGGCGCAGACCATCGGCAGCGCGGACGTGCTGCTGGCCGGCGAAAAAAACTGCGTGCGGATCCCGGGCTTCGCGCTGGGCAACAGCCCCCTCGAGATGACCGAGCAGGCGGTGCGGGGGAAGACGCTCATCGTCACGACGACCAACGGCACCAAGGCGCTGCTCGCGGCCCAGGGCGCCGCTGCGGTTTATGTGGCCGCGGCCGTCAACCTGGGGGTCGCGGGCGCGCGGGCCCGCGATGTGATCGAGCAGCAGCGCGACATGCTCATCCTCTGCGCCGGCCGGGAAACGGCGTTCGGCCTTGACGACGCCTATTGTGCCGGCCGCCTGGCGGTCGCCGCGCTGGGCGGACGCAAGCCCCGCCGGGGACTCAACGACGCGGCGCTCGCGAGCCTCGACCTCGCGCGCCGCTACGGCGAGCACTGGGAGCGGCCTCTCTCCTACAGCCGCGCCGGGCGCGAGCTCGTCCGGCTCGGCTTCCGCGACGACGTGCTCGACGCGGCGCGGGTGGACGCCTACCCGGTGCTCCCCCAGTTTCACGAGCGCCGGGTGTCCCTGGCCCACCTGCAGCAGCCCCGCCCCGCGCCGCTGCAGCCCCAGCCGCAGCCCCAGCCCCAGCCGTCATGACCGCGGACTCCCGCCGTCGGCTCGGCGCCATCACGGCGCTCGTGCTCGGCGTCTTCGTCGGGCTGACACTGGTGCCTTTTGGCCTCACGGGTCCGGTCGGCGACGCGATCGGCCCTCCACTGTGGCGCTGGCTCGGGTTGGGCGCGGTGGGCGTCCCGCTTCTCGGGATCGGTCTCGCGCTCGCCGGCTTTGAGCGGCTAGGCCCGATCGACATGAAGCGCTCCGCGCTGCTCGCGGGCGGGTTGAGCCTGCTCGTGCCCTATATCATCGGTGTGATCGCCCGGATCAGCGATGTCGATCTGGTGCCTGACGTCGCCCAGCGCAGCTTTCCAGCCCGCCTAGTCGGCCTGTGGCCGGGGTTCTTTGCGGAGATGGTCGCCGGCCGGATCGGGCGGACCGGCGCCTTACTGCTTGGATTTCTGCTTCTCTCCGCGTTGACGCTGATCACGTTTGCCTGGCACCCGCTCCAGTGGCTGGAGGCGGGCCGAGAGAAGCGGGAAAAGCGGCCTGACAGCCAGGCCCGGCGCACGGGCGCCGCGCCGGCCCCCCTGCTTGCCCCGGAGCCGGTTTCCCCGCCCGGGGCCCAGGGCGGTCGGGCCGCCCGGGCCGGCACGGAGCCCCGCACCGGCCGAGGGAAAGCTCCCAAGAAGACCGAGCCCCGGCGCAGTGTGGGCGAGAGCCTGGGCCCGGTCTGGGAGGTCGAGCTGCTCGATCCGCCTTCAGGCAAGGCGGTGGACGCGGGTGAGGGCGAGCTCGACGCCCTCCAGGAACGGCTCGAAGCCACGCTCAGCGAGTTCAAGGTCGAGGGCGACGTTGCCGGCCGCACCACCGGGCCCGTGGTGACCCAGTACGGCGTCCGGCTCCGGCCCGGTGTCAAGATGAACCGTCTCGTCGCTCTGGCGGACGACCTCGCGCTGAAGATGAGCGCCCGGTCGATCCGGGTCGCCCGGATCCCCGGCCGGGACATGGTGGGTGTCGAGGTGCCGAACCCCAAGTCGCGGGTCGTCATGCTGCGCGAGCTGTTGGAGGATGAGGCTTGGAGCGGGGAAGACCGGCTCTTGCCCGTCACCCTTGGCCTTGACCTCGAGGGGCGGCCGGTCATCGCCGATCTCGCGAAAATGCCGCATCTCCTCATCGCCGGCGCTACCGGCACCGGCAAGTCGATCGGGATCAACGCGATCATCACCTCGCTGGTCTACCAGTATCAGCACAAAGAGGACCTGCGGTTCCTGATGATCGACCCCAAGATGGTCGAGCTCTCGATGTACAAGGATCTGCCGCACCTCCGCCATCCGGTGGTGACCAACAACAAGGAGGCCGCGCGGGTCCTCAAGTGGGCGGTGGCGGAGATGGAGAAGCGGTACGCGCTCCTCGAGGCGAACGGCGCGCGGAACGTCATCGACTTCAACCGCAAGGTCCTGGAGGGGAAGTCGCTCCGGAACCCGGGTCCCAAGAAGACGACGCTCACCGACATCGCGGCGGAGCCGCCCGACACGCCGCCGACCTCGTCGCCGGAGGAGGTCTACACCCAGGGCAAGCTGCCCCTCATCGTGATCGTCGTGGACGAGCTGGCTGACCTCATGATGACGGTACAGGCGGAGGTCGAGGCGCCACTCGCCCGCCTGGCGCAGAAGGCGCGCGCGGTCGGCCTCCACTTGATCGTCGCGACCCAGCGCCCCTCGGTGAATGTCATCACCGGGCTCATCAAGGCGAATTTCCCCAGCCGGATCGCCTTCCGGGTGGCGCAGAAGGTGGACAGCCGCACCATCCTCGATCAGAACGGGGCCGAGGCGCTGCTCGGCAAGGGTGACATGCTGTTCCTCGAGCCGGGGAAGAGCGAGCCGATGCGGCTGCAAGGCGCCTATATCAGTACCGAGGAGAGCGAGCGGCTGATGACGCGCTACAGGGAATGGGTGGCCGAGCAGGCGAAGAGTGGCGTGGTCGAGGTGACCGAGACCAACATCCTCGACGAGATTCCCGAGGGGGAAGGCGTCGAGGCCGAGGAGGCGCTCGATCCGTCCCAGCGCGATCCCTTGTTCAAGGAGGCGGCGTTTGCCTGCGTCCAGAACCAGGGCGGTTCCACCTCGCTGCTGCAGCGGAAGCTCGGCGTCGGTTACGGTCGCGCGGCTCGCCTCATGGACCAGCTCGAGGAGGCCGGCATCCTGGGGCCGCAGAACGGCAGCAAGCCCCGCGACGTGCGGATCGGGATCGAGCAGGTCGAGGAGTACTGCTCCTAGCACCAGCCCGGGGCCCGCGCCCCACATTCAATCCAACATCTCGAGCAGTAAGGGTGCCGCGCGCGCCCAAACGATCCCGCCGGGTGCGGCCGGGCAATGCATCTTGCGCCCATGCCGGCCGGAAAGCGCTTCGTCCCCATCTCGATGTGGCGAGACCGTCGCCACCGGCAGGGCCTCCGCGGAGAGCTTGCCGCCCTCGCCTACCTCACTGCCTGCGGTTGGAGCGTCGAGGCGCACCGCTTCCGCTTCGGCCGCCACGATGTGGACCTCGTGGTCCGGCGCGACCGGGTGGTTGCCTTCGTCGAAGTGAAGAGTCGCCGAGCTGCGTGCTGCGGCACGCCCGCGGAGGCGGTAACCCCCCGCAAACGCATGATCCTGGCGCGGGTGGCCTCCTGCTGGCTGGCGCGGTTCGGCCGGCGCGGGGACGTGTGCCGATTCGATGTGGTGAGCGTGCGGGAGGGTCGGGACGGGACGGTGGTGGAGCACACGGCGGATGCTTGGCGAATCTAGAGTGGAGCAAAACAAGCCACATAGGCACTCTTGATTCGGTATGTTTTCGGCTTTATCTTGTCTCGCAGTTCATCGGTGTAGCAAAATCATCCACATAAATACCGAGGCTCTACCCATGGCCGCCGAAGAAACCAAACTCGAGCATGATCGCCGCAAGGCCCTGGGCCTCGCCATCTCCCAGATCGAGAAGCAGCTCGGCAAGGGCTCGATCATGCGTATGGGGGCCGATTCTCCCCGGGTGCGGGTCGCCGCCATTTCCACCGGCGCCATGAACCTCGACGCCGCCACCGGTGTCGGCGGCGTTCCCCGGGGCCGCATCACCGAGATCTACGGCCCGGAGTCGTCCGGCAAGACGACGCTCAGTCTGCACCTCGTCGCCAACGTCCAGAAGGCCGGCGGCGTTGCCGCCTATGTAGACGCCGAGCACGCGCTCGACATCGAGTACGCCAAAAAGCTCGGCGTGGACATCGAGAACCTGCTGGTCTCGCAACCCGATACTGGTGAGCAGGGGCTCGAGATCGTCGAGATCCTGGTGCGCTCGGGCGCGGTGGACCTGGTCGTCATCGACTCGGTCGCCGCCCTCGTCCCGAAAGCCGAGATCGAAGGCGAAATGGGAGACAGCCACCTCGGGCTCCAGGCTCGGCTCATGAGCCAGGCGCTCCGCAAGCTCGCCGGCGCCATCAACCGATCCAACTGCGCCGTCGTCTTCATCAACCAGCTGCGCGAGAAGATCGGCGTCATGTTCGGCAACCCGGAGACCACCACCGGCGGCAAGGCGCTCAAGTTCTACGCCTCGCTCCGGCTCGATATCCGCCGGATCGGGCCGGTCAAGGAGCGCGAAGCGGTCATCGGCAGCCACGTGCGGGTGAAGGTCGTGAAGAACAAGGTCGCGCCGCCGTTCCGCCAGGCCGAGTTCGACGTGATGTTCGACGAGGGCATCAGCCACACCGCGCTGCTGGTGGATCTGGCCGCGGAAGCGGGGATCATCCAGAAGTCGGGTGCCTGGTACTCCTACGGCGATCAGCGCATCGGCCAGGGCCGGGAGAACGCCAAGCTCTTCGTGCGGGACAACCCGGCGCTCATGGCCGAAGTCGAGGCCAAGGTGAAAGAGGTGCTCGGCATGAAGACGGTCGCGGGCGTGGGTGCCGGCCCGGAGGAGGACGAGTAACATGATCGTCACCGCGCTCGAGCCGGATACGCGCCGCCCCGGGAGCGTTCGCGTGCTGGTGGACGGCCGCGCGTTCGCCACCGTGGACCTGACCGCGGCCTCGGGGCTCGGAGCCGGGCAACCGCTCGAGGCGGAGGCCGCGGAGCGGCTCGCCCGGGCCGCGGACGCTGAAGCCGCCTACCGCACCGTGCTCCGCGCGCTGGCCCGCCGGCCGCACGCCCGGTCGGACCTCGGCCGCCGGCTGCTCCGGCGGGGCCTCGCGGCAGATGCCGTGGAAGACGCGCTGGCCCGGGCCGAGCGGGTCGGTCTGCTGGACGATGCCGCCTTCACGCGGCACTACGTCGCCACCAGGGCCGAGCGCGGCCGCGGTCCTGCCCGCCTGGTCCGGGATCTCGTGTCGATGGGGGTCGCCCGCGGCATCGTGGACCGCGCCGTCGCCGAGCAGTGGCCCGCGGACATCGACCGGCGGGGGCTGCCGGCGGCCCTCGCCGCCAAGCGCGCCGCCCAGCTCGGCAACCTCGCGCGGCCGGTCAAGCGGCGGCGGCTGCTCGCCTTTCTTGCCCGAAGAGGCTTCACCGGCAGCGAGGCGGTGGAGGCCGTGGCCGGCGCGTTGCGATAGGCGCGCGCCCGCGCGCCGCGGGGGCGTCGGCTGATAGCTGATCGGGAAGCGCTCCCCTATATTCTGCCCGATGCGCTCCGCCCAGATCCGACGACTGTTCCTCGATTTCTTCGTGGCCCGAGGGCACCGTGAGGTGCCTTCTTCGTCCTTGGAGCCCAAGGACGATCCGACGCTGCTGTTCACCAATGCCGGCATGGTGCAGTTCAAGCGCGTCTTCCTCGGCCAGGAACGGCGGGACTACACCCGGGCCACGACCTGCCAGAAATGCGTCCGGGCGGGCGGCAAGCACAACGATCTCGAGCAGGTGGGCCACACCAAGCGGCACCACACGTTCTTCGAGATGTTGGGCAACTTCTCCTTCGGCGACTACTTCAAGCGCGACGCGATCGCATTCGCGTGGGAGCTCGTCACCGGCAAGGAATACCTCGGGCTCCCCCCGGAACGGCTCCGCGTCACGGTTCACCACAGCGATCACGAAGCGCGCGCTCTCTGGCGGGAAATCGCCGGATTGCCCGATCACCGGATTTACGGCCTCGGCGACAAGGACAATTTCTGGCAGATGGGCGATACGGGTCCGTGCGGCCCTTGCACCGAGATCTACGTGGATCTCGACTGGACCGGCGCCCAGAGTGCGCGGGACGAGGTCGTGCCCCAGGCCGAGTTCGAGCTGCTGGCGGAAGAGGGCCGCTTCCTCGAGATCTGGAACCTCGTGTTCATGCAGTTCGACCGCGCGGCCGACGGCACGCTCACGCCGCTGCCCCGGCCCTCAGTGGACACCGGGGCGGGTCTGGAGCGGATCGCAGCGGTCATGCAGGGTGAGGACGACAACTTCCACACCGATCTGTTCCAGCCGCTCCTCGAGCGCGTGGGCCAGCTGGTCGGCGCCGGCTACGATCGGGACGCCTCCCACCGCGCCTCCTACCGGGTGCTCGCCGACCACGCCCGCGCGGTGAGCTTCCTCCTGGCCGACGGCGTGTACCCGAGCAACGAAGGCCGGGGCTACGTGCTCCGCCGGATTCTGCGCCGGGCCGTCCGGCACGCGTGGCTGCTGGGGCGCCGGGAGCCGACGCTCGCCCCGCTCACCGAGGTCGTGGTGCGGGAAATGGGCGGGGTCTATCCGGAGCTCATCACCCACGCCCGCCACATCCACTCGACGACCCTGGCCGAGGAGGAGCGATTCCTCGAGACGATCGAGGGCGGCTTGAGACGCCTGGGAGAGATCTTCACCGAAGGGACGACCGTGATCCCCGGCGAGGAGGCGTTCAAGCTCTACGACACCTTCGGCTTTCCGATCGACCTCACGCAGATCATCGCCGGAGAGCGCGGGGTGGCCGTCGATCTCGAAGGCTTCGAGCGCGCGCTGGAGGAGCAGCGGGCGCGCTCGCGGGCCGCGCGGAC
Source organism: Gemmatimonadota bacterium (assembly GCA_041498715.1). Lineage (GTDB taxonomy): Bacteria > Gemmatimonadota > Gemmatimonadetes > Gemmatimonadales > GWC2-71-9 > DASQPE01. Next base: position 20,632 of record JBGQIW010000001.1, on the reverse strand, counting down.
GCACGGGGGGAGCTTCACGGCGACCGGGACAACGAAGGCCCGCGCAGCGGGCACTGTAACAGGTCCCGCCGTCCACGCTAAGAAGCCCGGCGACTGGCGCTCGCTCAAGCGGGGCAAGCAGAAGTTCGTCGGCTACGATACCACCGAGGCGGCCTCCGACCTCCTCGCGTTCCGGCAGACCGGTCCCCGGGTGGAGCTGGTGCTGCGGGACAATCCGTTCTATGCGGAGTCGGGCGGCCAGGTGAGCGACGTCGGGTCGATCGCTGGGCCGGGGTGGACGCTGGACGTGGACGAAGTCCGGAAGGATTCCGCCAAGGGCACCATCGTGGCCGGCAGCTTCGCCCAGCCGTTCGAGCCGACGCCGGTCGAAGCCAGGGTAGACACGCCCCGACGCCGCAATATCGAGCGCAACCACAGCGCCACCCACCTGGTGCACCTGGCGCTCCGGCGTCACCTGGGCAAGCACGCCGGTCAGGCGGGCTCGCTGGTGGAGCCGGAGCGCTTGCGCTTCGATTTCACCCACCTCGGCCCGATCGACGCCGAGACGCTGCGGGCGATCGAGCGGGACGTGAACGAGCAGATCTGGGCGAACCACGAGACCTCGACGCGGCAGATGCCCTATCGCGATGCCCTCGACCTCGGCGCCATGGCGTTCTTCTCGGAGAAGTACGGCGACGTGGTCCGCGTGGTGCGGATGGGCGACTCCATCGAGCTCTGCGGTGGCACCCACGTGCGCAGCACCGGGCAGATCGGTCTCTTCCGGTTCACGGGACAGGGGGGCGTCGCGGCGGGCGTGCGTCGGATCGAGGCGGTCACCGGTCCCGGCGCCTACGCCGTGCTCCAGGGTCTCGACGATCGGCTGGCGCAGGTCGCCGAGCGGCTCCGGGCCCAGCCCGAGCACGTCGCTCGCAAGGTGGAGCAGCTCCTGGACGAGCGGCACAAGCTCGAGTCCCGGTTGCAGGAGGCGCTTCGCTCGGGGGGGACGACGGCCACCCAGGGCGAAGTGGTTCAGGTGGACGGGGTGCAGCTCACCATCGCGGAGACCCAGACGGAGGACCGGGCCGAGCTCGGCCAGATCGCCGACAGCTTCCGTGAGGGGAAGCGCCAGGCCGTGCTCGTCCTGTTCGGCACGGCGGGCCGCGGCGCCATTCATGTGAGCCTGACCGACGACCTGGTGAGCGCCGGACGGAAAGCGGGCGACCTGGTCAACCGGATCGCGGCGATCAGCGGTGGCAAGGGTGGCGGCCGCCCGCATTTCGCATCGGCCGGCGCCGGCGATCCCGCCCGGCTCCCCGAGGCCCGGGCCCGGACGCCCGCCGTGGTCGCCGCCTGGCTCGGGAACGGCGGTTGACGACGCGGAAGCCCGCCGGAGCGTCGCTCGACGCATGGCTGGACCAGCACACCGCGCGGGCCCCCGGCGCGCTCCGGCGGCGGGTGATTGATTACGCCGGGGCCGCCCCGCCCGCAACGACGATCGCCGATACCCTGGCACGCGCCGCGGGCAACGCCCTGCGGCACGTTCTCGCCGCCGCGGGAGATCGATCCGTGGCGCTCGATCTGCTGGCTGCCGACGCGCTCGTGACGCTCGCCCTCCTGGCCCAGGCCGAGCACGCGCCCGCTGAGCTGGGCCGGTTTGCGGCAGGTATCCTCCTGGCCCCTCGGCCCGGATCGTGATCGATCTCCATTCCCATCTGCTGCCCGGCGTGGATGACGGGGCGCGGACGGTGGAGCAGGCCGTCGCGACCTTGCACGAGATGGCGCGGCACGGTGTCACCGACGTGTGCCTCACCTCCCACGTTTCGGCGACACAAGCGGAGCGCGGCGTGCCGGCGGCACACGACGCTGCGTTCGAGCTGCTCCAGGCCGCGGCGCCCCGGTCGCCTCGGCTGCACCGGGGCGCGGAGGTGATGCTCGACCTGCCGCTGAGCGAGACCGCCGCGGCGAACGCGAGCATTCGGCTCGGAGGCACGCGCTACATCCTCGTCGAATTTCCCCGTCTCGTGGCCGGGGGGGCGGTGACGAACGCGCTCGTCCATGTCGTGTCGCTCGGGTTGGTGCCGGTGCTCGCCCACCCGGAGCGCTACAGCTGCTGTTCGGCGAACGCGGTCCACCGCTGGCGCAGCCTGGGCGCGCGCATGCAGGTGGACGCGACGACCTTGCTCTCCCCCCAGGGCCGAGGCGACCGCGCCCGCCAGCTCGTCGCCGCGGGGCTCGCGGACCTGCTGGCTGCCGACAACCACGGTGATGTCCGAATGCTGTTGACCGGGCGCCGCTTTCTGGAGGACCACGGCGGCGCGGTCCAGGCCGACCTGCTCACGACCCGGAACCCGGCGGCCATTCTCGCGGACCTGCCGACCCAGCTCGCCGAGCCGCTCGAGCTCCGGACTTCGCTCCTCGACCGGCTGCGGCGGTTCCTCAAGTCCACGGATCAATGACCGTCTCGGTCGCTTCCTCCAGTGTCGGCGCCGCATGATCCACCTCGTCTTCACCGGCGGGACGATCTCGATGCAGCACGACCCCGCGGCCGGTGGCAACGTTCCGACGCACGGCGGTGAGCGGTTGGTCGCGCTGGCGCCGGGCCTCGAGCGCATCTCACCCTTCCGGATCGAGAACTGGGCCCGTCTGCCGGCCGCGCACCTCGGCCCGGACCGGCTCTGGGCCCTCCGGGAGCGAATTCGCGAGCTGCAGGAGGGGACGGTGGACGGTGAGCGGCCGCGCGGCATCGTGATCACCCACGGCACGGACACGCTGGAAGAGACCGCGTATCTGCTGGCCCGCACCCTGGATCCCGCCGTGCCGGTGGCGCTCACCGGCGCCATGCGCACCTCGAGCGACGCGGAATGGGACGGGCCCCGTAACCTGCGCGACGCGGCGACCGTGGCCGCGAGCCGGGCGAGCGCCGGCCGCGGCGCGATGGTCGTCTTCGCGGGGTCCGTCTTCGCGGGGCACGAGGCGGTCAAGACCGACACCATGCGGCTCGACGCCTTCGCTGCGCCGCACGGTCGGCCGCTGGGCCACGTGGCCGACGGTCAGGTGGACTACGTGTCGCCGCCCCGCCCGAGCGCCCGGCTCCCGGCCCGGAACCTCGATCCTCGTATCGCGCTCATTCCGATGGTCGTGGGCGACCAGGGCCAACTGCTTGACCTCGCGCGGCCGACCCACGACGGTGTGGTGATCGAGGCGTTCGGCGCCGGCAACCTCCCGCCAGGGGCGGTGCCCGCGATCCGGCGCTGGCTCGACGAGGGGAAGCCGGTCGTCCTCGCCAGTCGCTGCGCCACGGGCGTCGTCGTTCCCGCGTACGCCTTCGAGGGGGGCGGGGCCGGCCTCGTGGCGCTGGGGGCGGTCCCCGCCGGGCCGCGCACGCCGTCGCAGGCGCGCCTGGAGCTCGCTCTCAGTCTCGCCGCCGGCGTGCCCTACTCGGCGGCGTGAGCGATTCATCCATGCCTTTCCCCGCCACGCTTCCCATCCCGGCCGACGTGCTGGAGATCCCCCGTGCGCTCGACGCCGCGGGCTTCGACGTCTGGTGTGTAGGTGGCGCGATCCGGGACGCCCTTCTCTCGGCGCCGGGCGCCGGGGACAGCCTGCGGATCGCGGTCGACTTCGCTACCTCGGCCATGCCCGAGCAGGTCCAGGCCGTCTTCGGGCGGAAGCGCACGGTCGAGGTGGGGCTCAAGTACGGCACCGTCGGTGTGCTCGACCGACAGCGCGTGCTGCACGAGGTCACGACCTTCCGCCGGGACGTCAGCACCGACGGCCGCCACGCCGTCGTCGCGTACGGTGGTGTCTCGCTCGAGCACGATCTCGCGCGGCGCGATTTCACCATCAACGCGATCGCGTATCACCCCCTGCGCCACGAGTGGCGCGACCCGTTCAACGGGGCCGCCGATCTGGACGCCGGTGTCGTTCGCGCGGTCGGCGAGCCGGCCGAGCGCTTTCGCGAGGACTATCTCCGCATTCTCCGGGCGCTTCGCTTCTCGGCCCGGTTCGGGTTCCGCATCGACCCGGCCACCTGGAACGCCGCCCGGGCCGCGGCAGGAGGTCTGGCACAGCTGTCGGCCGAGCGGGTGCGTGACGAGTGGTACAAGGGGCTCCGGACCGCGCGATCGGTGGCGCACCTGGTGGAGCTCTGGCGGGAGGCGGGTGCCGCGGCCGTGTGGCTCCCGGAGCTGACCGCCCGGGTGCCGGCGACGCCCGACGTGGACCGCGAGCCCCGGGATCCCGTGCTCCTCACCATGCTGCTCTGCTCCGAGCCGGCCGAGGTCCTGCGGCGCCTGAAGGCAAAGAACGCGGAAATCGCCCGCGCCGAGGCCGTCGCCCGCGCGCCGGCCGAGCCGGCCGACGTCTCGCCGGCCGGTGTCCGCCGCTGGCTCGCGACCGTCGGGCCCGCGGCGGACGACCTCATGGCGCTCCGGCGGCTCCGGCAAGGCGACGATCCGCCGTGGACCGCTTTGGTGGCCGAGATCCGCGAGCGGTGTGATCCCGTGAGCCGGGGCGCGCTCGCCCTCGATGGACACGACCTCCTCGGGCTCGGCGTCCCGCCCGGCCCGCGCGTGGGCGAGGTGCTCGACCGGCTGCTCGACCGGGTGCTCGCGGATCCGTCGCTCAATACCCGGGAGCAGCTTTCGGCGCTCGTCCGGCAGGTCCTGTGAGCCCCCTGGGGTTCGCGCTGGCGGCGGCCGCAGGCAACGTGGTCGGGGCGCTGGCGGTCGTGCGGCACTTGAAGCGCAGTCTGCACGCCATCGACCTGGGGATCGCCTTCGGGGCGGGGTTCATGATCGCTGTCGCCCTGCTCGGCGTCATGCCGGAGGTGTTCCGTGCCGGCGCCGACGCCGGCATTTACGTTCTCCTCGGCTACCTCGGCGTGCACGCGGCTCAGCATGTCCTGACCCCGCATTTTCACTATGGCGAGGAGACCCACCGGGTGAGCGCGGTCACCGGGCTCACGGCCCTCATCGGTCTCTCGCTGCACAGCTTTTTCGACGGCGTGGCGATCGCGAGCGGGTTCCTCGTCTCGGGGCGGCTGGGACTCCTGCTCTTTCTCGCCGTCATTGTTCACAAGCTGCCGGAGGGCGTCACGATCGCCAGCATGATGCTCGCCGGCGGGCAGAGCCGGGCACGGGCGGTCGCGTCCGCCGTGGGCCTCGGAGTTGCAACGCTGCTCGGCGTCGTGCTGACCGAGTCGCTGACACCGCTCGCCCGGCACGGGCTCGCGCTGTCCGCCGGCGTGACGCTGTACGTGGCCGCGTCCAATCTCGTGCCCGAATTCCAGCAGCGCCGCCGGGGTCTCCCGGCCGTTGCCTTCTTCGGGGGGGTGGCAACTTTCGGCCTGAGCGAGTGGCTGCTGGCTCGCTGGCTCGGGTGACGGGCCTGGTGCCCAGCCGCCCATCGAGGCGGCCGTCCGTCTAGTTTCCCCCATGGCCCAGAAGCGTGGAGTCGTCGAGGAGGTCTCGCTGTTCCCGGGCGCCCGGGAGGCAGAGCCGCTCGCGAACCGGATGCGCCCGCGCACGCTGGACGAGTTTGTGGGGCAGGAGCATCTGCTCGGGCCCGGCAAGCCGCTTCGAGTGCTGATCGAGCGGGGCGCGCCCGGCTCGTTCATCTTCTGGGGCCCCCCCGGCTCGGGCAAGACGACACTGGCGCATCTGATTGCGGGGGCCACCCACCGCGTGTTCGTGCCGTTCAGCGCCGTCAGCGAAGGCGTGCCCCGCATCCGGGAGATCGTGGCCCAGGCCAGGGCGCGGCTCGGGAGCGGCGGATCGCAGACGATCCTGTTCGTGGACGAGATCCACCGGCTCAACAAGGCGCAGCAGGACAGCCTCCTCCCACCGGCGGAGGACGGCACGGTCACGCTCATCGGCGCCACGACCGAGAACCCGAGCTTCGAGGTGAACGGCGCGCTGCTCTCGCGGACCCGCGTCTTCGTGCTGGAGCCGGTGGGCCCGGCGGACACGCTCGTGTTGCTGGAACGGGCGTTGGGCGACCGCGAGCGGGGACTCGGCGGTCTCGGCGTCACCGCCGAGCCGGACGCGCTCGCGTTCATCGCCGAGGAGGCCGACGGCGACGCGCGCCGTGCGCTGAACGTGCTCGAGGCCTCGGCGGCGCACGCGGGCCCGGGGCAGGCGATCACGGTGGCCCTGGCCCGGGAAGCGATGCAGAAGCGGTTCGCCCGCTACGACAAGAGTGGTGAGGAGCACTACAACCTGCTCTCCGCCTACCACAAGTCGCTGCGGGGGAGCGACCCACAGGGTGCGCTCTACTGGATGGCGCGGATGCTGGACGGGGGCGAGGACCCGATGACACTCTTTCGCCGGGCCATCGCGATGGCGGCCGAAGACATCGGCCTGGCCGATCCGAACGCGCTGGTGCTGGCCGTGGCGGCGCGGGACGCCTTCCACATGCTGGGACCGCCCGAAGGGTATCTGCCGCTCGCCGAGATGACGATCTATCTGGCGACGGCGCCCAAGTCCAACAGCGCCAAGGCGGCGCTCGGCGCGGCGCTGGACGCTGCCCGCAACTCGCCGGCAGCACCGGTACCCGCGCACCTCCGCAACGCGCCCACGCCGCTCATGAAGGAGCTCGGCTACGGCGCGGGCTACCGCTACGCGCACGATTCGCCCACGGCCTACCTCCCCCAGGAGTACCTGCCCGAGGCCCTTCGGGGGACGAGCTTCTATGTTCCGGGCGGCATGGGGTATGAGAAAAAGGTCGCCGAGCGCCTCGACTGGTGGGCCAAGCAAAAGGAGACGGAGTGAGACGCATTCCGCTCCGTGCACCAGTACGGCGATATTCCCTTTACGCTTCCTTCCATCACCCGTTGAGGACGGTCCTCCTATTCGCGAGCTGATCACCATCCGGGATCCGATCGAGCGGGCGCTGCTGGTGGCGGCGCCGCGCAAGGGCTCGCCGGAGGCCCGCGTCATGACCGAACACCTGGACGAGCTGGCCCAGCTGGTCGACACCGCGGGCGCCGAGGTCGTCGCGCGGGCTTCCCAGCATGTCGTCTCTCGCAATCCGGCCACGCTCATCGGCGAGGGGAAGGTCGAGGAGCTGGCGGCGATGATCCCCGAGGTCGGCGCCACGCTGGTCGTCTTCGACGACGAGCTGAGCCCGGTCCAGGGCGCCAACCTCGAGCGCGAGCTCAAGGTCCGGGTCATGGATCGGGCCGAGGTCATTCTCGACATCTTCGCCACCCGGGCGCGGAGCCACGAAGCCCGTCTGCAGGTGGAGCTGGCCCAGCTCCAATACCTGCTGCCCCGACTCACCCGCATGTGGACCCACCTCTCCCGCACGCGGGGCGGCATCGGTCTGCGGGGACCCGGCGAAACCCAGCTCGAGACCGACCGCCGCATCATCCGGCGCCGAATTCAGGCGCTCAAGGCCAAGCTCAAGGACGTCGAGCGGCACCGGGAGAACGTGCGGTCCGGGCGGGATCCGATGCTGGGCGCGGCGCTCGTCGGGTACACCAACGCCGGCAAGTCCAGCATTCTGCGCGGGCTCTCCGGCGAGCACGAGATCGTGGTCGAAGACCGCCTGTTCGCGACGCTCGATACGCTCACCCGGGAGGTGGACCTGGGGGAGGGTATCCGGGCCCGGGTGACCGACACGGTTGGGTTCATCCGGAAGCTGCCGCACCATCTCGTGGCGAGCTTCCGGGCCACGCTCGAGGAGGCCCGAGCGGCGGCCGCGCTGCTCCACGTGGTGGACGTGAGCCACCCCGAGTGGGAAGAGCACATGCGGGTCGTGGACGGCGTGCTGGGCGAGCTCGATCTTGCCGACCGACCCATGACCGTCGTCTTCAACAAGATCGATCTGCTGCCCGACCCGAGCCAGTTCGCGGTCCGGGTGCGCGAGCTGCATCCCGGCGCCATCATGACGACCACCCTCAGAACCGATGGCCTCTCGCCGCTGAAGGCCCGGTTGCGCGAGCTGGACCGGGCCGGGCGCGTCACGGTGGTGGTGCGGGTACCAGTGGCGGACGGCGCCGCATTGGCGGCACTCTATCGCCAGGGCGAGGTGATCGGCGTGGAGGCCGCCGGGGTCGACCAGGAAGTCACGGTTCGGTTGGAGGGGTGGCAGGCAGACAAACTGCGGGCCAGCGGGCGGGTCGTGGAGCGGAAGGCGGTCAGGAAGGAAACCGCGTGAACGATGAACGGTTCACTGTCCACCGTTCACCGTTCACCGTCGTGGTTTACTCTCTTCCCGACAGGACCTGCTCCAGGATCAGCCACCGGTTCATGCCGGCGAACTTCTGGTGCATCTTCGTGGTCGGGGCCGGGGACATCTCGTCTTCCTCGATCTGGAGGTCGGCGAGCGCGTCGATGCCCGACTTGAGAAACTTCCGCAGCCCCTTCTCCATGGCCATCCCGGCCGTGCGGAAATTGAAGAGGGTCGAGAACTGCAGCGTGAAGCCCAGGTCCGCCAGCTGCTGGTTGGTGATCAGCGTGTTCGCCTTCTTGGCTTTTCCGAAATAGAGCGACGGCGACAGGTTGAAGCCGAGCATCTGGCTCGGGTAGTACTTCCGCACACCCTCGCTGAACTCTTGCGGCTGGTCGATCTCGGTGTTGTTGAACTCGGGCCAGATCACATCCACGCCCAGCTCGGCCGCCTCCCACGCGTCCTCCACCGCCATCTTCACGCCGCCGGACGACTGGCCCGGGAGCGCGCCGTCGATCGAGTCGGTGCGCGCGATGATCACGACGTTGACCCCCGTGGCCTGCGCCGCAGCCTTGATGGCCTTGAGCTTTGCCAGCCAGTCCTTCCGTGGCACCAGCACCTTGTCACGCTTCGCCTTGCCTACGTTGACGATGTGACCGCAGGTGCGATTGGTCGGGTCCTGGTTTTCGAGGTGCACGCCGCCGGCGCCGACCCGGATCAGCTCGGTGGCGAGGGTGAACGTCTGGGTGGGACCACCAAAGCCGGCCTCCATATCGACGAATGCGGGCGGCGCGTCGAGCACCTCGCGCCCTTCGGTATCGAACCAGTGCGTGTTCCGCGCACCCTCGATGCCTTTCCGGATCTCCAGGACCAGTTCGACCATCTGATGCGAGTGGTAAATGCCAATGTCGGGGTACATGCTCTTGGTGGCGGCGAGCTGCCAACCGCTGCCGTACAGCGATTTGAACCCGACGCGGGTCATGATCGCCGCGCTAAACGCGTCGTAGGCACCCGCGGTATGGAGGTAGGACCCCTTGGCCTTGGCTTCCTGCAAGAGCCGGCGGAGCTTGGGGGCCGGCTCCTCGCGCTCGGGCGGCGCGAAGAGCTTGGCGAGCGCCTCGGCGGGATAGGTTGCGTTGGGGGACACCGGGGCGGCGGTGGTAGCCATGGCGAGCTCTCCGCAGAAATTCGGTCGAAGACAATAAAATGCCGCAAGCGCGCGGAGAAAAGCGCGCTTGCGCTTTGTGAATATTTTCACAACATAGCGAATGGGCAGATTTCGCGCTAGCCGCGGGTCAATCGCTCGTTGGGCGGCGGACTGGTATCCGTCTTGCCGCGGCAATCCGGTCCGCTCCGACCCCGCCGTGAAGTCTGCGTCGATCGCATGCCGGCTGCGGTGGGTCATGCTCTTGCTCAGCAGGAAGTTAGCAGTGTACTATACGCAGCGGTTTGCATTGAAACTCGACAGCGCGTGGAGGACTTTGCACTGCGCGTTTCATCTCTCGGCGGTGACAATCGGCGGCTTGGCCGCATCGAACCGTGAACCCCAATTGAGTGAGTCGCCGTGAGCTCACGCCCGATCTTCATCGCACGTCACGGTGAGACCCAGTCGAATCTCACCAATCTCTATGCCGGTGGCAGCCCGGAGCCCTTGACGCGCGCGGGCCGGGCGCAAGTCACTCACCTCGCCGGCGGCCTCGCGGCCCTGGGCATCGGACAGATCTGGACCAGCTCGATCAGGCGAGCCCTGGAGTCGGCCCGCCTGCTCGGCGAGCGGCTGGGCGTGTCGGTTCGCGTCGACAGCCGTCTGGACGAGATGCAGCTGGGGCCGTGGGAGGGCCGCACGGAGGAGGAGGTCGCGCGCGATTTCCCCGACGCCCACGCTCTTTGGCTTTCGCAGCCGGACCAGGTCCGCCTGGACGGGCGGGAGACGCTGGGCCAAGTTGCGGCCCGGGTGATGGCGGCTGTGGCCGACGCGGAGGCGACGCGGGCGGGGGTGCTGCTCATGACTCACGTCGCCCCCATGCGCGTGGCGGTCCTGTCGGTGCTACGCTGCCCGATGGCCGCGTACAAGCGCCTCGTGGTCCCGAACGCGTCGTGCGTTCGTCTCGACCGGGCCGCCGAACAGGCGACCTGGAGTCCCGAGGGGACCTCTCTCAGGCTGGACATCGAGCGGGCGGGATCCGTCGCCGCGTGAAAGGGCTCATCCTGGCAGCCGGGGAGGGCACCCGACTGCGGCCGCTGACGTCGGATCGTCCCAAACCGATGGTCGCGGTGGCCGGGGTGCCGATGATCGCCTACGCCCTCGAGTGGATGCGGGTGAACGGCGTGAGCGAGGTCGCGATCAACACGCACTACCGGCCCGAGCCGCTCGTCGCCTTCGTCGGCGACGGCGCCGCGTTCGGGCTCTCGGTCCGGTACTCGCCCGAGCCAGTGCTCCTCGGGTCGTCCGGCGCGCTGGCGCCGTTGCAGTCCTTCTTCCGCGGCGAGGATCTCTTCGTCGTGCTCTACGGCGACGTGCTTACGAACCAGCCGCTCGAGCCGGTGATCGACGCGCACCGGCGCGCGAACGCCGATGCCACCCTCGTGCTCACGGAAGTGGACGACCCGTGCCGGGCCGGCATGGTCGAGTTGGACCCGCTGGACCGGATCCTCAGCCTGGTCGAGAAGCCGCGCGACTGGCGGGGAGCGGGGCGCTGGGCCAACGCCGGCGTGTATCTCCTCGGACCGAGCATCTGGGATTTCGCTCCGACCTCCGGCTACCACGATTTCGCATTCGACATGCTGCCGGCCATGCTGGCGGCGGGCCGCCGCCTCCAAGGGTTTCGATCGACGGCCGAGCTGGTGGACATCGGCTCGCACGAGCGCCTCACGCAGGCCGCCGCGCTGGTCGAGCAGGGCCGGCTGGCCCGGCCACAGGCGGTGATCCCATGCTGATTGCCCGCGCTCCCCTCCGCATTTCGTTCGCCGGCGGCGGGACGGATCTGGAGGCCTACTACCACCGCTTCGGCGGCCTGGTGGTGAGCGCGACGATCAATCGCTACTTCTATGTGGTCGCGACCCGCACCATCGACGATGCGGTGCAGATCACGTCCTCGGATTTCCGGGTGTTCGAGCGCCAGGCACCGGGAGTCGTGCTGTCCTTCGATGGCGAGCTGGGCTACCTGAAGTCGATCCTGCACGAGTTCGGGGTCACCCGCGGCCTGGCGGTCTTCACCGCGAGCGAGATCCCGCCCGGCACCGGGCTCGGGAGCTCGAGCACGGTGGCCGTGGCGCTGATCAAGGCGCTGGCCACTCTGTGCCAGCGACGAGCCACGAAGCAGGAAGTGGCCGAGCTGGCATCGTACATCGAGATCGGCAAGCTGGGCCGGCCGATCGGACTGCAGGACCAGTTCGCCGCCTCGTTCGGCGGCCTCAACGCCATCGAGTTCAGCGCCGAGCGGTGTACGGTCCGGCCGCTCATCCTTTCGCTCGCCGTGCGCGACCAGCTCGAGCGCAGCCTGCTGCTCTTCTACACCGGCGCCTCCCGCAATGCGGCGACCATTCTGCGGGAGCAGCGCACCTCCTCCCAGGAGCGGGACGCCACCGTGATCGAGAGCCTGCACGGCATCAAGCGGGACGCCGAGATCGCCCGGGAGGCGCTGCTCGAGGGGGACGTCCGGCGGATCGGGCAGGTGCTGCACGAGTCGTGGCAGCGGAAGAAGCGCCTGGCCCGCGGCATCAGCAACGAGCGCATCGACCGCCTTTACCAGCTCGCGCTGGAGCACGGGGCCACGGGGGGCAAGATCGCCGGCGCCGGCGGGGGCGGGTTCCTGCTCCTCTTCTGCGAGCCTGTACACCAGCCCGAGGTGACCCGCGTGCTGGAGACCGAGGGGCTCGCGCGCATGACCTTCCACTTCGACGACGGGGGGGCGCAGGTCCTCGTCAACTCGATGCCGGAGATTCCCGGCCTTCACTATCCGGAGGGACGATGGGCGCCGTCTGGCGTCGTCTCCGCCTAGCGGTCATCGCCACCGACGCGTTCGCCATGCTCCTGGCTTACGCCGTGGCGACGTTCACCTACCTCCGGGTGCTCGAAGGGCAGACCGGAGGCACGCTCTGGCCGCTCTACCCCACGCTCGCGGTCGCCGTCGCACTCGTTACCGTGCTCTTCGCCTGGGTGCAGGGACTCTACCGGCGCTGGGCCCTCCTGGGGACCTATCCCCTGTATACGCGGCTTGCCGGCATCGCCACCTACGGGGTGCTCGGCGTCATCATGCTCAGTTACTTCCTCGGTGGTCCCCCCTTCGTGTCGCGGGCGTGGCTCGGGCTCGCGTGGGCCGGGAGCGTCGTCGCCCTGACCGGCGGTCGGCTGGTGTGGCGGCGGTACATCCGCAGCGAGCACGCCGAGGGACGCCTGCTCCAGCGAGTGCTGATCGCCGGGGCCAACCAGCACGGGATTGCCGTCGCACGACAGCTGCAGGAGCGCCGGCACGGGACCCAGGTAGTGGGGTTCCTGGACGATTACCAGCGGCCGGGGACCGAGATCATGCCGGGCCTCGCGGTGATCGGGCACCCGTTCCACGCGGCCGACTGCGCCGATCGGCTCAAGGTCCAGCAAATCGTCATCATCGGCGGCGCGCTGAGCTGGGAGAGCCAGCGCCACCTGGCCGAGCTGGTGACCCGGCCGGACCGGCACGTGGAGGCGTGGGTGTCACCCACCTTCTACGACCTGCTCACCACCTCCACCGAAATGACCCACGTCGGTCATGTGCCGCTGCTGTTCCTGCATCCCACCCGGCTCCGCGGGTGGGGCGCGTGGTTGAAGGGGCTGGTGGACTGGACGCTGGCGCTCGGGCTGGTGGTCCTGCTCCTCCCGGCCTGGGCCTACTGGTGGCTCAAGGCGCGGCGGCTCGGCGTCAAGCTGCTGGGGCAGGAGCGGGTGTTGAGCGCCAGCGGCGCGTTCGAGCTGATGGGTCTCAACCGTGCCCTGGTGGACTCCCCCGTGCTGGCCCGCCTTCCCGCCCTGGTGAACGTGCTGCGGCGGGAGATGAGCCTGGTGGGACCGCGGCCCATCCAGCCACAGGAGCTTCGCTCGCACGAGCGGTGGTGGACGAGCCTGGCGACCATGCGCCCCGGTGTCACCGGCCTGTGGCGGGTGAACACGGCCGACCTGTCGGTTGAGGAGCGGGTCGCGCTGGACCTCTACTATATCCGGAACTACTCCTTGAGCCTGGACTTCCAGATCCTCTACCTCACGCTCCGGGGTCTCACGCGCATCCGCCGATTCGCCCACGCGCTCGCCCGCTGGCATCCCGAGGAGGCGGCGGTTCCGGTGGCCCCTGCACCGCGGCCGGTCGTGGTCCCGGTGTCCGACCCCCGCATTCCCGCCGTGGTGGCCGCCCCCGGCTCCGAGCTCGGACGCTCATCGTGACGGTTCCCCCCGCCGCGGCCCAGGCCGCGTGCTGGCTCGAAGAGGCGGTGGAGGCAATCAGGCGGATCGACGCCGCGTCGGTAGCGGCGGCGGCAGATCTGCTGCTCGACACGCGCCGAGCCGGTGGGACGATCTTCGTCGCCGGGAACGGCGGCAGCGCGGCAGCGGCCTCGCATCTCGCACTTGATCTCCAGAAGGCGGGCCGCGCGCCGGGCGGGAAGGGCACCTCAGCGCTGTCGCTGTCCGACAGCATGGGGCTGGTCACGGCCTGGGGCAACGACACAGCGTTCGAGCGGGTGTTCGCCGAGCAACTGGAGGTGCTCGGCAAACCGGGCGATGCGCTGGTGGTGATCTCGGTGAGCGGCAGCTCGCCCAATCTGGTCGCGCTGCTCGAGGCCGCCGCCCGGATCGGGATTCGCCGGGTCGGTCTGCTCGGGCGCACGGGCGGGGCTGCGTTGGCGCTGGTCGAGGTCCCCGTGCTGGTGCCCAGCGACGACTACGGCTGGGTCGAATCGGCGCACGTTGTGCTGCATCACGTGCTCACCTACGCCGTGCGGGACGCGGCGCGCGCCGGGCGCGGATGACGGACCACGCCCCCGCCGCGCCGGCGCGTCTCCAGGAGCCGGCGACGGTCCAACATGCGAGCGTCGACCACCCCGGCAAGCGGGCGATGGACGTCGTAGGTGCCCTGCTGCTGCTCATCGTGACCGCGCCCGTGGTCGCGGTGGCAGCGGCGCTGGTCGTGCTCACCTCCCCCGGGCCGTTCCTCCACCGCCGGCGCGTGGTGGGCCTCGGCGGCCGGGAGTTCGACGCGCTCAAGCTGCGCACGATGGTCGCCGACGCCGACCGGATCCTCAGCGAGAATCCGGAGCTTCGCGCCGCCTTCGAGGTCAACTTCAAGCTGGACCGCGATCCGCGCGTCACGCCGGTGGGCCGCTTTCTGCGAAAGTGGTCCATCGACGAGCTGCCGCAGCTCCTGAACGTGCTCCGCGGCGACATGAGCCTGGTCGGGCCCCGGATGATCACGCGGGCAGAGCTCGGGAAATACGGCCCGCAGGCATCCCGCCTCACGGCCGTTCGGCCCGGGCTCTCCGGGCTGTGGCAGGTATCGGGACGGCAGGAGATCGACTACACTGATCGGGTCCGGCTGGACCTCGATTACATCGACCATTGGAGCGTGGCCCGCGACGTCGCGATCGCCCTCCGAACCCCCGCCGCCGTGCTGCGGGGTCGGGGCGCCCGCTGAGGCCCGCAGCTTCCGACATCACGAGGCATCATGACGAGGGTACTTGTCACCGGTGGGGCGGGGTTCATCGGCTCGCACCTGGCCGACCGACTGCTCGCGGACGGGCACGAGGTCACGACGCTCGACGACTTTTCGACCGGTCTCCGCGCCAACGTGGCGGACGGCGTGGAGCTGTGGGAGGGCGACGTCTGTGATGTCGGGGCGGTGCGCCGGCTCCTCCGGGAGCGCCGGCCGGAGCTGATCTTCCATCTGGCCGCTCAGATGGACGTCCGGCGATCCACCCGCGAGCCTGAGTTCGACGCCCAGGTCAACGTGCTCGGTGCTCTGGGCCTCCTGCGCGAAGCGATCGGCGCGGGCGTGCGCCGGATGGTGTACGCCTCCACCGGGGGGGCGGTCTACGGCGACGTGAACCCGGCAAAGCTCCCCGTGAGCGAGGCCGAAGTCCCCTACCCGATCTCGGAGTACGGGGCCAGCAAGCTGGCCTTCGAGCACTACCTGAGCGTCTACGAAAGCCGGGGCGACATCGAGTACGTGGCGCTTCGGTTCCCCAACGTCTACGGGCCCCGGCAGCGGCCCGACGGCGAGGCGGGCGTGGTGGCGATCTTCACCGGGCGGATGCTCCGGGGCGAAGAGGTCTTCATCTTCGGCGACGGCAGTAAGACCCGCGACTACGTCTACGTGGGCGACGTTGTGGAGGCGAACGTGCGGGCGGCGAGAGGGCCGTCGGGCGTCGTGGCCAACCTCGGCTGGGGTCGCGAAGTGGCGGATATCGACATCTTCCGCGCCGTCGCGGCCGCGACCGAGTACCGGCGCCCGCCCACCTTCGCACCGGCGCGGCCGGGCGAGGTCGCGCGCGTCTGCCTCGACGCTTCGCGGGCCCGGGCGACCTGGGGCTGGTGCCCGACCGTCTCGCTCGACACCGGCGTGCGCCGGGTAGTGGAGCACGTGGCGGCCAACGGATCGGTCCGGGGGGCGGCCCGGTGACCCGTGTGCTGGTGACGGGAGGGGCGGGGTTTATCGGGTCCCACACGGTGGATGCGCTGCTGGCCCGCGGCTACGACGTGCGGGTTCTGGATCTGTTGATTCCGCCGGTGCACGACGGCACGGTGCCGGGGTATCTGCCCCGGGAGGTCGAGTTCCAGCGGGGCGACGTGCGGGACCCGGGCGCGATGCGCCGGGCGCTCCGCGACGTCGACCTGGTGTACCACTTCGCGGCGTATCAGGACTACCTCCCCGACTTCAGCACGTTCTTCAGCACCAACGCGGCGGGTACGGCGCTCCTCTACGAGCTGATCGTGGCCGAATTCCGCCAGGTGGGGCTGGTCGTCGTCGCCTCGTCCCAGGCGGTGTACGGTGAGGGGCGGTACGACTGCCGGGCGTGCGGTCCGGTCTATCCGGGGCCGCGTCCCGAAGAGCAGCTCGCGGCGGGGCGCTGGGAGCAGACCTGCCCCCGCTGCGGAGGGTTGCTCGAGCCCGGGTGGACCGACGAGTCGGTGGTGCGTCCGCACAACCCCTACGGGCTGTCCAAGCGGGATCAGGACGACATGGCGACGCTGCTGGCCGCGCGCTACCGGGTGCCGAGCGTGGCGTTCCGGTACTCCATCGTGCAGGGCACACGCCAGTCGTTCCGCAACGCCTACTCCGGCGCGCTCCGGAGCTTCACGGTGCAGGTCGCGTCGGACGCGCCCGCTCTGGTGTACGAGGACGGGTGCCAGCTGCGCGATTACGTCAGCATCAAGGACGTGGTCCGGGCCAATCTCCTGCCGCTCGATCAGCCGGCCATGGCGTATCGGGCGTTCAACGTCGGCGGGCACCGGTCCGTGACGGTGCTCGAGCTGGTGCGCGAAGTGGGGGCGGCCGTGGGGTGCGAGCGGGACCCCCTCCTGCCGGGGCTCTACCGCGTAGGCGACACCCGTCACGTCCGCTCCGACGTGTCCAAGCTGGAGGCGCTAGGCTGGGCCGTGCGCGAGCCCCTCGCCGGCACGGTGCGGGAGTACGTGGCCTGGGCCATGGCGGAGCCGGGGTTCCGCAACGAGGCGACCGCCGCCCAGGAGCGCATGCGGGCCCTCGGCGTGCTCCGCTCCGTGCGGACCCCGTGAGCGCCACCTCGATCCCGAGCGACCAACCTCAGCGGCAGCTTCCGGCGGCAGACCTGTGGGACGGACCCCCGGTCGTGCTGGTGCACGACTGGATCGGCGGCGTCCACGGGGCCGAGCGGGTGCTGAAGGAGCTCGCGACGCTCTTCCCCGCGGCACCGATCCTGGCGCTGATGGCGGACCGCCGGGTACTACCCGCCCTGGGGATCGAGTCGTCCCGCGTGCACGAGAGCTACCTTGGCCGGGTGCCCAACGCGATCCGGCTCAGGAAAGTCCTGTTTCCGTGGTTCGCCGACGCGGTCCAGACGCTCGACGTGGGCGACGCGAGCCTGATCGTGTCCAGCTCCCACGCCGTGGCCAAGAACGTCCCTTCGCGCAGCTACCAGCGCCACCTGGCCTACGTGCACGCTCCGCTCCGCTACGCCCATGATCTCATGCCCCAGTATCTCCGGGCGGTGCCGGCGCCGCTGCGCCCGTTCGTCCGTGGGCGGCTGCGGCAGCTGGCGACGTGGGACGTGGTCAACGCGAATCGAGTGACGCGGTTCGTCGCGAACTCCCGGGCGGTGGCCGAGCGCATCCGGCGGCTCTACCGGCGCCGGGCCGCCGTGCTGCCGCCGCCGGTCGACGTGGATCGCATCCCGGTGCCGCCGGGCCCGCGCGGCGACTATTACGTGGTGCTCTCGCGGCTCGAGGCGTACAAGCGGATCGACCTGGCGGTTCGGGCGGCGGCTCGTCTGGGACGGCGTCTGGTGGTAATTGGCGAAGGGCCCGAGCGCGCCACGCTCGAGGCGGTGGCGCGAGAGAGCGGCGGCGCCGGCCTCGTGGAGTTTGCCGGCCGGGTGGATGAGGAAGCCAAGCACGCGCTCCTCGGCGGAGCCCGCGCGTTGGTGTTCCCCGGGGAGGAAGATTTCGGCATCGTCGGCGTGGAGGCGTTGGCCACGGGCGTGCCCGTGGTCGCGTTGGGTCGCGGCGGGATGCTTGACGTCGTCGCGTCGAGCCAGCCGCCCCTTCTGGGTGGGGCGCCGAGAGTCGAGCCGGGAGGCGTGCTGGTGGGGGAGCAGACGGCCGAGGCGCTCGCGGGGGGTATGGCCTTGCTCGAGCGGGATGGCGGTCCGGATAGGACGGCGTGTCGGATGCTCGCGCTTCGCTTCTCGACGGCTGGGTTCCGGCGGCGCATGCTGGAGCTTGCCCGGCGGACGCTGGAGCAGGCCTGAGGCGGTGCGGATCGCGCTGTTCTGCAACGACTACTGGCCCACGATCGGGGGGGTGCAAACGGCGGTCCGGGGCCTGGCCGCGGGGCTGATCCGGCGGGGGCACCTGCCGCTGGTGCTCACGCGGCAGCCGGGTGGGTGTCCGCCGACCGAGATCGTGGACGACGTGCCCGTTCACCGCTTCGAGTGGAATCTCCGGCCGCGAACGACGTTTGTGCTTCGCGCGTGGCGCGCGCGCCAGCGGGTACGGGATACCGTCCTCGCCTGGGGGGCGGACGCGGTGTACGTGCACTTCGTCAGCGTGCACGCCCTGTATGCCCGGGACTGCGCGCGAGCGGCCGGCGCGCCGTTCCTGCTGTCGTTCCGTGGCAACGACGTGATGCAGATCGGTCCGCGAAGCGTCGCGACCCGCCGCATCTACGCCGGGCTCACACGCGACGCCGACACGAATCTCTTCTGCTCGTCCTGGCTCCGTACCCGAGGGGAGCGCGCCCGGTGGTACCGCGGCGCCCCCGACCGGACCGGCGTTCTGGCCGACGCCGTTTCGGTGGAGCCGCGGGCGGCCCCCGTGGCGGCGCCGGCCGGGCCATTCGTGTTCGCCGGGGGGCGGATGGTTGCCAAGAAGGGCTTCGACCTGCTGCTCCGGGCGTGGGCGCAGCTCGGCCCGCGGATTCCCGCGCCCCTCTGGCTCGCCGGCGACGGGGAGGAGCGGAAGGGCCTCGAGCGGCTGGCGGGGGAGCTCGGACTGGGCGAGCGGGTGGCGTTCCTGGGGCCGGTGCCCCACCCGGAGTTGCTGGGGCTCCTCGAGCGAGCGGCGCTCTGCGTGGTGCCCTCGCGGGAAGAGCCGTACGGGATCTTCGTCGTGGAGGCGCAGGCGCTGGGTGTCCCGGTGGTGGCGAGCGCGGTGGGCAATCTGCCCGAGCTGATCCGGGATCACGACACCGGCTACCTGGCCGAGCCGACGCCGGAGGGTCTGGCCCGTGCGATCGGCGCGGCGTGGGAGGACCCGCGCCGCGCGGCGGTCGCGGCCGCGGGCCGAGCGACGCCGGGTGCCAACCGGAGCTACGACACGATGGCGGAGGAGCTGGCCGGGTGGATCGCCGGAGCCCGCGCCCGGGTCCGCTGAGTATGGAGCTGGTCTACGGCTCCGCGCTCTGGTTCACGGCGACACGGGTCAACTGCCACCACCTCACCGAGCGGCTGGCGATCGAGCGACCCACGCTCTTCGTCGAGTCGGTCGGGGCCCGGGCCCCAAGCGCGCATGATTGGCGCCGGGTGCTGGCCCGGCTCGCCCGCTCGCTTCGCCCGCTGCGCCGGGTCGGCCCGCAGCTCTGGGTCTTCTCCCCGCTCCCGCTTCCGGCCTACCGCGGTGAAGGAGCGGTCACCAACAGCCGGTGGGTAGGGTGGCAGGTCCGCGCGTTGCTGGCGCTTCGGCGGTGGTCCATCGAGGCCGGTTGGATCTTCCACCCTATGGGGTTGGGGACAGCAGTGCAGGCCTGCGCGCGGGGAACGATCTATTACTGCGTGGACGACTATGCCGCCAACCCCGGTGTGGATGCGACCTCCATCCGGCGAATGGAGACGACGTTGGCGGGGCTGGCCGGTCTCACGATCACGACCGCGGAGCCGCTGGCGGCGCGGCTGCGTCCCCTGGCGCGGCGGGTCGAGGTGCTGCCGAACGTTGCCGACACCGAGCTGTTCCTGCGGGACGCGGCGGGTGTCCGCCATCCAGTGCTCGACGAGCTCGATGCGCTGCCGCGGCCTCGGCTGGGCTACCTGGGGAACCTCGCGGCGTACAAGATCGATCTCGATCTGATCAACGCCATCGCGCGGGAACGGCCCGATTGGTCCATCGCGCTGGTCGGGCCGACGAACCTGGGTGACGTGCGCCAGGAGGTGACGGCCGCCGCGTCTCCACCCAACGTGCACTGGCTGGGCGAGGTCCCCCACAGTGTCGCACCGGCGGTGATCGACCGGTTCGATGTGGCGCTCCTGCCGTCCGCCCGGCACGACGTGATGCAAGCGAGCTTCCCGCTCAAGTTCTTCGAGTACCTGCTCCGGGGGAAGCCGGTGGTCGCGCGACCGCTCCCCGCGCTCGATGCGTTCCGGGCGTGGCTCGACCTGGCGGACGATGCCGACGGGTTCGTGGCGGCCGCTGAGCGCTGCCTTGGGGAGGAGGGCGGGGAGCTGGCGACGCGACGGCGCGAGTTCGCGGCGGGGTTCGGGTGGTCGGAGCGGATGGAACGGCTACGAGCGTTGCGCAGGGAGCTCGTGGGAGGATCTGAATGATCGGGTTTCCCGGGGCCCTCGAGGTTGATACGGGTGTCCTCCTGGGCCCTGTCCTCGCGGCTGTGCGGCCGGTGCCCGGATCCGGCGTAGTCGCCCGCCAAGCGTGAGACTCCTCGGTCGGCGCCCATGGCAGCGCGTGGTCCGGGCAGTGTTTGGACGGCAACACTACAGGGCGCTGGTGGGCATGGCGCGCACGTGTCCAGACTTTGCCCAGGTACTATGCCGG